>JAZKGJ010000084.1:0-6712 GCA_040385975.1 Pseudomonadota bacterium | reverse complement strand
CCCGACCCCGCATTGCTGGCAAAGGCGGAGACGCTGACCGAGGCGCTGCCGTATCTGCAGCGCTATGCGGGGGCGACCTTCGTCGTGAAATACGGCGGCCACGCGATGGGCGACCCCGAACTGCAGCGCGATTTCGCCGAGGATGTCGTGCTGCTCCGCGCGGTCGGGATCAACCCGGTGGTGGTGCATGGCGGGGGGCCGCAGATCGGCTCGATGCTGAAACGGCTCGGGGTCGAATCGCAGTTCGTCGGCGGCCTGCGCGTCACCGATGCCGAAACCGCGCAGGTCGCCGAAATGGTGCTGGGTGCGATCAACAAGGACATCGCCGGCTGGATCGGCGACGCCGGGGGCCGCGCGGTCGGGCTGTCGGGCAAGGATGCCGGGCTGGTCACCGCCGAAAAGGTCGGGCGTGAAGCCGACCCGCAGATCGGGGTCGAGCGCCACGTAGACCTGGGCTTCGTCGGCGAACCCGCGCACGTCGACCGCTCGCTGATCGACACGGTGGTCGCGGCGGGGATGATCCCGGTGATCGCGCCGATCGCGCGCGGCGCCGATGGGCACACCTACAACATCAACGCCGACACGATGGCCGGGGCGGTCGCGGCGGCGCTGGGCGCGGCGCGGCTGTTCCTGCTGACCGATGTCGCGGGGGTGCTCGACAAGGCGGGCGAGCTGCTGACCGACCTGACCCCCGACGACATCCGCCAGCTGAGGGCGGACGGCACGATTACGGGTGGCATGATTCCCAAGCTGGAGACCTGCGTCGCCGCGGTCGAGGGCGGGGTCGATGCCGCGGTCGTGCTCGATGGCCGCGTGCCGCACGCGATGTTGCTCGAAATCTTCACCCGGCGCGGGGCCGGCACACTGGTCCGCCGCGCCGCGGGCGGCTAAGGGAGCGCCCAAGCGGGAGGCCCAATGCTCACCATTCTCAATATCGTCGCGGTGCTGCTCGACGTGCTGCGCTGGATCGTCATCATCCAGGTGGTGATGTCGCTGCTGATCGCGTTCAACGTGATCAACACCTACAACGATTTCGTCGCGTCGCTGTGGAAGGCGCTCAACGCCTTCACCGAGCCGCTGTATCGCCCGATCCGGCGGATCATGCCCGACACCGGCAGCATCGATTTCGCCCCCGCGGTGGTGCTCATCCTGCTGTTCATCCTGGGCGACATCGTCCTGCCCTCGGTCGCGCAGAGCCTGGTCGCGCCGCCGGCGATGTGAGCCGCGAATGACCGCGCGGATCATCGACGGCAAGGCGTTCGCGGCGGAATTGCGCGCGCGGATCGCATCGGTCGCCGCCGACTTTGCGGCCCGGGCCGGGCGCGCACCGGGGCTCGCGGTCGTCCTGATCGGCGACGATCCCGCGTCCGGCGTCTACGTCCGCGCCAAGGGCAGGGCGACTCGCGAGGCGGGAATGGCAAGCTTCGAGCACCGCCTGCCCGCCGATGTGTCGCAGGAAAAGCTGGATGCGCTGATCGACACGCTCAATGTCGACCCCGCGGTCGACGGCATCCTGGTCCAGCTGCCGCTTCCGCCGCAGCTCGACGAAAACCGCGTGATCACCCGGATCGATCCCGACAAGGATGTCGACGGCTTTCATCCGGTCAACGCCGGTCGGCTGGCGATCGGGCTGTTCGGGTTCGTGCCGTGCACACCCGCGGGATGCCTGATGCTGCTCAAGGACGCGCTCGGCGATTTGAGCGGCCAGGATGCGGTCGTGGTCGGCCGGTCGAACATCGTCGGCAAGCCGATGGCGCAATTGCTGATCCGCGAAAGCTGCACCGTGACGATCGCGCATTCGCGGACCCGCGACTTGGCTGAGGTGGTGCGTCGCGCCGACATCGTCGTGGCGGCGGTCGGGCGGCCGGGGATGATCACCGGCCACTGGCTCAAACCCGGCGCGACCGTGATCGACGTCGGCATCAACCGTACCGACGCGGGCTTGGTCGGCGACGTCGATTTCACCAGCGCCAGCGCAGTCGCGGGGGCGATCACCCCGGTCCCGGGCGGGGTGGGGCCGATGACGATCGCCTGCCTGCTGCGCAACACCGTCATCGCCGCGCACCGCCACGGCGGACTCGCGTATGACAAGGAAGCTTTATGATCGGTGCGTTTCTGCTCGCCGTTGCCGCACAAATTACCGTTCGCCCTGAGCCTGTCGAAGCGCGTGTTCAAGGCGCCCGTGCTTCGACAAGCTCAGCACGAAGGGATGAGGATATAACCCCGCTCGACGCCGAGCGCGACTTTGCGGCGGATGCGCAACGGCTTGGCCAATGGAGCGCATTCCGCAAATGGGCCGCCCCAGCTGCGATCTTCCTGCCTCCCGAAAACGTCCACGCCGCGCTGAAGGACGCGCCCGACCCGGCGAAATCGGTCGAGTGGTGGCCCACCGCCGGCTTCCTGTCGTGCGACGGCACGCTCGGCGCGAATACCGGCGGAGCGGTTTGGCCCGATGGGCGGACCAACTTCTTCTCGACGCTCTGGGCGAAGCAGGCCGCCGGCGGCTGGCGCTGGACGCTCGACCACGGGGGCGACCTGGCCGCGCCGCGACCGCGTCCCGCCGCCGACCCCGCCATCCGGCGCGCATCGTGCGACAACAAACCGCGCGGGCTGATCCAAGTGAAGCGCAAGGGCACGCAGCAGGGAAGCGGCACGTCGAAGGACAAGACTTTGGGGTGGAGCTGGACGGTCGAGCCCGATGGCACGCGCGTGTTCTACGTCCACCTGTGGACCGGTACGACCTACGAACCGGTGATTGCCGACCGCGTCGCCGCGCCCAAGCCCAAATGACCGAGCTCTTCGTCTCGGCGTTCATCACCTTCTTCGTGGTGATCGACCCGCCCGGCTGCGCGCCGATCTATGCCGGGCTGACCAAGGGGGCCGACGCGTTTCATCGTCGCGCGATGGCGTTCCGCGCGGTCGGGATCGCGACGCTGATTCTGCTGGTCTTTGCGCTCTTCGGCGAAGACCTGCTCCGCGGGCTCGGCATCGAACTCGCCAGCTTCCGGATTGCGGGCGGCATCCTGCTCTTCCTGATCGCCGCCGACATGGTGTTCGAAAAGCGTACCCAGCGTCGTGAAGACCGCGCCGCGAAGATCGCGGAAACGCCCGAGGTCGAGGACGTGTCGGTCTTCCCGATGGCGATGCCGATGATTGCCGGGCCGGGGTCGATCGCCAGCGTCATGTTGCTGATGGCGCGGACCGACGGGGTCGAGCCGACCATCACCGTGCTGGGCGCTCTGGCGGCGGTGCTGCTGCTGACGCTGGCGGCGTTGCTGGCGGCGGGGCCGCTGATGCGGGTGCTGGGCGCGCGGACCGAAGCGGTCATCACCCGATTGCTCGGGGTGCTGCTCGCGGCGCTGGCGATTCAATATGTGATCGACGGGATTCAGGCCGCTTTCAGGATCTGATCCGGTATAATCGAAACGGCGATTTCTTCGGGAGCGGCAAGCGTTCCAGCCACGGGGGCACGCGATTGTGCGCCAGCCGGTCGTAGAACCCGCCCTTGCCGCGTACCCGATAAACCGTCGATTCGGCCATATTCGGGCACACCAGCAGCAACGTCGCGCCGTGCCGCGCCGCGGTCGCGCGGACATTGCCGTCGCTCCCGGTAAAGGCGTGCTGG
Organism: Pseudomonadota bacterium; assembly: GCA_040385975.1. Taxonomy (GTDB): domain Bacteria; phylum Pseudomonadota; class Alphaproteobacteria; order Sphingomonadales; family Sphingomonadaceae; genus Sphingomonas. The sequence continues at coordinate 3,087 of JAZKGJ010000084.1, read as the reverse complement.
ACGTCGAGGATTGCGGCTTCGTTGCGATGATACGGCCCCGCGACCGCGTTATGATGCGTCATCGTGATCAGCCGCGGACCGAGGTCGGTGAAGGTCAGGATGGTGGTCGCCGGATAGGCGTTGAGCGCGCGGAGCGAGGAGCCGGCGAAACACTGGCCATTGGCGCGGTTGACCGTCCGGGTCCGCTTGCTCGGCGGATCGATCGGCAGATACTGGACCGCAAGTCCCGCGAACAGCCCCGACACGACGAGAAAGGCAATGGCGGTGCCGGCTACCCGAACCAGGACAGGAAATGCCGTAGCCAACGCAGCGGCCACCTTGGCAAACACACCCCGCGGGGCGGGTCCGGTGCGTGCATTCGGCTGGAACCGTAAGAACCACGGCAGCACGAGCCACGCCAGCGCGACCGCGCCCGGCACCGCCAGCAATTGTGCCGCGGGCCCGGCGCGGACCTGCCACAGCATCATCCCGCACGCGAAGGCGGTGAACAGCAGGACCGGGAGCCACCCCGCGATCCGGTCGCTGCCGCGCGCACGCCACGTCGCCAGCGCCGCGCCGATCAGCCCGATCACCGGTAGCGCGGCGATCGTGAAGCCCAATCGAAAGGTATGCGCATAGATCGGCTTGGCCTCGCGTACGTTGTTGAGCCAGTTGGCGGCCAGCTCGGGCGAAACCTGTTCGGGCCGGCCCAGGCATTGCGGGAACAGCAGCACGAACCCGCCCGCGACGATCGCCCCGGCACCCACCGCCAGCCCCAAGCGCGCCCCGCGCTGCGCCGGGCTCACCCGCGCGACCAGGAACAGCAACGTCCCCGCCGCAACGAAAGTTGTCAGATAGACCGGGGTCAGTGCGTCGCAGCGCGCAACCTGATTGGCGATGCTCGCGAACCCGCCGAACCCGGCAGTGACCCCGCCGGTCAGCGCCAGCGCATAGGCCTGTAGGCGTTTCGCATCGTCGCGGTCGATGACCCAGCGCAACGTCACGATCGCGCCTGCCATCACCGCATAGGGGAGCAGCTCGAGCCCGATCGTCAGGCTGAGCGCACTCGCCAGCCCGACCACCACACCGCCGCGCCCGCGCTGTGGGTCGACCAGTCCCGCCACGCTCGCCGCCAGGCACGCGAGCTGCCAGCCGTGGTGATCGATCCGCAGCGGCGCAAACATCAGCATCGCCGCGGTCGCGCCCAGCAGGAAGATCGCCGCCAGCGGCCACGCGGCGGGCGCGACCAGCCGCCGCGCGGTGAAGGCGCTCGCGATCATTGCCAGCGCGAGCGGGAGCAGCGGCGCGATCCCGACCGCCAGCCGCTCGGCCTGCGCGGTGCCGACGAGCGGCTGGAACAACAGGATCAGCCCGGCGATCGGCAGGTCGACCAGCCGGGTCCAGTGCATGTCGAACCCGACCGGCGGGTTCATCCGATATTGCCTGAGGTCGTACCAGCCCTGCCCGTCGAGCAAGGCGCGAACCTGCATCAGCCGCATATTGTCGTCGGTGTCGCCGAGCGACAGCCACTGAATCTGCGCCCAGCGATCCCACAGGTAAAAGGCCGCGACCACCGCCCACGCGATCAGGCACAGTTTCACCCAGTCGCGCTCGACGATCGTGCGGAGCGATCCGTGGCCGTCATTGACGCGCAAGCAACTTCCCCTCGGTATCCCGGCGCTCTATCGCGGGCGGAACAAAGGGCAATGGTGACGACGATCCCCATGACAGCGATCTGGCGGCAGCGGCTGCACGACTGGCACGCGAGCGGGGCGCTCGCCCAGCTCGCGCGGTTCGTGGTGACGGGGCTGGGCGTGACCGCGGTCTATGCCGCGATCTACTGGCCGCTCGCGACCTGGGTGATGAACCCCAATCTGGCGGTCGCGGTCGCGTTCGTGCTGGCGACGATCGTCGGCCGGTTCGCGCACGGCGCGATCAGCTTCAAGGGGCACGGCACCCGCGACCGCGCCACCCTCCACAAATTCTTTGCGGTCCAGACCCTGGGCTTCGTGCTCAATCAGGGGTTTACCTGGGCGCTGGTGACCGGGCCGTTCGTCCACGGCCCGACCTGGTGGCCGCTGGTCCCGGCGATCTTCATCACGCCGCTGGTCACGTTCGGGCTCAACCGCGCCTGGGTGTTCAAGTAGATGGACAGGATCGTTCACGACCGGATGGCGGCGCACGACAGTACGCATTGGTGGTACCGTGCGCGCCGCGACGTGCTGCGCGACTATATCGCGCGCTACGCCGGTTTGCCGGACGACGCGCGGATTCTCGAAATCGGCTGCGGGACCGGGCACAATCTGGCGATGTTGGGCGAATTCGGCGCGGTCGAGGCGATCGAGATCGACGACGCCAGCCGCACGCTGGCGAGCGAACGGCTCGGGCGTCCGGTCGGCACCGCGCCGCTTCCCGAACTGCCCGGGGTGGCGCGGGCGGCATACGATCTGGTCGCGGTGCTCGACGTGGTCGAACATATCGAGGACGATGTGGCGGCGCTCGCGGCGATGGCGACGCTGTTGAAGCCCGGCGGCAAGATCCTGATCGCAGTGCCCGCGCATCAATGGCTGTGGTCGGCGCACGATGTCGTCAATCATCACCACCGGCGCTATTCGAAAGCGACGCTGAGCGCGGCGATCGGACGCGCGGGGCTGAGACCGCACAAATTGCGCTGGTTCAATTCGTTGCTGTTTCCGCTGGCGGCGGCGGCGCGGCTTGCGGGCAGACTGACCGGGCGCGACGACAGCGACGATTCGCCGCCGGCCAAGCCGCTCAATTGGGCGTTCGAACGCGTTTTCCGTTTCGAGCGGCACCTGCTCGGGCGGGTGCCGATGACGCCGGGGGTGTCGCTGGTGACGCTGGCGCTGCCGCGCTGACTTCGGCGCGATAGCCGAGCGTCGCGGTTCCCTGCACCGGACCGGCGATGTCGGCGACCAGATACAGCGGACGCCGCTTCGCCTCGATATACAGCCGCCCGAGATATTCGCCGATCATCCCCAGCACGAACATCTGCACCGCACCGATCGCCACCACGATCAGCATGGTCGACGTCCAGCCCTGCACCGCGCTGCCCGACAGGAAACCGATCGCGATATAGACGAACAGCAA
>JAZKGJ010000083.1:5664-5922 GCA_040385975.1 Pseudomonadota bacterium | reverse complement strand
CCTACCTAGGTCGAAGCGGAAGTCGAGGGGATCAGGCCCAGAAGATGTAAATGTAGAGGAGGACCAGCGCCGAAAGCGCGACGTAGTTGGCGCGCTTGCCCCAAGCGATGAGCGTCGCCAGCATCAGCGCCAGCCAAACGAGATTCAGCACCGTGGTTTCACGCGACCATTGTGGAAGCTGGTATAGAAAAAGCGGCGCATTGCACGCCAGGACGAGCCCGATGACCCGGCGCTTGTTTGCAAAATAATGGTAGTTCA
>JAZKGJ010000083.1:0-5654 GCA_040385975.1 Pseudomonadota bacterium | reverse complement strand
CGCGACATAATACACACTGGCGATCAGCATACCGAGGCTAAGCGCCTTGTAGAATCCCGGCATCATGTCGCGCATCGACGCGACCATTCCCCAAAAGGTCGTGAGGTCGCAGATTACCGCCACACCGAGCAGCGGCGTCAGCCATCCGACCTGCCGAAAATCGGGGCGGCGCGTCGTTCGTACCAGACCGGACAGCACCTCGACGATCGCCAGGCCGAGGACCAGCGTCACCAGCGAAAAGGCGATCTCGAAATTGTCCATCGTCGCCCCCTAGCCGACCAATGCGAGCCTCGTCTCCGAGGTCTTGAGCTCGACGTGCGCGACACCGTGCAATGCTTCGATCCGCGCGGCAAGTTCCCCTTCCAGCAGGAAGTCGCGACCCAGCAGCAGCGTCGCTTCGCCGCCCGCAACCGGCGCGATCACCCGCACCTCGCCCCGTGCGCCGCGTGCACCGCGCAATTCGCCGCACACCGCTAACATCGCCGCCGCGTCGGCGATGTGCACGACGAGCGCCATCCGGGTCGTACTGGCCAATGTTTCGAACGGCTGGATCCGCTTGATCGTGACCCGGGGCGTCTCTTCGCCCGGACGGCGATCGAGTTCGACCGTCATCAAACCACATCCGCCGGCGCGCGCCGCCTCTTCCAAATCCTTCGACACGATTTCATCGAAACACGTCGCGACGAATTGGCCGCTGGCGTCCGACAGCGTTGCCATCAGATAGCGCCGCCCCTTTGCCGAGGTGCGCCAGCGCGCTTCCTCGACCAGCGCCGCCATCGTCGCACCGGTCCGCGAGCCGTCCTCCGGAATCGGCAACTCACCGAGCGCGGTGAAGCTGCGCGCGCCGTGCATTTTGGCAAGATGCGCGTGGCGATCGACTGGGTGCGCCGAAAAATAGAAGCCATAGGCTTCCTTTTCCTGTTCCATCCGCTCGGCGATCGACCATTTCGCGCTCAGCGGCAGCTTGATCGCGGTGCCCCCCTTGTCGCTTTCGCCGAACAGCCCGCCCTGCCCGCTGGTGCGCTGGTCGTGGAGGCGCGACGATACCGCCAGCACCGTCTCCGCGCAGGCAAAGATGCCGGGCCGGTTGGGGTCGAGCGTATCGAACGCGCCCGCCGCCGCGAGCGTTTCGAGCTGGCGCTTATTGAGCAGGCGTGGATCGACCCGCTGCGCCAGATCGTCGAGGCTGGCGAAGCGGCCATTCGCTTCGCGCTCCGCCACCAGCCGCTCCATCGCGCCCTCGCCGACCGACTTCAGCGCGGCGAGTGCGTAGCGGACCGCGAGCTGGCCTTCCGCGGTATCCTCGACCGAGAAGTCGGCTTCGCTGGCGTTGATGTCGGGCGGGAGATAGCCGACCCCGAGCCGCCGCATGTCGTCGACGAAGATCGCGAGCTTGTCGGTCAGGTGGATGTCGTAGCACATCGACGCGGCGTAGAATTCGGCCGGGTGATGCGCCTTCAGCCAGGCGGTCTGATACGCCAGCAGCGCATAGGCGGCGGCGTGGCTCTTGTTGAAGCCGTAGCCGGCGAACTTGTCGATCAAGTCGAACAGCATATTGGCGGTCGGCGCGTCGATGGCGTTGCTGGCGGCGCACCCCGCGACGAAATGATCGCGCTGCGCGTCCATCTCGGCCTTGATCTTCTTGCCCATCGCCCGGCGCAGCAAATCGGCCTGACCCAAGGTGAAGCCGGCCAGCACCTTCGCCGCCTCCATCACCTGTTCCTGATAGACGAAGATGCCGTAGGTTTCGGCCAGCACCGGCGCGAGCAATTTGTGCGGAAAGGCGATCGCTTCGCGGCCGTTCTTGCGGTGGCCGAACGACGGAATGTTGTCCATCGGCCCCGGGCGGTAGAGCGACACGAGCGCGATGATGTCGCCGAAATTGCTCGGCTTCACCGCCGCCAGCGTGCGCCGCATCCCCTCCGATTCCAGCTGGAACACGCCGACCGTGTCGCCCTTTTGCAGCAGTTTGTAGACGTCGGGGTCGTCCCAGGTCAGCGCATCGAGATCGACCGCGGTCCCGCGCTTCGCCAGCAGCTGGGTCGCCTTCTTCAGCACCGACAGCGTCTTGAGCCCGAGAAAATCGAACTTCACCAACCCCGCGCCCTCGACATATTTCATGTCGAATTGCGTGACCGGCATGTCCGAGCGCGGGTCGCGGTACAGCGGGACCAGCTCGGCCAGCGGACGGTCGGCGATCACCACCCCGGCGGCGTGGGTCGAGGCGTGGCGTGGCAACCCCTCCAACTTCATCGCGAGATCGAGCAGGTGGCGCACCCCGTCGTCGCGGCGGTATTCCTGCGCCAGTTCGGACACGCCGTTCAGCGCGCGGCCCAGGTCCCACGGGTCGGTCGGATGGTTCGGCACCAGCTTCGCGAGCCGGTCGATGTGGCCGTAGCTCATCTGCAGCACCCGCCCGGTGTCCTTCAGCACCGCGCGCGCCTTCAACTTCCCGAAGGTGATGATCTGCGCGACCTGATCGCGGCCATAACGCTCCTGGACGTAGCGGATCACTTCGCCGCGCCGGGTTTCGCAGAAATCGATGTCGAAATCGGGCATCGACACGCGTTCGGGGTTCAGGAACCGTTCGAACAGCAGCCCCAGCTTCATCGGGTCGAGGTCGGTGATCGTCAGCGACCAAGCGACCACGCTGCCCGCGCCCGAACCACGCCCCGGGCCGACCGGGATGTCGTGATCCTTCGCCCATTTGATGAAATCGGCGACGATCAGGAAATAGCCCGAAAAGCCCATCTGGACGATGACGTCGAGTTCGAAATCGAGCCGGGCGCGGTAAGCTTCGCGCCAGTTGGAAGCAGGTCCCTCGACTTCGCTCGGGACGAACGGCGTTGGAGCGGCCTCACCTCCCACCCCGTTCGTGTCGAGCGACGTCGAGACACGCTGGCTCAACTCCTCGATCCGGTCGAGCCGCGCCTCCAGCCCCGCCTTCGCGTCGCGGCGCAGTTGCTCACCCTCCGCCGCCGGGTCGCCCGCCAGACTCGGCAGGATCGGGTCGCGGCTGGGTGCCATCACCGCACAGCGCTGCGCGACGACCAGCGTATTGGCGATCGCTTCGGGCAGATCGGCGAACAGCAGCCGCATTTCGTTGGCGGGCTTCATCCAGGCGTCGGGCGAGCTGCGCACCCGGTCGTCGCTCGCCAGGTAGGTCGAGGCGGCAATGCACAGCAGCGCGTCATGTGCCTCATGAAAATCGGCCTCGGCGAAACAGCATGGGTTGGTCGCGACCAGCGGCAGGTCGCGCGCATACGCCAGGTCGAGCAGATGCGGCTCGGCCTTGCCCTCGATCTCGTCCAGCCGGCGGGTCAACTCGACGTACAGCCGTGCCGGGAACAGTGCCTGCAATCGATCGGCGTAGGCGAGCGCCCGGCCGGGCTGGTCCTCCGCGAACAGTCGCGCGAGTGCGCCCTCGCGCCCCGCGGTCAGCGCGATCAGCCCGGCGGAATGGTCCGCCAGCACCGCGAAATCCACATGCGGGGGCAGCTCGATCGGGCGGTCGAGATGCGCCTTCGACACCAACGCGCACAGATTGCGGTAGCCGGTTTCGTCCTGCGCATAGAGCGCCAGCCAGTCGATCGGCGGCTCGACCCCCTCCGGCATGTCGGGGCGGCACACCCCCAGCATCGCGCCGACGATCGGCTGCACGCCGGCCTTCGCACACGCCTTCGAAAACGGCATCGCCGCGTACAGCCCGTTGCGGTCGGTCAGCGCGACCGCGGGGAAGCCCAATTCCTGCGCGCGCTTGGCGATCGCCTCGGGCTCGATCGCGCCGTCGAGCATCGTGTAGCTCGAGAATACGCGGAGTGGCACGAAGGCGGAATGCGGCATCGCCCGGTTATGCGCGGCCCGCGCGATTCGGCAAAGCGCTCAGAGCAATTTTTCGATGTCGCTCCTGATCGCCTCGGGCTTCGTCGTCGGCGCGTACCGCCCGACCACCTTGCCGGTGCGGTCGATCAGGAATTTGGTGAAGTTCCACTTGATCGATTCCAGGCCGAGCAGCCCCGGCGCGTCGCTCTTCAATTGCTTGAACAGGGGGTCCGCACCGTCGCCGTTGACGTCGACCTTGGCGAACACCGGGAAAGTCACGTCGTAGGTCAGCGAACAGAAATTGGCGATCTCGGCGGCGTCGCCCGGCTCCTGCGCGCCGAACTGATTGCACGGAAAGCCCAGCACCTCGAAGCCGCGGTCGGCATAGTCGCGGTGCAGCGCCTCCAGCCCCTCATATTGCGGCGTGAACCCGCATTTCGATGCGGTGTTGACGACCAGCAGCACCTTGCCGGCGTAATCGGCCAGCGCGACGTCGCCGCCGTCGGCGGCCTTCACGTGCAGGTCGGTGATCATTCGCTCTCTCCTCGCGCCAACAGGAAGTGCAGGTTGCGCTTCACCCCCGGCCACTCGCCGGCGATGATCGAATACACCACCATGTCGCGCAACCGCCCGTCCATCAGCTGATGATTGCGCAACACCCCGTCGCGCTTCGCCCCGAGCCGCTCGATCGCGCGCTGCGACAGGCGGTTGAACCAGTCGGTGCGGATCTGGACGACGTTGCACCGCATCGCCTCGAACGCGTGGGTCAGCAGGAGCAGTTTCGCTTCGGTGTTCAGCCCCGTGCGCTGCACCGACTTGGCGTAGAATGTGCCGCCGATTTCCAGCCGGCGGTGGCCCGGATTCATCCGCATATAGCGGGTTATCCCGACGACACGTTCATCGGGGGTTTCGACCGCGAACGGCATGGCCCGCCCATAGTCGCGCTCAGCAAAGATCGCCGCCATCGCCGCCACGGGATCGGTGAAACTCGCCGCGTTGGAATAGAACAGCTCGGTCAGGTCGCCGTCGGCCACGACCGCTGCCAAGGCCGCGGCATCGTCGGCGCGGAGCGGGCGCAGCGTCACGTGCCGCCCGATCAGTGTCGGCGGCTCGGTCCAGCTCACCCCAGCACGCCCTCGTGCAACCGCACGACGCGGTCCATCTTCGCCGCCAGCCGCTCGTTGTGCGTGGCGATCAGCGCGGCCGAGCCTTCGCTGCGCACCAGCCGCAGGAATTCCGCCAGCACCAGGTCGGCGGTATGCTCGTCGAGGTTTCCGGTCGGCTCGTCCGCCAGCACCAGCGCGGGCCGGTTGGCGAGCGCGCGCGCGACCGCGACGCGCTGTTGCTGGCCGCCCGACAGCTGGCTTGGCCGATGGGTAAGCCGGTGGCCGAGCCCGAGCGCGCTCAGCAGCGCATCGGCGCGCGCATCGGCGTCCGCGCGGGTCGCGCCGTGGATCAGCTGCGGCAGCACGACATTCTCGCGCGCGTCGAAATCAGGCAGGAGATGGTGGAACTGATACACGAACCCGAGCTGGTCGCGCCGCACCAATGTCCGCCCGTGGCTGTCGAGCTGCGCCGCCTCTACTCCCGCAATCCGGATCGACCCGCCGAACCCGCCCTCGAGCAGCCCGACCGCCTGTAGCAGCGTCGATTTGCCCGATCCCGACGGCCCGACCAGCGCGACGATCTCCCCCGCCGCGACGCTCAGGTCGGCGCCGCGCAGCACCTCGATCGTGACCCCGCCCTGGACGAAACTGCGTTGCAGCGCCGTGGTCTCCAGGACCGCGCTACTCATAGCGCAGCACCTGCACCGGATCGGTGTTCGCTGCCTT
>JAZKGJ010000082.1:0-17669 GCA_040385975.1 Pseudomonadota bacterium | reverse complement strand
AGCCGCTCGGCCATGTCGGGATCGACGTTGCCGGTCGGCTCGTCGGCGACCAGCAGCTCGGGCCGCCCGATCACCGCGCGCGCGATCGCGACGCGCTGCTGCTCGCCCCCCGACAGCGTCGGCGGCTTGGCCTCGACCCGGTCGGATAGACCCACCCACGCCAGCATCTCGCGCACCGGTGCCTCGACCTCGCTCTCGGGCACCCCCGACACCCGCAGCGGCAGCGCGATATTGTCGTAGGCGCTGAGGTGCGGGAGCAATCGGAAATCCTGGAACACCACCCCGATCCGTCGCCGGAACCCGGGCAGCCGTTTGCGCGGCAGCGTCACCGCATCCTCGCCGAACAGGCGGATGACGCCGCGGGTCGGGCGCTGCGCCAGGTACAGCAGCTTCAGCAGCGAGGTCTTCCCCGCCCCGCTCGCCCCGGTCAGGAAATAGAACGCCCCCGATTGCAGCGTGAACGACACGTCGGAGAGCGTCTCCGCGCCGGTCCCGTAGCGCAGCCCCACATTCTCGAACTGCACGATATTCGCCATCGCATTCGGACCTAACCGCGCGTGCCGGGGGCAGCAAGCGTGCGCGGTGGGGCCGCTGTCCCATCGCCGCTTGCCAACCCCCGCGCCCGAGTGTTTAGCTTGGGGCGCGATGATCCTCGAATGCACCGAATGCCGCAGCCGCTACCTCGTCCCCGACACCGCGATCGGGGTCGACGGACGCACGGTGCGCTGCGCCAATTGCAAGCATAGCTGGTACCAGCCGCCCGCGGTGTCGCAGATCATGGAGGCCGCGCGCGAACGCCGCGCCGAGGCCAGCGCCGTCGCGCCTGCCCCCGCGGTTGCCGCCCCCGCCCCCGAACCGGTCGCGACCTACGATGACGGTTGGGAAGACGGTCGCCGCCCGCGCCGCAACCCCGCGCGGCGCTGGACGATGATCGCGCTCGCCGCCGGAATCGCGATGACGGTCGGCGCGGTCGGGATATTGTGGTCGGGCCAGCCGGGGCTCGCGTCGCAATTCGGGCTGCCGGTCGCGGGGGCCGGCGCGACCCCGCTGGTATTCGCCGACAAGGGCATCGACCGCCGCGACCTGGCTACCGGCAACGAGCTGTTCGCGGTGTCGGGCAAGGTGATGAACCCGACCGACGCCCGCCAGCGCGTCCCCGACATCCGCGCCGACCTGCGCGACGCGCAAGGCCGCCCGGTCTATTCCTGGACGATCACGCCGGAGCGGAGGTTTATCGGCCCGCGGGGGCAACTCGACTTTAACAGCGCGAAGCTGGACGTGCCGGGCAACGTGAAGGTGCTGGAGCTTAGCTTCGCGGGCGAGCCGGCGGGGTGACATTCGCCTTCCCCGCGAAAGCGGGAAGGGTAACCGGCACATCCTCGTTGCCAGCCCTCCGGTCGCTTGCTAGGGGCCGCCGCCTACCAGCGCTCCGGGTCTCTATGAAAAGGGGGCCGGGCCGAATACGGTGTGCGGCCGTGGCGGAACTGGTAGACGCGCAACGTTGAGGTCGTTGTGGGCGAAAGCCCGTGGAAGTTCGAGTCTTCTCGGCCGCACCATTTTTCTTCGAGGTTTGGATATGCCCGCCCGGCCCCCCTCCCCGTTCGCCCCGAGCGAAGTCGAGGGGCCGGTGGTCGGGGCTGGCGGTGCCTCGACTTCGCTCGGCACGAACGGAAATGGGCATGACTGACCCCCGCTGGGCGCTCGCGGTGCATGGCGGGTCGGGCATCTTCCGGCGCGACACGATGCCAGCCGACATCCAGGCCGGCTCGCGCGCCGGGTTGAATGCCGCGCTCGACGCGGGGTCCGCAATTCTCGCGCAAGGCGGCGGCGCGGTCGATGCGGTCGCGGCGGCGGTCGCGATCCTCGAGGACGATCCGCATTTCAACGCCGGGCGCGGCGCGGCCTTGAGCGCCGACGGCCATGCCGAACTCGACGCCGCGATCATGGCTGGCGACGGGCGCTGCGCCGGCGCGGTCGCGCAACTCCGCCGCGTCCGCAATCCGGTCATGCTCGCGCGCAAGGTGATGGACGCCAGCCCGCACGTATTTCTGGCGGGCGCGGGCGCCGAAGCCTTCGCCGTCGAACAGGGCTTCGCGCTGGTCGATCCCGACTGGTTCGTCCTTGCCGAACGCCGCGCGCAATTGGCCGAGCTGCTCGCCAGCGACGACCCGTTCGACCGCCAGATGAAATACGGCACCGTCGGCGCGGTCGCGTGCGACGCGCACGGCCACGTCGCCGCCGCGACCAGCACCGGTGGCATCACCGGCAAGCGCTGGGGCCGGATCGGCGACACGCCTGTGATCGGTGCCGGCACCTACGCCGACGACCGCGCCGCGGCGGTCAGCGCGACCGGCAGCGGCGAGCATTTTCAGCGCGCCGCGGCGGGCTACGAGATCTGCGCGCTGATCCGGCTGTGCGAGTGCGACATCGCGACCGCGTCGGCGCGCGCGCTGAGCGAAGTGCAGGCGCTCGGCGGCACCGGCGGGGTCATCGTCGCCAGTCCGGCGGGCGAACTCCATTGGAGCTTTACCACCCCCGGGATGTTTCGGGGCAGGGCCAATTCGGCGGGCGAGCGCGTGGTCGCGATCTTTGGAGACGAAGCATGATGATTCGCCTGTTCGCCGCCGTCGCGCTGCTGTTCGCGACCGCCCCCGCCAGCGCCTATTGGGAGTACGGGCATGAGACCGTCGCGGCGATCGCCTGGGCCAACGTCACGCCGCATACCCGCGTCGCGATCCGCCGGCTGCTGGCGCAACAGGCGCTGGTCGAGACCCCCGAATGCCCCGCCGGCACGATCGAACAGGCGAGCGTATGGGCCGATTGCGTCAAGCCGCTGAAGAACGCCGCGGGCGAGAACCGCTTCGGCTACGCCTACAACTGGCACTTCCAGAACGTGAACGTGTGCCAGCCATTCGACCTGACCAGCGCGTGCAAGGACGGCAATTGCGTCTCGGCGCAGATCGAGCGCGAGGTCGCGCTGCTGAAGGGGCGCACCGCGTCGAACAAGGCGCGGCTCGAAGCCTTGCTGTTCCTGACGCACTTCGTCGGCGACCTGCACCAGCCGCTTCACGCCGGCGACCGCAGCGACCGCGGCGGCAACGACGTGAAGGCGAATTACGGCATCTACGGCCCCGAACGCTTCAACCTGCACAGCGTCTGGGACGGGCCGCTGGCGGAGCGCGCGATCTCGACCCCGCCGCTGCTGGTGCGCCGCTACTCCGCCGCGGTGCGCGCCCGCGATACCGCGGGGAGCGTCACCGACTGGAGCCGCGAAAACTGGCAGGTCTCGCGCGACTTCACGTATGCGACCGCGCTGGGCGGCGACGCGTGCGGCCCGGTGCCGCCGCGTGCGACGCTCGACGACGCGACCGTCGCGCGGCTAGTCCCGGTGATGCGTGACCAGGTCCGGCGCGGTGGGCTGCGGCTCGCGCGGCTGCTCGACCGCGCGTTTGGTTAAGCGTTGCCCCACCGCCAGCGCCAGCCGCCGCGGGTGTGGCGCGCCGCGACGAGGGTCAGCACGACGCTGGCCGCGCCGGTCGCCGCGACGAATGCGACCCATTGCGTCGGCAGGAAGGCGATCGCCGCCCCCACGAGCACGCCGATGAAGGCGAGCAACAGCGCCCAGCCTTGCCACGCGATTGGCAGGCCCGCGCCGTAACCGTAACGCTTGGGCGCGAACCATGCGCGCGCGGTCGGTTCGATGATCATGTCTTGTCCTCCTTTGGCGGGCGCCCGCGTTTGGGTGCCGCGCTGATTTCGACCTTCACTCCCCGCCGCGCGAGCGCTTCGCGCAGCAGGCATTCTACCTCCGAATTGACGCTCCTGAGGTCGCCCGCCGCCGCGCGCTCGATCGCCGCGTGCAGCGCGGGATCGAGGCGCAGCGGAAACGCTTTCTTGGTCGGAGCGGTCGCCACGTTACTGGTACAGCGAGCCCGCGTTCACGATCGGCTGGGTGTCGCGTTCGCCGCACAATACGACCATCAGGTTCGACACCATCGCCGCGCGGCGTTCGTCGTCCAGCTCAACGACGTTCTTTTCGCTCAGCAGCGTCAGCGCCATCTCGACCATCCCGACCGCGCCTTCGACCAAGGTCTTGCGCGCCGCCACGACGGCCTGCGCCTGTTGGCGGCGCAGCATCGCCCCGGCGATCTCCTGCGCGTAAGCGAGATGCGTGAAGCCGCATTCGTCGACGGTGATCCCGGCGACCGACAGCCGCGCGATCAGCTCCTGGCGCAGTTCCACCCCGATCTCGTCGTGATTTCCGCGCAGCGTCACTTCGAGGTGTTCGAAATCGTCGTAGGGGTAGCGCGAGCCGATCGTCCGCACCGCGGCCTCGATCTGCACCATCACGAACGCCTTGTAATCGTCGACATCGAACAGCGCCTGCGCGGTGTCGGTCACGCGCCACACCACCTGCGCGGCCATCTCGATCGGGTTGCCGCGCAGGTCGTTGACCTTGATCCGTTCGGAAATGATGTTGTTGGCGCGGACCGACACCTTCTTGCGAATCAGCCACGGCAGCACCCAGCGCAGCCCGGTGGCGCGGTCGGTGCCCTTGTAGCTGCCGAACAGCGTGATCGCCGCGGCCTGGTTGGGTTGCAGCATGTAGAAGCCGCACGCGATCAGCGCGGTCGCGAACGCCGCCACCCCGGCCAGCACCGCCCACACCGGCGGCCACGCGTCGTTCGCGACCGCGACGATCGCGACGATCGCCAGCGTGGTCAGCGCGAGCATGATCAGCAGCATCAGATAGCCGCTGGCGGTTGCCGCGGCGCGTTCCTTGCTGTGGTTCAGCGCCATGTTACGTCCCAAATCGGCCATTATGCCCTCCCTTTAATATGATATCGTAATTATATCGATCAGCGCGGCTGTGCAAGCGAAATCGGCGATCTTGTCGCCAGTGCGACCGGCGCAACTGGATATTTTGTCACCAATCTGTTATGCACATCCGCAACGGGCGTCGCGACTCCGCTCCACGCGCCCTTATTGGAGACGTCACTTCCACCGCCGACCGCGCGCGCTTGTCATGGCGTCGCCGCGGCGTGCGGTTCCTTCTCAAACGCGAAAGGTTTCTCATGGCTGCCAAGGCGCTGTTCTTCGACGTCGGCGATTATGTCGTTTATCCCAAGCACGGCGTCGGCCGCGTGATCGAGTTGCAGAAGCAAGAGATCGCGGGCACCGCGCTCGAACTCTACGTGCTCCGCTTCGAAAAGGAACGCATGACGCTGCGCGTGCCGACCAACAAGGCCGAGAGCGTCGGGATGCGCAAGCTGTCGAGCGACAAGACCATGCGCGAGGCGATGGAGACGCTGAAGGGCAAGCCCAAGGTCAAGCGGACGATGTGGTCGCGCCGCGCGCAGGAATATGAAGCCAAGATCAATTCGGGCGACCTGGTGTCGATCGCCGAAGTGACCCGCGACCTGTTCCGTGCCGAGGACCAGCCCGAGCAGAGCTATTCCGAGCGCCAGATCTTCGAAGCCGCCGCGTCGCGCCTCGCGCGCGAGCTCGCCGCGATGGAGGAAACCGACGAAAAGGCCGCGCAGGAGAAGATCCTCGACATCCTCCGCGCGTCGGCGGCGATCTATAACAAGGACAAGGTGCCGGCCTGAACGCGCGTCTGCGTAAACGTAAGGAAACGTAAGCGGACGAAAGGGCGACCGGCGGGTCGCCCTTTTTCGTTGCGCGCCTGCCTCATCTGCTGTATTAGTCTGACAATACAGCAAGGGATTCCGATCATGCGCACTTTCGTCATTCTTGCCGCCGCCTTCCCGCTGATCGCCTGCAACGTGATGGCCGACAACGACCGGCCGGGCGTCGCCGGGACCGGTTCGGGCACCACCCGCACCTATGCGGTCGCCGACTTCACCAAAGTCGCGTTGCGCGGCTCCGACGACATCGACGTCCGGGTCGGCACCGCCTTTTCGGTCCGCGCTGAGGGCGATGCCGAGGTGCTGGACTATCTGAAGATCGAAAAGGACGGCGACACGCTGAAGGTCGGCCGGCGCAACCGCGACGGCTTCAACTGGGGCGGCAAGAGCGCCAAGATCTATGTGACGATGCCGCGCATCGCCGCCGGCTCGGTCGCGGGTTCGGGCGACCTGGCGATCGACCGCGCCGAGGGCGCGGGCTTCGAGGCCAGCACCGCCGGTTCGGGCAACATCGCGGTCGCGACGCTCGCCGTCGACAGTGCCGACTTCAGCATCGCCGGGTCGGGCAGCATCGCCGCGGGCGGCACCGCCAAGGCGGTCAACGCCAGCATCGCCGGCTCGGGCGATATCGACGCCAAGCGGCTGAAGGCGTCCGGGGCCGAGGTCTCGATCGCCGGGTCGGGCAGCGTCGCGATCGACGTGACGGGCAACGCCAAGGTCTCGATCGTCGGCTCGGGCGACGCCGATCTGGGCAAGGGCGCGAAGTGCAGCACGTCCAAGATGGGGTCGGGCACCGTCACCTGCGGGTGATGCTTGCGCCGCGTCGGCGCGGGTGCGAAGCCTGCGCCCGATGCGGTGGTGGCCTTTACTTGCGCTGATCGCGGCCCCGGCCGCCGCCGCCGAGCGATCGGTCGCGGTCGTCAATTTCGACCGCATCCGCATCGACGGCCCGTTCGAGGTGCGGCTGACCACCGACGCCGAACCCAATGCCAGCCTGTCGGGCAGCGCGGACGTGCTCGACAAGGTCGAATTGCGGGTCGAGGGCACGACGCTGATCGTCCGCGCCGGCAACGCCGGGTGGGGCGAGCGGCCCCGCGCCAAAGCCGCCGGCGCGCCGTTGATTCGGGTCAGCACGCGCAGCCTGCGCTCGGCGGGGGTGGTCGGCGGCGGGGTGCTGACGATCGTCGGGCCGGTTCGCGGCGACCGCATCGATCTGACCGTCACCGGCGCGGGGTCGATCGCCGCGTCGGGGCTGGCCGCAAACGAGCTGGTCGCGACGCTGATCGGCACCGGCGAGATCGCGCTGGGCGGCACCGCGCGCAGCGCGCGGCTGCTGTCCAACGGCGCGGGCCGGATTGCCGCGCGCGATCTTACCGCCAACGACGTCACGATCCGCACCGACGGCGCGACCGAAGTTGCGGTAGGCGCACGTTACACCGCCAGCGCGACCTCGACCGGGCTCGGCGCGATCACGGTCTTGGGCAGTCCGGAATGCAAGGTGAAGGCAGCGGCCGGCGGACCGATTGCCTGCGGCCGTGAGGTACGGCGCTAGATCAACGCCAGATCGGCCAGCGTCCCCTGCAACACCGGCGGCATCGCCGCCAGCCCGTCGGTATCGCCGCCGCCCAGATCGGGCGGCACGTCCGCGTCCTCCAGATAGCGCCAGCCCTGGTGCGCGCGTTTGCGCCGCGCCCCGACCAGGATCAGCGGCGCCGCTAGATGAATCGCAATCCGCCCCTCGGGCGCGTCGCCGAAATGCGTGATCGCTGACCGCGCCACGAGCTGATGCTTGATGATCCAGTAGAGCGAGCCCTGCCCCGCGATCTCGGCGTGACGCTTGGGCTGGTAGCGGGTCGTCAGGAACAGCTCGTCCGCCGCCGCACGCGCCGCCATCCGTTCCGCCAGGTGATCGAGCGTCGTTACCCCGAACGCGACTTTTGTCAGATGCAGCGGCATCGCGTGAAGTTAGGAAGCGCGGCGCTAACTCACCAGCCCGCTGACCGTCGCGAGCCACAGGAACGCCAGGAATCCCATCGAATCGGTCGTCATCGTCACGAATACCGACGACGACACCGCCGGGTCGGTCCCGATCCGCTCGAGCGTCAGCGGCACCAGCACGCCCGCCAGCCCCGCCACGACGATATTGGTCAGCATCGCCGCGGCAATCACCCCGCCTAGCATCGGATTGGCGAAGACCAGCCCCACGCCGACCCCGATCACCGCCGCGACGGTCAGCCCGTTCATCACCGCGACCCGCAATTCGCGGACGATCGAGCGCCAGGTGTTCGACTGGGTCAACTGGTTGGTGGCGAGCGCGCGGACCGTCACCGCCATCGTCTGCGTCCCCGCATTGCCGCCGACACCGGCAACGATCGGCATCAGCGTCGCCAATGCCACCATCCGCTCGATCGTGCCTTCGAAGCGCGAAATGATGAACGAGGCGAGCAGCGCGGTGAACAGATTGGCGATCAGCCAGCGCACCCGGCTCTTGTAGCTTTCGATGAGCGGCTCGTTGATGTCGCCCTCGCCTGCGCCCGACAACAACAAGGCGTCCTCGCCGGCCTCTTCGGAGATGATGTGGACGATGTCGTCGACGGTGATCATCCCGACCAGCCGTCCGTTCGCGTCGATCACCGCGGCGGAGATCAAGGCGTATTTCTGGAAGCGCAGCGCAACCTCTTCCTGGTCCATGTCGACCGGAATCAGCGTCTGTTCGCGCTGCATCACGTCCGCGATCGCAATGCCGCGCGGAGTGCGCAAAATCCACGACAAGGCACACGTCCCGACCGGCTTGTGCGCCGGATCGACCACGAACACTTCCCAGAAATCGGTGGTCAGCTCGTCGTGGCTGCGCAGGTAATCGATCGCGTCGCCGACGCTCCAGTGCTCGGGGACCGCGACCAGGTCGCGCTGCATCAGCCGTCCGGCCGATTCCTCGGGGTAGCTCAGCGCCTCCTCGATCGCGGCGCGGTCGTCGGGCTCCATCGCGCTCAGCACGTCGCGGCGCTCGTCGGCGTCGAGATCCTCGATGATCGCGACCGCATCGTCGGTATCGAGTTCGGCCGCCAGATCGGCGACCTCCTGCGGCTCCAATGCGTCGATCAGGTCTTCGCGGACGTAATCGTTCATTTCCGCGAAGACGTCGCCGTCAAGCAGCTCGGCGACCGCGTGGGCTAGGCCGCCGCGTTCGTCGCGCGGGGTCAGTTCGAACAGGTCGGCGATGTCGGCGGGATGGAGCGGCTCGACCAGCGCGCGCGCCGCTTCGGGTTGCCCGCTCTCGACCGCGTCGAGCACCGCACGGACGAATTCGGGCTTCAGCCGGTCGTCGGCATCGAGCTGGGTTTCGGGTTCGACGCCGCGGCTCTCGAGGTCGGTTTCGCTCATGTCCGATCCTCCGTTTCGCGGGTGCGCTCGCCCTAGCGCCCGGGGCGGTCGCGCGCTAGGGGGCGCGCTTTCCCGCTAGGAGTAGATCATGGCCGAGACCCCCGACACGCTGACCCTCACCCTCGACAGCGGTGGCGACGTGGTCATCAAGCTGCGTCGCGACCTGGCCCCCGGCCACGTCGCGCGGGTCGCCGAGCTGGCCGGCGACGGCTTCTACGACGGCGTCGTCTTCCACCGCGTCATCCCGGGCTTCATGGCGCAGGGCGGCGATCCGACCGGCACCGGCATGTCGGGGTCGTCGAAGCCTGATCTCGCCGCGGAATTCTCACGCGAGCCGCACGTCCGCGGCACCTGTTCGATGGCGCGCGCCGCCAGCCCGAACAGCGCTAACAGCCAGTTTTTCATCTGCTTCGACGACGCGCGCTTCCTGGACAATCAGTATACCGTCTGGGGTCAGGTCGAGAGCGGGATGGAACACGTCGACAACCTGCCCAAGGGCGAACCACCGAAAACCCCAGGGAAGATCGTCAAGGCGGTGGTAGGCTGATCAGCGAAAGCTGATCGCCGGCTCGACCACCGCCGCGGCCGGCGTCGCCTCGGCGACGACCGACGGCACGCCGCCCGAGCCGCAGATTAGCACGCTAATCTGCTGGCGGCGCGCTAATCCGCTGTCAGCGCGCCGATCAGCCAGTCATGGAACCACTTGACCGGTTTCAGCGCCAACGCCCGCGGCCGGCACACGAACCAGTAGCTATAGGGGCTCTCGACATCGACCCCGAACAACCGCACCAGCCGGTCGTCGCGCGCGTCGATGAAATGGCTCTCGTGCATGAACGCGACCCCCAGCCCCTGCGCCGCCGCCTCCAGGATCAGCGGCCCCGAATCCATGTGATCGACCGCGAGCGGCTCGACATCGTCAATTCCCGCGGCATGGCGCCAGGTGTTGAGCGTTTCGGGCATGTCGCGGTGCAGCATCACCGTGAGTCCGGCAAGCTGTTCGGGGCGCTCGATCGGATTTGCCCCGTCGAGCAGCGTTTTCGCGCCGATCGCATAGACCATATTGCGGTCGAGCCGCTTGGCGTAGAGCGTCGGGTCGACCGAGCGCTCCAGGACGATCGCCGCATCCAGCCCGTCGCCGAGGCGCTGGATGCCATGCCCGGCGGTATCGATATCGAGGTGCAATTCGGGATGTTTGGCGCGCAGGTCGCCAAGCCGCGGGAAAAGGCGCTGCGATGCGAAGAGCGGCAACACGCCCAGCCGCAGCCGCAGCACCTCGGTCCCGCTGGTCATCGCCTCGATCGCGTCGTTCAATCCGTCGAGCGCGGGCGAGAGCAGGCCGAGCATCCGCTCGCCGTCGGCGTTCAGCTGCATCGCCTGATGCCGCCGCGCGAACAGCGGCTTGCCCAGAAATGCTTCGAGGCTCTGGACGCGGCGGCTGAGCGCCGGCGGCGACAGTGCCAGCTCGGCGGCGGCGGCCTTGACCGAGCCGAGCCGGGCAACCTGAACGAACGCTTCGATCGCGGTCAGCGGCGGCAATCTGCGCATGGCCCCTCCAACGAAAAGTATCCGATGTTATGAGTGCGTCCGGTGCAATCGCTACGCGTTCCTTCGCACTTGCACAAGAGGATGCCGCACTGCACAAAGATCGGGCCTTTCAGGCATCCTCTCCTAAAACTTTCATGGCCGGCCCCCTGCTCAGGCAGCGTGGCCGGTCTTTTTTTATCCTCGACCGATCGATTTCAGCGATTCCTCACGGATCGCTCATGCCGCATCCGCGCCGACGCGTTAGCCCGTCCCGACAAGCGGAGGCATTCATATGACGACGGATAAGATCGATCGCGCGACCACCCCGTGGCGGTGGCTCGGCTGGGGCGGGGCGGCGGCGTTGCTGAGCGTGCCGTGGTTCGCGGGCTTCCCGTGGACGCTGTCGGACTATGTGGTGATGGGGGTGCTGTTCGGCATCGTCGGCCTGTTGTTCGAATTGGCGACCCGGATCTCGCGCAACCGGTGGTACCGCGCGGGGGCGGCGGTGACGGTGGCCGGGGTGTTCCTGTTGATCTGGGTGAATCTGGCGGTCGGTTTTCTCGGCGATGAGGACAACCGCGCCAATCTGATCTTCTTCGGCGTGCTCGCGGTCGCATTCGTCGGTGGCGCGCTGGGCCGATTCCGGGCCGGCGCGATGGCGCGGGCCATGACGCTCACCGCAGCGGTGCAGGTCGCGGTCGGGGCGGGGGCCTGGACGGCGGGCTGGGCGTTGCCGGGCTATGACGGCGTTTACGAAGTCCTGCTCGGCACGACGATGTTCACCGGCCTGTGGCTGGTCGCGGCGGGCTTTTTCCTGCGCGCCGCCGACGGCTAGCCCCCTCGTAAATGGGCATGCGATCCGCCACAGCGCGGATCATGCCGACCCGCATCAACCCCGGCATCCTCTACGGCATCGCGGCCTATGCGATCTGGGGGGTGCTGCCGATCTTCCTCAAGCTGCTGCGGCCGATGCCCGGCGCGGACATTCTGGCGCACCGCATCCTGTGGTCGCTGGCGCTGCTGACGATCGTGGCGGCGGTGCTCAGGCACGGTGCGGCGCTGCGCGCGATCGTCCGGCGGCCGAAATTGATCGCCGCGCTCGCCACGTCGGCGACGCTCGTCGCGGTCAACTGGCTATTCTACATCCTGGCGGTCAACGGCGGCCATATTGCCGATGCGAGCCTGGGCTATTTCATCAACCCGTTGGTCAACGTGGTGCTGGGCGTGGCGGTGCTGCGCGAGCGGCTCGG
Organism: Pseudomonadota bacterium; assembly: GCA_040385975.1. Classification (GTDB taxonomy): domain Bacteria; phylum Pseudomonadota; class Alphaproteobacteria; order Sphingomonadales; family Sphingomonadaceae; genus Sphingomonas. The sequence goes on along the minus strand of JAZKGJ010000082.1, from coordinate 5,863 downwards.
GCGCGCCGAATTGGTGGCGGTGCTGATCGCGACGGCGGGAGTGATCTGGCTGACGGTGACGCAGGGGCGGCTGCCGGTGACCGCGCTGGTGCTGGCGGGGTCGTTCGGCCTGTACGGCCTGGTGCGCAAGCTGACGCCGGTCGAGGCGGTCGACGGGCTGCTGATCGAGACGGTGCTGCTGGCGCCGTTCGCGCTGGCGTGGCTGCTGATCGCCGCCGCGCCGCTCGACGCCGCCTCGCCGCCGTGGCCGCTGCTGGTCGCGAGCGGGCTGGTCACCGCGCTGCCGTTGCTGCTGTTCACCGCCGCAGCCAAGCGGGTGCGCTATTCGGACCTGGGCCTGCTGCAATATCTGGCGCCTAGCATCCAGCTGGCGCTGGCGGTTTTTCTCTACGACGAGCCGCTGCCGCCGACGCGGCTGGTCGGGTTCGCGCTGATCTGGGCGGCGCTCGTGATCTACGCCGTCGCCGCCAGTCAGCGTTTCAGGGCGGCAAGCGAATAAAAGAACAGCACCGCGCACGCGGCCCCCGCGGTCAGATAGGGAAGCGAGTGCTGCAGCTCGTACAGCCCGACCCCGAGCGAGGGGCCGAGCACGAACGACGCGCCGTTGACGCTGGTGACCTTGCCTGCGACCGACCCCTGCCCCGCGGGGCCGACCGCCAGGCTCGACCCCGCGGTGAAGCCGGGGCGGATGAACCCGAACCCCATCGACGACAAGGCGTAGGCGGTCGCGATCCCGTAGAGCGAGGTCGCGAGCCCGGTCAGCGCGGTGCCGATCGCCGCCATCACCAATCCCACCAGCACCAGCCGGCGCGGGTCGAGGTTGAGGACCGGGATGATCCCCCATTGCACCAGCAAGGCCGAGCCGGCCCCCATCATCAGCACGAGCCCGGTCGATTCGAGCGCCAGCATCGGCGTGAGGCCCAGTCGGTCGATGACGAGGAAGCCGATCGCCTGCCCGGTCATCGCCTGCGCGTGGCCCATCACGAGCCCCATCACCATCCAGCTCCTGATCCGCGGGTCGCGGTAGCCGACGCGTTCGCTGTGCGAGCCGGTCGCCGCGGTGATCGCCGCGCCCGACGACTGCCCGCCGATCGAGGGATAGGCGTTCGCCGCGCCGTGTGTGCCGGGCTGAGCGATGCGGTCGTTGGGGAGAATGAAATAGACCGCCACGAGCACCACCGCGCCGAAAATCGCCGCGAAGAATGCCGGGCCGGCGAGCCCGATCTCGATGCTGCCAAAATGCCCGACCACCAGATAGGGCGAGAGCGCCGGGCCGATGATCGTACCGAGCCCGAACGCCGAGCCGATCAGCGTCAGCGCGCGGGTCCGTTGCGCCCGGGTGGTGCGCCCGGCGACCAGCGCCTGCACCGCGGGCGGGGCGGCGGCACCCAGGCTGCCGTACATCAACCGCCCTAGGATGAAGAGCGCGAATGCCGCGCCGCCGCCAATCCAGCCATTGATCCCCATCGTCAGGAAAATCCCGCACAGCACCTGCGCGACGGTGAAGCCGACCATCCCGAGCAGGATCATCGCCCGTCGGCCCGACGTGTCCGAGCGATTGGCCCAGATCGGCGCGGCGATCACCCACAGCAGCGCGGAGACCGAAAACGCCGCCGCGACCGCGCTGTCGGCGACCCCCAGCGAACGCCCGAGCGCGGGCAGCACCGATTGCAACGCGGTGTTGCCCGCGGCGATCGCGAACATGACGAGGAACAGGATCGCGAATTGCGGATCGATCCGCGGCGCGGTCTTGTCCGTCACCGGGACATTCTGGCTCGCTTCGTCGTGCACCATGCCCGCTTAGGCGCGGCGGTCCGGCCGGAGCAAGCCGTCCGACCGCGGGCGTGTCATCGCGATGCAACCCGGCGGGTTGAATAACCGTTGGAGTTTTGCGACGGGACGGTTTCGTGGCCGTCGCAAATCCGGCCATCAGGCGAAGGGGTATCATGTCGAGCACGTTCGAAGCCGCGGCGCGCCGCAGCCGCCGCCCGGCCGGTGTGCCCAGCCCCTGGGGCATGTTCTTTTCCGGGTTCCTGAAGCATCCGGTGATGGTCGGGTCGATCATCCCGTCGTCGGACCGGCTGATCGCGAAGATGCTCGCTCCCGTCGATTGGGCGAACTGCAAGGTGTTCGTCGAATACGGCCCGGGAGTCGGCACCTTCTGTCGCCCGATCCTCGAACGGATGGCGCCCGACGCGCAATTCATCGCGATCGACACCAACCCGGACTTCGTCGCGTATCTGCGCCATACGATCGTCGATCCGCGCTTCTCCGCGATTCACGCCTCGGCCGAGCAGGTCGGCGAGATCGTCCGCGATCACGGCCACGATCACGCCGATTATATCCTTTCGGGGCTACCGTTCTCGACCCTGCCCGAGGGCGTCGGCCCGGCGATCGCGACCGCGACCTTCGAGACGCTGCGGCCGGGCGGCGCGTTCCTGGTCTATCAGTTCAGCCCCAAGGTGAAGGCCTTCCTCACCCCGCACGCCGAACGGATTGAGCACGACATGGAATGGTGGAACGTCCCGCCCGCGCAGCTGTATTGGGCGTATCGCTAGACATTCATCCCGCGCGACACGCCGGGGTCGATCACCGCGACCAGCACGTACGCCGCGAACTGCTTCAGCCGCTGCCACCAGCCGGTGTTGGCGCGGTATTCCGCCGCGGTAATCTCGTCCGATCGGGTCAGCTCGCCATCGACATACGCCCGCGCGTGCGCCGCGAAAGCCGCATCGTCGATCCTGAGCATCAGCTCGAGGTTCAGATACAGGCTGCGCACGTCGAAATTGGCGCTGCCGATCTGAACGGTGTCGTCGATCACGTAGAGCTTGGTGTGGAGCTTGCTCGCGGCATATTCGAAGACCCGCACGCCCTTGCTGAGCAAACCCGCATAGGTGAAGCGCGCCGCGGCGATCGTGGTGGTGTTGTCCGAACGCGCCGCGGTCACGACCCGAACCTGGCGGTGCGCGGTCCCGGCGCGGTCGAGCCGGCGGAGCATCCCGGGGCTCGGCGTGAAATAGCCCGCGACGATATCGATCCTTGCGGCCCTGCGCAGATCGGCGCGCACCGTCTGCGCCCACGGCGACAACGCCCGCGTCGGCCCGCCTATCAGCCAGCGCAATTTGCCCTCGGTCTCGCTCCACTGTGCCAGCGCGCGATTGAGCTGGCGGACCTTGCCTTTGGGTTGCCGGATCCAGGTGTCGAGCGCGTCGAAATACCCCGCCATCCGCGCCGCCGCCGGCCCCGCGACCAATAGCCCCAGGTCGCGCCAGGCGTCCGGCGTCTCGGGCGCGAAATAATCGTCCTCGACGTTGAACCCGCCGACGATGATCGCCGCGGCGGGCGTCTCGGCGTCCGCCAGCGCGAGCTTCTGGTGATTGCGCAGCAGATAGCGCCGCCCGAAGCGCGGCACGAACCGGCACACCGCCACCCCGCCCGCCTGCAACCCGTCGAAGAAATGCGCGTCGCTCGCGTCGTCGCTGCCGAACCCGTCGACGATCAGTGCGACGGTGACCCCGCGCGCCGCCGCCGAGAGGAGTGCCGCATTGACCCGCCGCCCGGCGGCGTCGTCGGCGTAGATGTAGTAGAGGATGCGCAGCGACCGCTTGGCGCCGTCGATCAGCGCGAGTAGCGCGCCGAAGCGTTCGGGCCCGTCCTCGAGCAGCGTCAGCCGGTTGCCCTCGACGGTGAAATGCTGCCCTGCCACCCTGCCGCGTGTGGCCCGCGCACCCGCGTGCGGCAAGCCGATTTCCTTGACTCCGCGACCCGCGTTCCCCTAGGGGCCGCGGCTAATCCCGAAATCCGGTTTGCCCAAAGGATACCGCCCATGGCGCGCGTCACCGTCGAAGATTGCGTCGACAAGATCCCCAACCGCTTCGACCTGGTCCTGTTCGCAGCGCAGCGCGCGCGGCAGGTTTCGGGCGGCGCCGAGCTGACCATCGACCGCGACCGCGACAAGAATCCGGTCGTCGCCTTGCGCGAAATCGCCGAACAGACGGTCAAGCCCGCGCATCTCCAGGAAGCGGTGATCAGCGGCCTGCAAAAAGTCCAGCAGGACGACGACGACGTCGCCGATGCGGTCGGCAGCCTGTCGCAATCGGCGGAAGCTTTGCGGCTTACGGCCGCCGCGCCGCCGCGGAACCAGAATCTGGGGGCGGATTACGAGGGTTGAGGCAGGCGATTAGGGAGAGCTAATCGCCGTCGCGGCCCTGGCCCCGGCCGGCGTCCGCCAAGCGGACGACCGACGACGCGGCTTTGCCGCGGCGGGCGTGCTGCTATTCCTGCGCGTCGATTTTGACGGTCGAGAGGATGGATTGAATCTCGGCCCGGGTGCCATTTGCCTCGTCATGTCGCGTCCCGGCACCAATCATGAAGAAATAGCTCCCGCGCGGCACAATCCAAAGTTCCGATGTCGTTGCAAATTTTTGCCCCCTCGCCGCCAAGGTGTAGGTGAAACGAGCATACGCTGCGGCACGTCCTCCCACCGTTGTCGAAACAGGTTCTTGGTCGATGCGCAGATCGGAGAAGGCGTAGCGCAGCGCTGGGATAACGACCGTAAGAATTTCGCTCGCACTTCTGCCGGCTAGCTGGCCAACGGGCCGAAGGTTGACCTTGAAGCTTGGATTCAGGTCGGCGTAGGGTTCAGCGTATTTCGTAAATGCGATCACCGGCGCGCTGGCGTATTTAGCGAACGCCTCCTGCAAATCCTTGTTTTCGGGCTGAACACTTCGAAGATTTGCCGCGTTTGCTTCCGCGGTCAGGACGGTCCAGCCAGCTGGCTGGTTTACTTCGATACCGACAGTGTTGTTCGATACGATCGTCGATGGGCCTGCGATGGAGCCGGTCAAGCCCAGGACTAGCGTCACAAATTGCTGAAACGGTCCCATACTTCACCCTGAATGACGTGGCTGAAGCAACTCTATAAGTGACCTGCGAAAAGTCTGCCAGTGCTTTTGCTCCCCGCCGCGGCAAAGTCGCGTCGTCGAACTATATCCTCAGCCGTTCGTCCTGAGCTTGTCGAAGGACGTGTCGCGAATGACTGCGCTGTCGGGCACGCGCTTCGACAGGCTCAGCACGAACGGAATACGCGGGATGGAGCTACTAACCCGAGCCCGCCCTTTTTCCCCATCGCAACCACATACCATTCTGACGAGCCCTTCCGCGAAGCCGGCGGCTTGGCATGCTTTACGCTCGTAAAATTCCGCTTCAACGCCGCCACCAGCTCCGAATCCGCGCCCCCCGCGAACACCTTCGCCACGAACGCACCCCCCGGCGCCAGCGTCTCGAACGCGAAGTCCGCCGCCGCCTCGACCAGCCCCATCGTCCTGAGCGCGTCGGTCTGCGGATGCCCGACGGTGTTCGCGGCCATGTCCGACAGGATCAGGTCGGGCGCGCCGCCCAGCGCTTCGGCCAGCCGCGCGGGGGCGGCGTCGGCGAGGAAGTCCATGAGCAGGATTTCGACCCCATCGATCGGTTCGACCGGAAGCAGGTCGATCCCGACCACGACCGCGTTCGGGGATACCTTGCGCACCACCTGCGCCCAGCCGCCCGGCGCGATGCCGAGGTCGAGGACGCGTTTCGCGCCCTTCAGGAACCCGAAGCGTTCGTCGAGTTCGAGCAATTTGTACGCCGCGCGGCTGCGATAGCCCTCGGCCTTGGCGCGCTTGACGTAGGGGTCGTTGAGTTGCCGCTCGAGCCAGCGGTTCGACTGCGGCGTGCGCCCGCGCGAGGTGCGCACCCGGGTATGGCCACCGCCCCCACCCCGGCTCATGCCAAGATACTCATGGCCGCGCGCTCCCCATCAACCGCCGCAGGATCCCTTCGCGAATCCCGCGGTCGGCGATCCCGAGCCGCTCGGCGGGCC
>JAZKGJ010000081.1:1202-2693 GCA_040385975.1 Pseudomonadota bacterium | reverse complement strand
CGCTGCCGAAGGTGCGGGTGTTCGTCGCGCTGGGCCAGATCGCGCACCAGTCGGCAGTGAAGGCGCTGGGCGGGCGGTTGCCCAAGGCGCGGTTCGGGCATTTGCACGAGCACCGGATGCCCGATGGACGGATCGTACTCGATAGCTATCATTGTTCGCGCTACAACCAGAACACCCGCCGCCTGACCGCCGAGATGTTCGAGGCGGTGTTCGCGCGGGCGCGCGAGCTTCAGACGTCCTCGACCAGCCGCCCGTAGAGATCGGGGCGGCGGTCGCGGAAGAAGCCGAAGGCGGCGCGGTGGCGTTTTACGCGCGCCAGGTCGAGCGTCGCGGTGATGACGCCTTCTTCTTCGCGACCGAGTTCCGCCAGGATGTCCCCGCGTTCGTCGGTGATGAAGCTGGTGCCGTAGAAGGTCTGGCCGTGCTCGGTGCCGATGCGGTTGGCGGCGACCACCGGCACGACGTTGCTGACCGCATGGCCGACCATCGCGCGGCGCCACAGCCGGGCTGTGTCGAGGCTGGTGTCGTGCGGCTCGCTGCCGATCGCGGTCGGGTAGAACAGGATCTCGGCGCCCATCAACATCATCGCGCGCGCAGTTTCGGGATACCATTGGTCCCAGCACACGCCGACGCCGAGGGTCGATTTGGCGGGCCCGTCCCAGACCTTGAAGCCGGTGTTGCCGGGGCGGAAATAGAACTTTTCCTCATAGCCGGGACCGTCGGGGATGTGGCTCTTCCGGTAGACCCCCGCGACCTCGCCGTCGGGATTGATCATCGCCAGCGAATTGTAGTGATGCGGGCCGTCGGCCTCGAAGAAGCTGGTCGGGATCCAGACCTTCAGCGCTTCCGCCAGCGCCTGCATCGCCAGCACCGCCTTGTGCTCGCCGATCGGTCGCGCGGTCGCGAACAGCCCCTCGTCCTCGATCCGGCAGAAATATTCGCCCTCGAACAGTTCGGGCGGCAGGATCACCTGTGCGCCGCGCGCGGCGGCTTCGTGGACGAGCGCGCTGACGTTGGCGAGGTTGGCGTCGAGGTCGGGGCCGAACCCCAATTGCAGCGCGGCGACGGTGATTTCGGTCATGATATTTCCTTCGTCATCCCGGCCTTGAGCCGGGATCCCGCTGTCGCGCGCGTCGAAGAAGAAGCGGGACCCCGGGTCAAGCCCGGGGTGACGGGGAAGAGGGAATCTGTTGGCTGATGCAGTGGAAGCTCCCGCCGCCGGTCAAAATCGCGTCGGCGCTCAGCCCAACCGCCTGCCGCCCGGGAAACAGCGCACCGATCGCCGCGACCGCCGCCTCGTCGTTTTCCGCGCCGTAGAGCGGGATTACCACCACTGCGTTGCCGATGTAGAAGTTCATGTAGCTGGCCGGCACGATCTCCTCGTCGCGCAGCACGCGGCCGGGCGAGGGGACGAGCACGACCTCGAGCCCGGCCGCTTCGACATCGCGCGCGGCGTGCTGATAGACCTGCCAATTGGGGTCGTTTTCGGTC
>JAZKGJ010000081.1:0-1192 GCA_040385975.1 Pseudomonadota bacterium | reverse complement strand
GAAGCGCGCGAGGTTGTCGACGTGGCCGTCGGTGTGGTCGTTGACCAACCCCTCGCCCAGCCACACCACATGGGCGAAGCCGAGGTCGTCGTGCAACCGGCGTTCGATCTCGGGCCGGTAGAGCTGCGGGTTGCGGTTGGGGTTCAGCAGACATTGCTGGGTGGTGAGCACCACCCCGGTGCCGTCGCCGTCGAGCGCGCCGCCCTCCAGCACCCAGTTGCGGCTTGCGCACGCGATGCGCCGCGACTTCGCCAGCCGCACCCCGATGTCGTCGTCGCCCGCCAGATCGTATTTCCCGCCCCAGCCGTTGAACGCGAAATCGCGCGCGGTCGCGTCGCCGAGCAGGATCGGGCCGGTGTCGCGCAGCCAGATGTCGCCGAACGGCTGGACCACGATCTCCGCGAACGGCGCGGCAGCGCGGGCGGCGCTCGCGGCTTCCTTGTCGGCAGCGACCAGCAGCACGGTCTCGCCCGTCCCGCCGGCGTGCACCGCGGCGGCAAAGGCGGCGACTTCTGCGCGAGCCGGTTCGAGGTCGTCTTCCCACAGCTCGGGATGGCTCGGAAAGCCGATCCACACCGCGGCGTGCGGTGCCCATTCGGCGGGTGGTGGCGACGTCATGTGCGCGTTCTGACGCGGGGGCCGCGCGGTGTCGAGGGGATGCGCAAAGGGCGGCGCCTCCGGATGGGGAGGGCCGCCCTTTCGGAAGGCTCGCGCGACCCGGCAAAGCCGGGTCGTCGGACCTCGCACGAGCGAGGCCGGCCGAGCCGCTGAGAGTTGCGGGATTTAGCTGTTCGCTAAATCCGGCGCATCAGCGGCTGTAGAATTCCACGACGAGATTCGGCTCCATCTTCACCGGATACGGCACTTCATCCAGCGTCGGTACGCGCACGAAGGTGACCTTCGCGGCGCCGTCAGTGGCGATGTAATCGGGGATTTCGCGCTCGGCCAGACTCTGCGCCTCCATCACCAGCGCCATTTCCTGCGCCTTCGGACCCAGCGTGATCTCGTTACCGACGTCGCAACGGCGGCTGGCGACGTTGCACTTCACGCCGTTGACGCGGACGTGGCCGTGGCTGACCAGCTGGCGCGCGGCGAAGATCGTCGGCGCAAACTTGGCGCGGTAGACGATCATGTCGAGCCGGCGCTCGAGCAGCCCGATCAGCCCCTGGCCGGTATCGCCCTTGATCCGGGC
>JAZKGJ010000080.1:10541-17573 GCA_040385975.1 Pseudomonadota bacterium | reverse complement strand
CGACCCGCGCAGCTTCTGCATCCAGAAGACGTTGCAGGACATCGCGCACGGCGGCGATACCGAACAGAATCTGATGTTCGCCGGCCACAGCGCGTTCGAATTCAAGCGCGACCCATTCTATTCGAACAATTTCGTGCCGACGGTGAAGCAGCTGGTCGACAGGATTCTGACCGGCGATTGACCCGCTAAGCCGCCATTCGCTGCATTTCCGCGACCACCCGGTCGGGCGGATAGGGCTTGGCGAAGAAGACGCTGTGCGGGGGCATCGCGTCGGCGGCGGGCTGCATATGGCCCGAAGTCAGGATGATTTTGATCGGCGGCCAGCGGTCGCGGATTGCGGCGGCCAGCTTCATTCCGTCCATGCTGCCCGGCATGTCGATGTCGGTGAAGACGATGCGGATGTCGGGGCGGGTCTCGAGGATTTCGACGGCCTTGTCGGCGTTTGACGCGCCGACGACCTCGAAACCGGCGTCGATGACCATGTCGCACGCCATCATGCGCAACAATGGTTCATCCTCAACAACGAGGACCACGACAGGCGAAACAGGATGAGCCAGGGCGGAAATACAATGCTTACTGAGTAAGGTCGTCGAGCGGAGCCGACAGCGTCGCCACCAGGCCGGTGGATGCATAACTTAGATCAACCCCGCCGGTTCCGCCCAATCCCATATTTATCAGCCGAGAACCGAAACCACGACGGGTGGGTTCGACGACGGGCGGGCCGTCGCGTTCGGTCCAGCGCAATCGCAACGTTTCGCGACCGTCGCTTCGCCGGACCTGCCAGACCACATCGATCGCGCCGTCGGGGACCGACAATGCGCCGTATTTCAGTGCGTTGGTGGTCAGTTCGTGAATGATCAGCGACACCGACAGCACCGCGCGCGCGATCAGGTCGACGGGCGGCCCGGCCAGCGAGATGCGGTCCTCCTGCCCCGCTGCGCCGAGCGCCGAGCCGATTACGTCGATCAGCGGCGCGTCCTGCCAATCGCTGCGCAGGAGCACGTCGTGGCCGGTCGCCAGCGCACTCAGCCGTTTTTGAAAGGCATCGACCGCCGGGCGATCGTCCGCATTCTTCAGCGACTGTGAAGCGATCGCCTGCACCATCGCCAAGGTGTTCTTGAGCCGATGCGAGAGTTCCTGCGCCTGGATCGTGCGCCGCGCATCGTGCTCGAGGCGCGCAATCGCCACCTCCAGCCGGTCGGCGACGGCGCGCAGGAAGCCGATCTCGTCATCGCGCCACCGACGCGGTTCGCCGGCATGGACGAAGAAAACCGCAATGCTGCGGCCGCGGTCGCGGACCGGCATCTGAAGCTGCGACGCGACCCCCTGCGCCAGCATCGGTGCGGGGTCGGCCGCGGTCCGCGGGTCGGTTCGGACGTCGCCTATAATCAGGGGCTCACCGACCAGCAGCTCGTTGAGCAGATCGCCATAATCTGCGTAGCGATGCACCCCGCTGATGCTGGCCACGTCCGGGGCGGTCCAGTCGGGCTCGACCGTGATCGTGCCGAGCGTGTGGTCGAGCCGGCCGTACCCGGCGCGGATGCCGCCGAGTGTTTCGCCGACGATCTGCGATGCGGCGCGGGTCATGTCGTCGATCCGGTCGAGGTCGCGCAGCCGGTCGCCGATCGTAACCAACGCGGCCTGACGGCGTTCGGCGGCAATCCGGCGGGTCACGTCGATGAAGATGGCGGCGAAGCGGTCGTTGCCGACCGGGAAGCAGCGCCCCTCCAGCCAGCGTTGCCCGTTGGCCGAACCGCGCGAAAAGCTGATCGCGGTATTGCTGTCGACCGCCGCGGCGAAATCGGCGATCCAGCCCTCGTCGATATAGGGAAAGGCCTCGCGCATGGTCTTCCCGGCGAGCGCGCTCGGGTCGCGTCCGGCCATCTCTGCCCAGGCCCGGTTGGCGATCAGAAAGCGCCAGTCGGTCGCGACGCCCGCGGCATCGCGCACGACTTCGCCGATCACGAACGCTTCGCTGAACTTTTCGAACAGGCTGCGCCAATGCGCCTCGCTGCTCATGAGCGCGCCTTCGCGGGCGCGGCCATCGTCGAGCGCGGTGTCGCGTTCCGCGACCAGGCGGCGCAGTTCGAGCGTCGCCATCACATGGCGGCCGAGCGCGCGCAGGCCGTCGCGCTGACGCTCGCTGAGGCCGGCGGGGCGGGGAACGGTATCGATCACGCACAGGCTGCCGATCGTTACCCCGTCGGCGGTGCGGAGCGGGGCACCGGCGTAGAAGCGGATCGCCGGGTCGCCGGTGACCAGCCGATTGCCGGCGGTGCGCGGATCGCGGGTCAGATCGGGGATGATGAGCAGGTCGGATTCGCTCAGCGCATATTTGCAGACCGAACTGTCGAGATCGGTCTCGCACGGTTCGAAGCCGACCCGCGCCTTGAACCACTGGCGGTCGCTGTCGACCAGGCTGACCAGCGCGACGGGGGTCTCGCAGAGCGCCGCGGCGAGTTCGGCGATATCGTCGAACGCCTGTTCGGGTGGCGTGTCGAGGATGCCGTAAGCGGCGAGCGCGGCCAGCCGCGCGGCCCGGTCTGACACGTCCTCGTTCGCTTCGACGACTGTCGCCATCACCGCCCCCTCGCCGGCATCAAAGCGCAAACGGGCCGGAATCGCAACGGCTTGGCGCGATCAAATCCAGCCTTCCAGCACCTGGTCGGGCGGGCGGTGGCCGTCGGCCCACGCCTTGATGTTGGCGATGACGCGGTCGCCGGTCGCCTCGCGCCCTTCATAGGTGGCGCTCCCCATATGCGGGGTCATCACGACTTTGGGGAGCGCGAGCAGCCGCGGGTCGATCTGCGGTTCGTGCTTCCACACGTCGAGCCCCGCCCCGGCCAGCCGCCCGCCTTCCAGCGCGGCGACCAGCGCATCCTCATCGAGGATGCCACCGCGGCTGGTGTTGATCAGGTAGACGTGGGGGCGCAGCAGCGCGATCCGTCGTGCGTCGATCAAATCCTCGCTGTCGGCGTTGCGCGGGGCGTGGATGCTGAGGATGTCGATCGCGGCGAGCATCGCGTCGAGGTCGGCATGATAGGTCGCGTCGAGCCGGGTCTCGAGCAGCGCGGGGAGCCGGTGGCGATTGTGATAGTGGATACCGAGCCCGAATGCGCGCGCGCGCACCGCCACCGCCTGGCCGATCCGGCCCATGCCGACGATGCCGAGTGCCTTGCCGCCGATCCGGTGCCCCAGCATCCCGCCCGGCGACCAGCCGCTCCATTCGCCCGAACGGACCAGTTTCTCGCCCTCGGCCAGCCGGCGCGGGACCGAGAGAATCAGTGCCATCGCCATGTCGGCGGTGTCTTCGGTCAGCACGCCCGGCGTGTTGGTGACGATGATCCCGCGGGCGCGTGCGGCCTTCAGGTCGATGTGGTTCACGCCCGCGCCGTAATTGGCGATCAGCCGCAACCGATCGCCTGCCTGCGCAAGCAGGTGCGCGTCGAGCGGATCGGTGACGGTCGCGACCAGCACGTCGGTGTCGGCCATCATCGCCGCGAGCGCCGCGCGGTCGGGGGGCGCGTCCCGGCGGTTGTTCGTCGTGTCGAACAGCGCCTCCAGCCGGTCCATCACGCGGTCGGTCAATTCGCGCGTGACGACCACCCTGGGGTGCGGATACCGTCTCATTTCGGGCATGGCCAAGGACTTGGCGGGTCGAAAAGCGGGCGTCAACAATCGTCGCAGCGGCTAGGCGTCGGGATACGATTCGGCAGGTACGATTCATCGAGGCGGGAACGAGTGATGCGCGCGGGCAGGTTTGTCACGATTGGTCTGATCGCATTGCTCGCCGCGGCGCCCGCGCTGGCGCAGCGCAAGCTCCCCTATTTCGGGTCGATCAGCGCGGGCAAAGCGCGGATGCGGGTCGGCCCCGGACGCGAATATCCCTCCAGCTGGCTGTACCAGCGCGCCGACCTGCCGGTGAAGGTGGTCGAGGTCTACAAGGGCTGGAAGAAGATCGAGGACCCCGACGGCACGCAGGGGTGGATGCAGGCCAATCTGCTGAGTGAAACCCGCACCGCGCTGGTGATCGGCCAGATCGCGGAACTGCGCGATGCACCGCGCATCGCGGCGCGGGTGCAATGGCGCGCGGCACCCGGCGTGGTCGGGCGGGTCAGCCGCTGTAATCGCGGCTGGTGCTGGTTCGACATCCGCGGCCGGGCGGGCTGGGTCGAGGCCGGCGGATTGTGGGGGGTCGCCGCGGGCGAAGTGCTGGGGTGACGAACTGGCTGGCGGCAATTCTGGCGCTGGCGGTGCCCGCCCCGGCGCGGGATGCCGCAACCGAGATCCGCGCGCTTCGGGCCCAGAGCAACGCGGCGATCGCGGCGCACGATGCGGACGCGCTGCGCGGTCTGTTCCTGCCCGATTACACCGTCCTGCCCGGGTCGAGCGGCGCGCCATCCGACCGCGCTACGACGATCGAGCGGCTGGCCGCCGCCTTCATCGATCCGACCTTCGTGACGTATGTCCGCACGCCGACGCGGATCGTGATCGGCACGTCGGGCAAGCGCGCCGCGGAGACCGGGACGTGGGTCGGCATCTGGCGCAAGCCCGACGGCATCATGCGGGTAAGCGGCGTGTATCAGGCAATGTGGCTGCCGACGCCGCAGGGGTGGCGGCTGAAGAACGAAAGTTTCGTCTCGCTGGGCTGCACCGGCAGCGCGCTGTGCGGTGCGAGCGATTGAGGCTCACCGGCTCTTAAGCTTTTGCGGTCTAGCGTGGCGGACGGGACCAAACGGACACGCGCACATGACCGGATATTCGTCGAAACGCGATCGCGACACCGTCTTTCTGATGGCGCGGATTGCCGAGCCGGGGGCGGGGGCGTCACGTTACCGGGTGCGCAACATGTCGCCCGACGGGGTCTGCATCGAACAGCCGACCGGGCTGGAAAAGTTCAAGCGGCTGATCGTGTCGGTCGGCCAGCTCGACAATGTCGCGGCCGAAGTCGCCTGGGCGCGCGGCGGGTTTGCGGGGCTGAAGTTCATGCGCCCGATCGACATCGCCAAGGCGCGCAAGCACCGCGTGGCGCCGACCGACGCGACCGCCGGCTGGCTGAGCGACCACCGCCGCCCGCATCAGCGGGTCTACGGCTAGATCAGCTCGACTGCCATTGCGGTGGCTTCGCCGCCGCCGATGCAGAGCGACGCCACGCCCTTTTTTCCGCCAGTGGTCTGAAGCGCCGAGATCAGCGTCGTCAGGATGCGGGCGCCCGATGCGCCGATCGGATGACCGAGCGCGGTCGCGCCGCCGTGGATGTTGAGCTTGGCGTGATCGATCCCGAGGTCGCGCATCGCAATCATCGACACACACGCAAAGGCTTCGTTGATCTCGAACAGATCGACCTCGTCCTTGCTCCAGCCAGCCTTCTTGAGCAGCTTTTCGATCGCCGCGACCGGGGCGGTGGTAAACTTGCTCGGCTCGGCGGCGTGGGCGGTGTGCGCGACGACCCGCGCGACCGGGGTCAGCCCGAGTTCGGCTGCCTTCGCCGCGCTGGTCAGCACCAAGGCAGCGGCGCCGTCCGAGATCGATGAGGCGTTGGCGGCGGTGATCGTGCCGTCCTTCGCAAAGGCTGGCTTGAGGGTCGGAATCTTGTCGGCGTTGCCCTTGGCGGGCTGCTCGTCGGTGCTGACGGTTTCGGTGCCCTTGCGGGTGGTGACCTCGACCGCGACGATCTCGCGGTCGAACGCGCCCGACGTCTGCGCGGCCTGCGCGCGGGTCAGCGAGGTGATCGCGTAATCGTCCTGCGCCGCGCGGGTGAATTGATATTCGCCGGCGGTGTCTTCGGCGAAGGTGCCCATCGCGCGGCCCTTGTCGTACGCATCCTCGAGCCCGTCGAGGAACATCGAATCCTTGATCTCACCGTGGCCGAGCCGCGCGCCGCCGCGGTGCTTGGTCAGCAGGTACGGCGCGTTGGTCATGCTTTCCATGCCGCCCGCGATGACGACATCGGCGCTGCCCGCCAGGATCGCGTCGGCCGCCATCATCGCCGCCTGCATCCCCGAGCCGCAGACCTTGTTGACGGTGGTCGCCTCGACCGAGACGGGCAGGCCGGCGCCGATCGCGGCCTGGCGCGCGGGGGCTTGCCCCAGGCCCGCAGGAAGGACGCAGCCCATGTAGATCCGGTCGATATCGGTGGGGGACACGCCGGCGCGCTCGACCGCGCCCTTGATCGCCGCCGAGCCGAGTTCGGTTGCCGACAGCCCGGCCAGGCTGCCCTGAAAACTGCCCATCGGGGTACGGGCGTAGCTGGCGATGACGACCTGTTCGGACATAACGATGCTCCTGAAGCGTTGAGCGCGATCTAGTCTGTTGCAGCGCACAATTCAAAGGGGATGCGAGATTGAAACGCTGACCGAGGTGCTGAAATGGTCGGCATCGATTTCCGGCATCGTCGCCGCACTCATGGTGTCGCTCGATTTCGGGCGGCGCGTGACGGGGTGGGGGTTCGTGCTGTTCGTCGGGTCATCGATCGCGTGGATCAGCGGCGCGTTCCTGACCGACGATTGGGCGCTGGGCACGCAGAACATCATGCTGTTCGGGATCAACCTGCTCGGCGTGTACCGCTATTTGATCCGCAAAAAGCCGGTCGAAGATAGCTGACGCCGCCGCGGACCGTGCTAGACGATGCGCAACGGCACGGGAGTTGCGGATTTGGAGATGGAGGCGACGCTGGCGACGATGCGCGCGGCGTTCATGGCGGAACTGCCGGTCGCGCTGGATGTGCGCAAGGACCGGCTGAAGCGCGCGATCGCGCTGGTCCGCGACAACGCCGATGCGTTCTGCGACGCACTGAGCGAGGATTTCGGGCACCGCAGCCGCGACCAGTCGCTGGTCACCGACATCGCCGGGTCGGTCGCGCCGCTCAATCACGCGCTGAAGCATCTCGACGGCTGGGCGCGGCGCGAGAAGCGCAAGGTGCAGTTTCCGCTCGGGCTGCTGGGCGCGCGGGCGTGGGTCGAGTATCAGCCCAAGGGCGTCGTCGGGGTGATCGCGCCGTGGAACTTCCCGGTGAACCTGATCATGGCACCG
>JAZKGJ010000080.1:0-10531 GCA_040385975.1 Pseudomonadota bacterium | reverse complement strand
GCTCGCGGGAGTGTTCGCCGCGGGCAACCGCGCGATGGTCAAGACCAGCGAATACACCCCGCGCACCGCCGCGCTGTTCGAAGAACTGTGCGCCAAGTATTTCGCGGCGGACGAACTGGCGTTCGTGTCGGGCGGGCCCGAGGTCGGCAAGGCGTTCGCGGGGCTGGCATTCGACCATCTGCTGTTCACCGGGGCGACCGGGATCGGGAAACACATCCTCCACGCCGCGGCCGACAATCTGACCCCGGTGACGCTCGAACTGGGCGGCAAGTCGCCGGTGATCGTCGGCAAGGACGCCGACCTGAAACAGGCGACCGAGCGGGTCGCGCTCGGCAAGATGCTCAACGCCGGACAGATCTGCCTCGCGCCCGATTATTTGCTGGTGCCCGCCGAGCAGGAGGCGAAGGTGGTCGCGGGGCTGAAGGCGGCGGCGAGCGCGATGTATCCGACGCTGCTGAGCAATCCGGACTATACCAGCCTGGTCAACGACCGGCATTTCGAGCGGCTCAACGACTGGCTCGACGACGCCCGCGCGAAGGGCGCGACGGTCGAGACGGTCAATCCCGCGAACGAGGATTTCGGCGCGACCAATTCGCGCAAGATGCCGCTGCATATCGTCCGCGATGTGACCGACGACATGACGGTCATGCAGGAGGAAATCTTCGGCCCGATCCTGCCGGTCGCGACCTACCGCGGGATCGACGATGCGATCGCGCAGGTCAATCGCCGCGACCGTCCGCTCGGGCTCTATTATTTCGGGTCGGACGAGCGCGAGCGGCGGCGGGTGCTCGACCGGACGATCTCGGGCGGGGTGACGCTCGATGACGTGGTGTTCCATGTGTCGATGGAGGATTTGCCGTTCGGCGGGATCGGGCCGTCGGGGATGGGCAATTATCATGGGCGCGACGGCTTCAAGACCTTCAGCCACGCCAAGGCGGTGTTCAAGCAGGCGCGGCTCGACGTCGCGAAGCTGGCGGGCCTCAAGCCCCCGTACGGCAGGACGACGCGCGCGACCGCGGCGCGGCAGATGAAGGGTTAGGTCATGGCGCGGATGCTCGAACGCTTCGACAATCTGGTGCAGATGTTCTTCACCCGCGCGGGCGAGAAAGGCGATGCGCCGTTCCTGTGGGCCAGGCGCGACGGCGCGTGGCGGTCGATCAGCTGGGCCGACGCGGCGCGGCAGGTCGCGAGCCTGGCGGCGGGGCTGAAGGCGCTGGGGCTGAACCCCGGCGACCGGGTGATGCTGGTCAGCGAAAACCGGCCCGAATGGTGCATCTCCGACCTGGCGATCATGGCGGCGGGCTGCGTGACGGTGCCGACCTACACCACCAATACCGAGCGCGATCATTCGCACATCCTGGAGAACAGCGGCGCACGAGCGGTGATCGTGTCCGACGCCAAGCTGGCGAAGACCGTGCTGCCCGCGGTGGTCCGGGCCGGGGGCACCGCGCACGTCATCGGCATCGAGGATTTCCGCGTCGCGCAACAGGGCGTGTCGTCGTGCAATTTCCACAAATTGATCGCCGATCACCCGACCGACCCGTCCGAAGTCTCGCTGGCGGCGACGCGCGACGACCTGGCGTGCATCATCTACACCAGCGGCACCGGCGGGAGTCCGCGCGGGGTCATGCAGCACCACGGCGCGATCCTGCACAACGTCAACGGCTGCTGCACCGTCATCAGCGAGGATTTCGGCTGGGGCGACGAGGTGTTTCTCTCGTTCCTGCCGCTCAGCCACGCCTACGAGCACAGCGGCGGGCAGTTCTTTCCGATCGGGGCCGGCGCGCAGATCTATTACGCCGAGAGCCTGGAAAAGCTCGCCGCGAACATGGAGGAGACGCGCCCGACGCTGATGGTGGTGGTGCCGCGGCTATTCGAAGTGCTGCGCACGCGGATCACCAAGGCGATCGAGAAGCAGGGCGGAGTGTCGCAGAAACTGCTCGCGGTCGCGCTCGACGTCGGCGCCAAGCGCTACGCCGGGACCGCGGGGCTGGGTGATCATGCCAAGGGCTTCGTGATCGACCGGCTGTTCAAGCCCAAGATCGCCAAGAAGTTCGGCGGGCGGATGAAGGCGATGGTGTCGGGCGGCGCGCCGCTGACGCCCGAGGTCGGCATCTTCTTCCAGTCGCTCGGCGTCACCTTCCTGCAAGGCTATGGCCAGACCGAGGCGGGGCCGGTGATCAGCTGCAATCGTCCCGCGGCGGGGCTGAAGATGGACACCGTTGGCCCGGCATTGGCGAATACCGAAGTGCGGATCGCCGAGGATGGCGAGATCCTGGTCCGCGGCGAACTGGTCATGCACGGTTACTGGCAGAACGAGGCCGAGACCGCGCGGGTGCTGAAGCCAGACCCGGCGGAGCCGGACAAAGGCGCCTGGCTGCACACCGGCGACATCGGCGTCATCGACG
This sequence comes from Pseudomonadota bacterium, assembly GCA_040385975.1. Classification (GTDB taxonomy): domain Bacteria; phylum Pseudomonadota; class Alphaproteobacteria; order Sphingomonadales; family Sphingomonadaceae; genus Sphingomonas. The sequence continues at coordinate 8,123 of JAZKGJ010000080.1, read as the reverse complement.
AACGCGGGCGGATCAAGATCACCGACCGCAAGAAGGACATCATCGTCAACGACAAGGGCGACAACGTCGCGCCGCAAAAGGTCGAGGGGATGCTGACGCTGCAGGACGAGATCGTGCAGGCGATGATCTACGGCGACCGCAAGCCGCACATGGTCGCGGTGCTGGTGCCCGACCCAGACTGGACGCAGGAATTCTGCGCGAAATCGGGCGCGAAATGCGATTTCGCGGGATTGCGCGAGAATGCGGAGTTCCGCGCGGCGCTGGGCGCGGCGGTCGAACGCGTGAACAAGGATCTGTCGGTGATCGAACGCGTGCGGCGCTTCATCATCGCCGACGCCCCCTTCGGAATCGAGAACGAGCAGATGACGCCGAGTTTGAAAATCCGGCGGCACGTGTTGAAGGAAGCGTACGGCGCGCGGCTGGACGCGTTGTATAAATCCTGACGATCGGCTAGATAGTATCAATTGATACGAACGGAGCTTCGACCATGACCGAGCAGCGCGACAACCCGATGGGCCTCGACGGGTTCGCTTTTGTCGAATTCACCTCGCCCGACCCGGCGGCGATGACCGACTGGTTCGAGAAGCTGGGCTTCACCCATGTCGGCACCCACAAGTCGAAGAACGTGCGGCATTACGCGCAGGGCGAAATCAACTTCCTGCTGAACATGGACGAGGCAGGTCAGGTCGCGGGGTTTCGCGAGGCGCACGGTGCAAGCGCGAACGCGATGGCGTTCCGGGTCGCCGACGACGAGGCCGCGCTGAAGCTGGCGGTCGAGCGCGGCGCGGTCGCGGTGCAGGGCGCGAACGGCCCGGGTGAACTCGACATCCCGGCGATCGAGGGGATCGGCGGCGCGAATTTGTATCTGGTCGATGCCAAGGATGATGTCTGGGGCACCGATTTCGAACCGACCGGCAAGGGCCGCAACGACAATTCGGTCGGGCTCGACGTGCTCGATCACCTGACCCACAATCTGCAGCGCGGGCGGATGGATTATTGGGCGAATTATTACGAGCGCATCTTCGACTTCCGCCAGATCCGCTATTTCGACATCGAGGGACAGGCGACCGGGCTGTTTTCAAAGGCGATGACCGGCCCCGACGACAAGCTCCGCATCCCGCTGAACGAAAGCCAGGACGAGCATTCGCAGATCGAGGAATTCATCAAGGACTATAAGGGCGAGGGCATCCAGCACATCGCGCTGACCACCGACGATATCTTCGGCACGGTCGACAAGTTGCGAGCGCGCGGAATCATCTTTCAGGATTCGCCCGAAACCTATTTCGACATGATCGACCAGCGGTTGCCCGGGCACGGCCATGACGTCGCCGAGATGCGCAAGCGCCGCATCCTGATCGACGGCGCGCCGGAAACGGGCGGGGGGCTGCTGCTGCAGATCTTCACCGCGAACATGGTCGGGCCGATCTTCTTCGAGATCATCCAGCGCAAGGGCAACGACGGTTTCGGCGAGGGCAATTTCAAGGCGCTGTTCGAGAGCATCGAGCTGGACCAGATCAAGCGGGGTGTGGTGCCGGGGGTTAGCGCGGAGGCTTAGTCTTCCGGAGCCGTTCGGCCTGAGCGAAGTCGAAGGCCAGCGTTGCATCATGTGCTTCGACTTCGCTCAGCACGAACGGAGGTGGGAATGGCCGACCAGAGTTACATGACCGGCTTCGGCAATCACTTTGCGACCGAGGCGGTGGCCGACGCGCTGCCGGTCGGGCGGAACTCGCCGCAGCGGCCAGCATTTGGACTTTACGCCGAGCAGTTGAGCGGCAGCGCCTTCACCGCGCCGCGGCATGAGAACCGGCGGTCGTGGCTCTATCGCCTGCGCCCGAGCGCGGCGCATCCGGCGTTTACGCGCTACAAAGGCGCCAAGCTGTTCGCCCCGGGGGTCAGCGAGGAGCCGCTTGCGCCTAACCGGTTGCGCTGGGGGCCGCTGGAGGTCGAGGCTAAGGCCGACTGGCTGGACAGCCTGACGACGATGGTTGTCGCGGGCGACGGTCCGAAGACCCAGACTGGCGTCGCGATGCACATCTACCGCGCCGGCAAGGACATGGAGAACCGCGCGTTCGTCAGCGGCGACGGTGAGTTGCTAATTCTGCCGGAACAGGGCGGGCTGACGCTGCTGACCGAATTCGGGCGGATCGATGTGTCGCCCGGCGAGGTCGCGTTGATTCCGCGCGGGGTGCGGTTCCGGGTGACGCTGCCCGATGGCCCGGCGCGCGGGTATGTCGCGGAGAATCACGGGATGCCGTTCCGGCTGCCCGACCTGGGACCGATCGGTGCCAACGGGCTGGCCAATCCGCGCGATTTCGAGACGCCGGTCGCGTGGTTCGAGGATGTCGAGGGCGACTACGAACTCGTCCAGAAATTCTTGGGCTCGCTATGGACGACGCAGCTCGGCCGCAGCCCGCTCGACGTGGTCGCGTGGCACGGCAATTACGCGCCGTGCAAATACGATCTGCGCAAATTCAACACGATCGGCTCGATCAGTTTCGACCATCCCGACCCGTCGATCTTCACGGTGCTGACCAGTCCCAGCGATGTGCCCGGCACCGCCAACGTCGATTTCGTGATCTTCCCGCCGCGCTGGCTGGTGGCGGAGGACACCTTCCGCCCGCCGTGGTTCCACCGCAACGTGATGAGCGAGTGTATGGGGCTGATCTACGGCGCCTATGATGCGAAGGCGGACGGGTTCCGGCCAGGTGCGCTCAGCCTGCACAACCAGATGAGCGGGCACGGGCCGGACGTGGCGTCGTGGCGCGGGGCGAGCGAGGCGGAGCTGAAACCGCACAAGCTCGACGGCACGATGGCGTTCATGATCGAGAGCCGCTGGGTGTTTTCGCCGACCGACTATGCGCTGAAGACGAGCGCGCTGGACGAGGATTACGACCAGGCGTGGGACGGGTTTCCGAAGGGGCGGGTGGGTTCGCAATAGTCCGTCACCCCAGCGAAAGCTGGGGTCTCAGGCGATAAGGTCGAACAGATCGTCCCAGTTGGGATTTGCCGCTTCGATCAGCTGAATCTTCCAGCAGCGCTTCCATGCCTTGAGCGCCTTTTCGCGGGCGATGGCTTGCGTAATCGTGGCGTGCGGCTCGGCGAGGACCAAGCAACTCAGATTATATCTGCGGCAGAAGGCGGACCCTTTGCCGTCGCGATGTTGGTGGATGCGTTCGGCGAGATACGCAGTGACGCCGATATAGAGAACGCCGCGTGGCTTGTTCGTCACGATGTAGGTCCAGCCGCCCGCCATCCCGAAAGAGTACCGGACAGCGCCTGAGATGCCAGCTTTCGCTGGCATGACGGATTGAGGACATTATTCGCTCAACGCCGTCCCGACACTCCGGGGATCAGCTGCGCCAACCCAGCCGGCCGGGGTCTTCTCCGCCGCATTCGCCTTCAGCCCCAGCCGCCCGACCCGCACCTTCTGGCCGAGTTTTTCGAGCGGCCGTAGGAACGCCTCGGTGCTGGTGCCCTGTTCCAAAATCAGCCCGTCGCGGTCGTAGTAGATCAGCCCCAGCCCGAGCGCATCGCGCGCGCTCAGGCCCCAATCGAGATGCGCGATCAGCGCCTTGGTCACCTGCATCGGGATGGTCTTGCCGCCCGCCGCGCCGACCGCGAACACCGGCTTTCCGCTCGCGTCATAGACGATGGTCGGGGCCATCGACGACAGCGGGCGCTTGCCGGGCTGGACCCGGTTGGCGACGGGGGCACCGTTCTGTTCGGGCACGAAGGTGAAGTCGGTCAGCTCGTTGTTGAGGATGTAGCCGTTCGCGATCAGCTGGCTGCCGAATACGCCCTCGACGGTCGAGGTGTAGGTCGCGACGTCGCCGGCTCGGTCGACCGCGATGAAGTGCGTGGTGCCGCCATCCTTCGCCGGTCCGGGGGTGCGGGCGGTCGCGCCGGGGGGCGTGCCGGGCGGGTAGCTGCCGAGCGCCCTGTCGGGGGCGATCAAAGCCGAGCGACCGGCGATGTAGCCGCGGTCGAGCAGGCCCGCGACCGGCACCGGCACGAAATCGGGATCGCCGAGATACGCCTCGCGGTCCGCGTAGGCGAGCCGCATCGCTTCGCCGATCACGTTCCACGCCGCGGGGCTGTCCTTGCCCATCGCCTTCAAGTCGAAGCGCTCGAGCATCCCCAGGATCTGGAACACGGTGGTCGCGCCCGAGGAGGGCGGGCCCATCCCGCACACTTTCCATTGGCGATACGGCGCGCAGACCGGGCTGCGCTCCTTGGCGCGGTAGCCGGCCAGGTCGGCGGCGGTCATCCCGCCCGGGGCGAGCGCGCCGTTGACCTGCGCGAGCAGCGCGCGGGCGTTGGCGCCTTTGTAGAAGGCGTCGGGGCCGCCCTTCGCGATCGCGCGGAGCGTCTTCGCCAGCGCAGGGTTGGTCAGCCGCTGTCCCTCGACGATCGCCTTGCCGCTTGGCGCGTAATAATTCGCGATGCCAGTGCCGAGCGCGGGCCGATCCTGGGTCGCCACCGAGCCGTCGCCGGCGACCGGGCGCTCGGCCTGAGCGATCGGGCGCTGCCCGAGCCACAGCGGGCTCGCCGCGGCGCTCGCGCCCGCGAGCGCGCGGGTCGCGGTGAAGCCCCCCTCGGCCAGCCGGATCGCGGGCTCGAATAACTGTGCCCATTTCAGCCGGCCCCATTTGCGGTGCGCCAGCGCGGCGAGGCGCAGGCTGCCGGGCACGCCGACCGAGCGGCCGCCGGCAACGGCTTCGAGGAAGGGCATCGCGCGGCCGTCGGCGCGGACGAAGCGGTCGCCGCGAGCGCTCTTCGGCGCGGTCTCGCGGCCGTCGATGGTGGCGGTCCTGCCGCTCCTGGCGTCGTAATGGACCAGGAACCCGCCGCCGCCGATGCCGGAGGATTGCGGCTCGACGACGGTGAGCGCGACCATCATCGCCAGCGCCGCGTCGGTCGCACTTCCGCCGGCGCGCAGCATCTCCTGCCCGGCCAGCGTCGCGCGCGGGTCGGCGGAGGTGACCACGCCCTGAGCGTTCAGCGCCATCGGCGTGAGCAGCAGGACGAATGCGGCGAGCAGTTTGTTCATGGTGCCACCCCTACTGCGTCGGCGACCGACGCGAAACCGTCGCGTTCCAATAACTTGCTCAGCCCGGTCGCGATCCGGCGGGCGAGGCCGGGGCCTTCGTACACGAGTGCGGTATAGAGCTGAACCAGCGCCGCGCCGGCGCGGATGCGGGCGTAGGCCTCTGCAGCGCTGTCAATTCCGCCGACCGAGATCAGCGGCAGCGCGCCGCCGGTCGCCGTGCGGAAATCGGCCAGCCGCCGGCGGGCGAGCGCGGCGAGCGGTGCGCCCGACAGGCCGCCGGTCTCGGCTGCATAGCGCGAGCGCAGTGCAGGTCGCGACACGGTCGTGTTGCTGACGATCAGCGCGTCGAGCCGGTGATCGAGCGCAGCCTTCGCGAGTTCATCGATTTGTGACGCGTCGAGATCGGGCGCGACTTTCAGGAAGAGCGGCGTCGCCCCCGCCGCGGCGCGGCAGGCAGCGAGCAGATCGGTGAGCGCCGCCCCGTGCTGCAGGTCGCGCAGACCGGGGGTGTTGGGGCTGCTGATGTTGATGGTGATGTAGCTGGCGACGCTCGACGCACGAGCCACGCCGCGCCGATAGTCGGTAATGCGGTCATCAGTGTCCTTATTGGCACCGACATTCACCCCGACGATGTACCCCCGCGAAGGCGGGGGTCCAGGCTGGGTCCCCGCCTTCGCGGGGACACAGGGATTCTCCACGATGCGCTGCAGCGCTGTATCGAGGCCGCCGTTGTTGAACCCCATGCGGTTGATGACCGCGCGGTCATCACGCAACCGGAACAGCCGCGGTTTGGGATTGCCGGGCTGTGGCAGTGGGGTCAGCGTGCCGACCTCGACGCTGCCGAAGCCGAGCCCGAACCAGCCCGCGATCGCTACGGCATCCTTGTCGACCCCCGCCGCCAGGCCGACCGGGTTGGGGAAGCTGAGTCCGGCCACCGTCACCGCCAGCCGCGGGTCGGCGACGGGGCGTCCGAACGGCGGTGCCAGCGCGAGCGCGCGCACAGTCAGCCGGTGCGCGGTCTCCGCATCGAGCGCGAACAGCAAGGGGTGATACCACGCCATCGCCGCGCGCATGGCAGCGGCATCGGCGCGCGTCAAAGCGCGGGTTTTTGCGCGCGTTCGCGATCGGGGCTATGGCGGGGTCACACGTTGCGTTCCGGGGGGTGCGATTGACGGTCGAGCTGCAATTCGTGGTGCCGTCGGCCGATCTCGCCGACCATATCACGCTCCTCTATCATTTTTGCGCGGAACTGCCGCATTTCGCCGACACCGAGCGCGCCGGCCATGCGCAGTTGCGATTCCGGCTGCGCGGCGACAATTCGCGGTATCGCTTCGCCGACGGGAGCGAGCAGACGGTCGGCGCAATTCACCTGATCGGGCCGACCACCGGATCGACGCTGAGTTCCGCCGACGGGCCGATCGAAGTCATCGGGCTGGGGCTGACCCCGGCGGGGTGGGCGGCGCTGGTCGGGTCGGACGCATCGGCGATGGTCAATCGCGCGGTCGATTGCGGCACGCTGTTCGACGATATCGACACGGTCGCGAGCCAATTGCAGAATGCCGCCGACGTCGCGGGCAAGGTCGCGGTAGCGGAAGCCTTTATACGGCACGCCGCCGGCGCCGCGGCAGGCGACGTGGTCGAATTCGCGCGGCTGGTCGATGTGTGGCTGGCGGGCGCGACATCGCCCGCGCTCGAAGCGCTCGAAGCCGCGACCGGGCTATCGCGGCGACAGGTCGAGCGGCGTTGCAAGGTGTTGTACGGCGCGCCACCCAAAATGCTCGCGCGCAAATATCGTGCGCTTCGCGCGGCAGTTGCGGTGGTGGCGGACGGCGAGAACCTCGACGACCTGCTCGCGCGCGGCTTCTACGACCAGAGCCACCTGATCCGCGAGATCAAGCAGTTCACCGGCTGCACGCCCCGGCAATTGCGCGCGAATCCGTCGTTGCTGGCGCACATGACGATCATGCAGCGCAGCGCATTGGAGGGACAGGTCATTCCGCTGGTGTCGCAGACATGATCGGTTGACGCGGGGCGGGCGAGCGCCCACATCGCAATCGGACTGGATTGGTCCGATTTGAGAACCATTCGCAAATGAAGCTGTCCTCGCTCGCCGATTATGCCGTCGTCATGATGTCCGCCGCCGCGCGCCACTGCGGGGTCAGCGGGCGGCTGAACGCGACCGTGCTGGCGGGGGAGACCGGCGTGCCATTGCCGACTGCGCAGAAACTCGTGTCACGGCTGTCGGCGGCGGGGCTGCTCGAAAGTATGCGCGGGACCGGCGGCGGGTTTCGGCTGGCGCGGCCGCCGGGCGCGATCACTTTGGCGGACATCGTCGAGGCGGTCGAAGGACCGATCGCGGCGGACTGCGCGGGCGAGGCACGGCCGCATCTGAACGTGGTGCACGGCGCGGTCAGGGGGGCGCTGGCGGGGGTGACGTTGGCCAGTCTTGCGAAACCTCCGTTCGCCCTGAGCGAAGTCGAAGGGCCACCTCAGGAACGAGGCTTCGACTTCGCTCAGCCCGAACGGGTTGGGGGTACGGCCTGATGGCCACCAAGAACGCCGAGGCCTATGCCGCCGTCTCGAAGACCTACGAATGGGGCTTTCATTCGGACATCGAACAGGAATTCGCCCCCAAGGGGCTGAGCGAGGATACGGTCCGTTTCATCAGTGCCAAGAAGGGCGAGCCGCAGTGGATGCTCGACTGGCGGCTGAAGGCGTTTGCGCTGTGGCAGACGATGGACGCGCCCGACTGGGCCAAGCTCCAGATGGACCCGATCGATTATCAGGACGCGTATTATTACGCCGAACCCAAGGCGAAGCCCAAGCTGGGGTCGCTCGACGAGGTCGATCCCGAAATCCTGCGCGTCTACGAGAAGCTCGGCATCCCGATCGCCGAGCAGAAGCTGCTGGCCGGGGTCGAGGGCGGCGAGGAAGGCGGCCTGCCGCAGCGCCGGGTCGCGGTCGACGCGGTGTTCGACAGCGTCAGCGTCGCGACCACCTTCCGCAAGGAGCTGGAAAGCGCGGGTGTCATCTTCCGGTCGATCAGCGAGGCGATCAAGGAATACCCCGACCT
>JAZKGJ010000079.1:0-23351 GCA_040385975.1 Pseudomonadota bacterium | reverse complement strand
CCTATGACGAAGGCTGGTCGCGGCGGATCAACGAAGCGATCGACAGCGGGCTGACTGCCGAGGCGGCGATCGAGCGCGTCCAGCAACGCACTCGTACCCGGATGCGCCAGATCGACGATCCGCTCCTCGCCGACCGGATGCACGACCTTGAGGACCTGTCGAACCGGCTGATCCGGATCGTGTCGGGGCAATTGGGGACCGCGGCGCAACTCGGGCTTAGGCAGGACACGATCCTGATCGCGCGCAATCTGGGGCCGGCCGAGCTGCTCGAATACGACCGCCGCCGGTTGAAGGGCGTGGTGCTGGAGGAAGGCTCGCTGACCGCGCACGTCATCATCGTCGCGCGCGCAATGGGCGTGCCGGTGCTCGGGCGCGTGAAGGACGTGCGCCGCACGATCGCGGAAGGCGACGCGTTGCTGCTCGACGTGACCGAATCGTCGGTGCTGGTCCGTCCGACCGCGGCGATGGACGAGGCGTTCGAGGGGCGGCTCGCGATCAGCCAGCAGCGCCGCGCACAATTCGCGGCGTTGAAATCCGAACCGCCGGTGACGCGCGACGGACAACGCATCACCTTGATGGTCAACGCTGGCCTGCGCGACGATGTCGCTGCCCTGGACCTGACCGGTGCCGACGGAATCGGACTGTTCCGCACCGAATTCCAGTTCCTGGTCAGCGCGACGCTCCCGCAGCGCGAACGCCAGTTCCGGCTGTACAAGGACGTGCTCGACGCCGCCGGCAACCGCCCGGTGGTGTTCCGCACCGTCGATATCGGCGGCGACAAGGCGCTCCCGTATCTCGACGCGGGCGGCGGCGAGCATGAAGAGAACCCGGCGATGGGCTGGCGCGCGCTGCGGCTAGCGCTCGAACGCGACGGGCTGATGAAAGCTCAGGCGCGCGCGCTACTGGAAGCGGCGGCGGGGCGGACGCTCAACGTGATGTTTCCGATGGTCAGCGAGCCGTGGGAATATGAGGAAGCGCGCGACCTGTTCGAGGCGCAGCGGAACTGGCTCGAGGGGCGCGGCAAGAAGTTGCCGCAGCAAATTCGCTATGGCGCGATGCTCGAGGTGCCCGCGCTCGCCGAGCAGCTCGACATATTGCTGCCGCGGCTCGATTTCCTGTCGATCGGCACCAACGATCTGACCCAGTTCCTGTTCGCCGCCGACCGCGCCAATCCCAAGCTCGCCGAGCGCTACGACTGGCTCTCGGCGTCGATCCTGCGTTTCCTGCGCCGCGTGGTGCGGCCGTGCCGCGAGGCGGGGGTCGATCTGGCGGTGTGCGGCGAGATGGGTGGACGGCCGCTGGAGGCGATGGCGTTGATCGGTCTCGGCATCGAGCGGCTGTCGATCACCCCCGCAGCGGTCGGCCCGGTCAAGGCGATGATCCGCAGCCTCGACCGCGAGAAATTGAGCGCGCACCTGTCCGAACTGCTGGCTGCGCCGCCGCGCGACATGCGCGGGCATTTGACGCGCTGGGCGGCGGAGAACGGCGTCGAAGCGGGCTGAAGCCGCGACGATCGACGGCGCGGCGATTGACTTGACCGCGCCGCTTTGGAAGATCGCCGTACGGCGCTGGGACGGGACGAACGCATGACCGAAGAGACCGAGCCCTCGCTCGACGCGACCTTGTTCCCCAAGACAGTGGGCGAACGGCTGCGCGACGCCCGGCTCGCGCAGAAGCTCGACTTGGCCGAGATCGCGCAGCGCACCCGCGTGCCGCTGCGCCACCTGCAATCGATCGAGGACAACGACTACAGCCAGATGCCGACCCCGACCTACACCGTCGGATTCGCCAAGGCCTATGCCCGCGCGGTCGGGGTGGACGAGGTCGAGATCGCGCGCGAGATCCGCGGCGCGGCCGAATTGCACGGCCGGCGCATTCCCGAAGTTTCTACCTACGAGGACATCGACGCGGGCCGGGGACCTTCGGGCGGGCTGATGCTGGGGGCGGTCGCGGTCGCGCTGATCGTGCTGGTCGCGGCGGGACTGTGGTTCGGCACGACAGTGTTTCGCGGCGACGGGCTGACCCCCGCACCGACCGCCGCACCAAGCTTCCTGCCCGAAACTTCGGCCGAGCCGGCCGCGCCGCCGGTCGCCACCGCTGGGCAGGTCGCCCTGGTCGCGACCGACGAGGTGTGGGTGCGGGTCTATGATGCGGGTGGGACGACGCTGTTCCAGAAGGCGATGGCGGCGGGCGAACGCTACGACGTGCCCGCCGACGCCACCGACCCGCGGATCCAGGTCGGCCGCGCCGACAAATTGCAGGTGCTGGTCAACGGCTCGACCGTGCCGCCGCTCGGCGACGGGCGGACCTCGCTGAAGGACGTGCCGATCGGCGCGGCGGCGTTGCTGGCCCGCGGCGCGCCGGATGCAGCCCCTAGTGCGACGCCGAGCGCGTCGGGAAGCCCGGCAGCAAGCGCATCCGCGATTCCGCCGGCGTTTCGCGATACCCGTCCCGCCCGCGCCGCACAGCCGGCGGCACGGGCGCTGTCGACTGGACAGCGTGAGACCGCGCCCGCCCCGACCACCGAACCGACCACCGCGCCGCCGGCAGCGGGGAATATCACCGGCACGCCGTAGCACTGGCGGGAGCGCGGGTTCGGCGATAGATTGGCGCCCTAAGCGGTCCCCGGGGGGTTGAGTAAATGCGTAGGTTCCTGGTCTTGGCGCTGGCTGCAAGCTGCCTGACGCCCGCGGTCGCGACCGCGCAATCGGCGGTCGAGGGGCGGGTCGATCGGCTCGAGCGCGAGATGCGCGCGGTCCAGCGCACCGTCTTCCCCGGCGGCGCGGGCAAATACGTCCAGCCCGAGCTGAACCCGACCGGCGGCAGCGCGACCGCGCCCGGCACCCCGGCGACCAGCCCGGTTGCGGATCTCGATACGCGGTTGGTCGCGCTGGAGCGCCAGCAGGCGACGCTGACCGGGCAGATCGAGCAGAACGGGTTCCGCATCCGCCAGGTCGAGGAGGCGTTCGCCGCGTACAAGCGCACCACCGACGCGCGGCTCAAGGCGCTGGAGGATGGTGCCAGCACGCCGGGCAGCACCGAGCCGGTCGGGCTGACGCGGCCGCCAGCCACCACGCCGCCCCGCGCAACGACCATCGCCAATACGGCCACGACGACCAGGCCCCCGGCAACCAAGCCGGCCGCCAAGCCCGTCGCCGATCCCGCCCGCGCCGCGCAGGTTGCCGCGGTTGAGCGGCCCGAAACCGGTGACGCGGGCGAGGATGCCTATGTCTATGGCTTCCGGCTGTATTCGGCGAAACTCTACCCCGAGGCCGAAGCGGCGTTGAAGGACACGGTCGCCAAATATCCGAAGCACCGCCGCGCCAGCTACGCGCAGAATCTGCTCGGTCGCGCCTATCTCGACGAGGGCCGCCCGAGCTTGGCCTCGCTCGCGCTTTACGAAAGCTTCAAGAAATATCCCGACGGCGAACGCGCCCCCGACAGCCTCTACTACCTCGCGCAGTCGCTGATGAAGCTCAACAAGCCCGCCGAGGCGTGCAAGGTCTATTCCGAATTGACCGCCAGCTATGGCGATAAGATCACCGCGCAGATGCGCGCCGACGTCGCCCGGGGCCGGACCGCTGCCAAATGCCAGTGAGGCATTGAGCGCGACGACCGCGCTCGACCCGGCACCGGTCGCGCGGTTTCGCCGCGACCTGGCGGAACTGATCGATCTCGAGCGCGACGCGGTGCTGGTCGCGCTTTCGGGCGGCCCCGACAGCGTCGCGCTGCTGCTGCTGACCCACGCAGTGCTCGGCGAGCGGTGCCGGGCGGCGACGGTCGATCACGGGCTGCGTGCCGCCAGCGCCGACGAAGCGCGCGCCGCCGCGGCATTGTGCGCGCGATTTGGCATTGCGCATATCGCCCTGACCGCGCCGCTGCCGGCACGCGTCGGCCGCACCGCCAATCTGTCGGCGCGGGCACGGGCGCTGCGTTACCGCTTGCTGGGCGAACACGCCGGGGACGCGTGGATCGCGACCGGACATCATTCCGATGACCAGCTCGAAACGCTGATCATGCGGCTCAATCGCGGCGCCGGAGTCGGCGGTCTGGCGGGCATCCGGCATCGCAGTGGTCGAACGATCCGTCCATTGCTCGGCTGGCGACACAGCGAGTTGGCCGCGCTGGTAGCCAGTGTCGGAATCCGTCCCGCCGACGATCCCTCCAACCGCGACGACCGGTTCGACCGGGCGCGGCTGCGCAAGGTGCTGGCGGGGGCGGACTGGCTCGATCGCGCGCGCATCGGCACGAGCGTGGCGGCCCTGGCGCAAGCCGACGAGGCGTTGCACTGGGCCGCCGCGGGTCTGGCCGAAGCGCGCATTACCGAGGACGACGCGGGGATTGCCCTCGATCCGGCCGGGCTGCCCGAAGAACTGGTGCGGCGGCTGGTCGTGCAATGCCTGGGTCGCGTTTTGCCCGATGTGGAAGTGCGCGGCCCCGCGGTCGCGGCGCTGACCGCGGCGCTGCACCGCGGTGAGGCCGGTGAGTTGGCGGGGGTGAAGGCGGTCGCGCGCGGCGGAACCCGCCCGCGCTTCGTCTTCACCCTCGCCCCGCCCCGCCGCGGGACCCGGCCGGCGTGAACGCGGCGCTTGTTCCATTGCCATTAACGCAGGCCCGCTTATCTTGGGCGCGAAAGGTCATCCGAACCCATGAATGACAATAATCAGCCCGGGGACAAGCAGCCCGGTCAGAACGACAACGGCGGCGGCAACCCGTGGATGAAGAGCCTGTTGATCTGGGTCGGCATCCTGGCGGCGCTGGCGCTGTTCGTGACGCTGTTCGACACCCGCACGACGCCGGGCGCCGCGAACACGATCGCCTATTCCAATTTCCTCGACAAGGTCGAGCAGGGCTCGGTCCAATCGGTCAACGTCTCACGTGAGATGATCAGCGGCAAGCTGACCTCGGGCGACACGTTCCGTGCCTATCCGGTGCCCGACGCGACGCTGATCGACAAGCTGCGGCAGAAGGGTGTCGAGATCAGCGCCAAGCCCGAGGACGGGCCGTCGATCTGGCAGGTCATCATCGTCCAGTCGCTGCCGTTCCTGCTTTTCCTTGGCATCGCCTTCTTCGTGCTGCGCCAGATGCAGAAGAATTCGGGGTCGGGGGCGATGGGGTTCGGCAAGAGCCGCGCCAAGATGCTGACGCAGAAGGAAGGCAAGGTCACCTTCGACGATGTCGCGGGGATCGACGAAGCGCGTGAGGAATTGCAGGAAATCGTCGAGTTCCTGAAGGATCCGACCAAGTTCGCGCGGCTGGGCGGCAAGATTCCCAAAGGCGCGTTGCTGGTCGGCTCGCCCGGCACCGGCAAGACCCTGCTGGCGCGCGCGATCGCGGGTGAAGCCGGCGTGCCGTTCTTCACCATTTCGGGCTCGGACTTCGTCGAGATGTTCGTCGGCGTCGGTGCCAGCCGCGTCCGCGACATGTTCGAACAGGCCAAGAAGAGCGCGCCGTGCATCGTCTTCATCGACGAGATCGACGCCGTCGGCCGCCATCGCGGCGCGGGTCTGGGCAACGGCAATGACGAGCGCGAGCAGACGCTGAACCAGCTGCTGGTCGAGATGGACGGCTTCGACGCCAACGAAGGCATCATCATCATTGCCGCGACCAACCGCCCCGACGTGCTCGACCCCGCCTTGCTGCGGCCGGGCCGGTTCGATCGCCGCGTGACGGTGCCGCTGCCCGATATCGAGGGCCGCGTCCGCATCCTCGAGGTGCACATGAAGAAGGTGCCGCTGGCGCTCGACGTCGATGCCCGCACGATCGCGCGGGGGACCCCCGGCATGTCGGGCGCGGACCTGGCGAACCTGGTCAACGAAGCCGCGCTGATGGCGGCGCGGCTCGGCAAGCGGCTCGTCGCGATGGCGCAGTTCGAGACCGCCAAGGACCGCGTCATCATGGGCACCGAATGGCGCTCGCTGGTGATGACCGCCGACGAGAAGAAGATGACTGCCTATCACGAGGCCGGGCACGCGCTGGTCCGCGTCCACGAGCCCGCGTCGGATCCGATTCACAAGGCGACGATCATCCCGCGCGGTGGCGCGCTGGGGATGGTGGTGTCGATGCCCGAACGCGACAATTATTCGTATCATCGCGACAAGATGTACGCCGATCTGGCGACCGTGATGGGCGGGCGCGTGGCCGAGGAAGTGATCTTTGGCCACGACAAGGTGTCGAGCGGCGCGAGCGGTGACATCAAGCAGGCGACCAAGCTGGCACGCGCGATGGTGATGCGCTGGGGCATGTCCGACACGCTCGGCCCGCTCGAATACGAGGAGCAGCAGGGCGAGACGTTCCTGGGCTATTCGCAGTCGCAACGGCACAATATGTCGAACGAGACCGCGCTGACGATCGACAGCGAGATCAAGCGGCTCGTCGAACAGGGCCTAACCCGCGCACGCGAGGTCATCACCGAACATACCGATCAGCTCCACCGCATCGCGGGCGCGCTGCTCGAATTCGAGACGCTGACCGGCGACGAGATCAAGCGGCTGGCGGCGGGTGAGGAGATCGGCCGCGACGATGCCGGGCCGAAGGCACCGGCGGTGCCGGCGGGCGGCACCTCGATCCCCAAGACGCGGCGTCCGCAGGGTCCGTTCGGCAATCCGGCTCCACAAGGCGCATGAGGGCAGCCTCCGGGGTTGCCGCGGTTGCGGCGACGGTCCTGATCGCGTCCCCGGCACTCGCGGCGATGGACGTCGCGACCTTCATCGCCAAGGGCGAGGCGCTCAAAGCCAAGGGGATGATGGCGGTCTTTTCGAAGGACCTGAAGGTCGTCCGGGCCGAGGCGCAGGCGGCATCGCGGGGCTTTCAGGCCGACAAGGCCGCCCGTGCGAAGGCGGGCCAGCCCCCGATCAGCTGCCCGCCGCCGGGCGCGAAGCTGGGCGCGATGGATTTCTTTGCCGAGCTGAAGAAGATTCCCATCGTCGAACGGTCGATGCCATTGAAGGATGGCATGGCGTGGGTATCGCGCCGCAAATTCCCCTGCCGCTGAATTCAGTCGGACAGGCCGAGCGCGATCACCGCCAGGACGAACAGCAGCAGCACCGTCACCGCGATCAGCAGGAGCGCCGCGGTTCGCCACGCCGCCGACCAGCGCGACAGCGAGTACGCGCCGCGCAACTGTACAAACATATGCGCCGGGACCGCCACCATCGTGATGATCGCGACCGCGCCACCCAGCCCGACCGCCGCCAGCACTTCCAGCGTAATCATCAACAATGACATGAAACTGATCGAATAGATCACGAAGATCGCGTGGTCGTAGAGCGTAAAGCCTCGCCGCCACAGGAACAGCAGCGCGACCAGCGGGGTTGAGAGCAAGATCAGCGCCCAGCTGTATTTGTACGCGCTCGACTGGACCTTGTAGAGCACCAGCGCCGGGTTGGTGCGCAGCTTAACGATGCCGCGGTCGAACCATGGCACGCCGGTCACCTGTTCGCCGCGCTTGCCTTCGACCTTGGCGCGCAACCGGGCAAAGGTCACGATGTCCTCACGCGTACTGGCCAGCCTGGCATCGACCGCGCGGGTGTCCCCGCGCGACCGCACGATCCGGGCGCGCTCGCTCTGCAATTGCGCCAGCGCCGCCGCATTCTCGCGCTGCGTCCGCTCGAACCCCGCATCGGCCACCCCAACGCCCTTCTGCAGACTGCGCGTCAGGTCACCCGACGCCAGTGCGCCGAAGGTCGCGAACAACAGGAACACGGTGAACAGAAACAGCGCCAGCGGTGACACGAAGCGGGCGCGCTCACCCGCGATATAGCGCCGGGTCAGCGCGCCGGGGTGCAGCACCAGCATCGGCAGGGTGCGCCAGATCTTGCCCTCGAAATGAAAGACTCCGTGGAGCAGATCGTGGAGAATCGAGCCGAGCGTGCGGTGGACGTGCGCATTCTGACCGCAGGCGTGGCAGAAGCCGCCCCGCAGCGCGGTGCCGCAGTTCAGGCACAGCCCGGCGACCGGGGCGAGGCCGCCCTCGCCGGCGGCGGGTTCGACCGCGCGCGCCAGCATGGCGCCGGTCGCGGCGTCGGCAGCAGCTTCGATTCCCCCCGGCATCGCGCAACGATAGCCAATCCCGGGCGGAGGCGATACGCCCCGCGCGATGTCCGACGCCGCCACGTTGATCGCCACGCTGAGCCAGCGTGCGCGCGCCGCCGCGGACGTGCTGGCGCGCGCGCCGACCGATCGCAAACGCGCTGCACTGAGCGCGGCGGCGGCGGCGGTGCGTGCGGATGCGGCGACGATCCTGGCGGCCAACGCCCGCGATCTTGCGGCGGCCGAGGGCCTGTCGCCCGCGCTGCGCGACCGACTCACGCTCGATGCGGCGCGGGTCGAAGCGGTCGCCGCGACGCTCGACAGAATCGCGACGCTCGCCGATCCGGTCGGCGCAGTCATCGACGCGACCACCCGTCCCAACGGGCTTGCGCTCAGCCAGGTGCGGGTCCCGATCGGGGTCATCGGCATCATCTACGAAAGCCGTCCCAACGTGACCGCCGACGCCGGCGCACTGGCGCTGATGGCGGGCAATGCCGCAATCCTGCGCGGTGGATCGGAGGCCGCGCACAGCAACGCCGCGCTCCATGGCTGCTTGTCCGCCGGGCTGATTAGCGCCGGGTTGCCGAGCGACGCAGTGCAATTGGTCACGACCACCGATCGCGCGGTGGTCGGCGCGATGCTGGTGGCGCACGGACAGATCGACCTGATCGTCCCGCGCGGCGGCAAGTCGCTGGTTGCGCGGGTTCAGACCGAAGCGCGCGTCCCCGTGCTCGCGCATCTCGACGGCATCAATCACGTCTACGTCGATGCCGCCGCCGACTTTGCGATGGCGCGCGCGATCGTGATCGACGCCAAGCTGCGCCGGCCCGGGGTGTGCGGCGCGATGGAGACGTTGCTGATCGACCGCGACTGGCCGCACGGCGAACGCCTGGTCAATGAACTGGCCAGCGGCGGGTGCAAGATCCACCGCGAGAGCGACTTCGGCGTCGAGTTTCTCGACGCGGTCGCGGCGGTCGGCTTCGTTGCCGGGCTCGACGGCGCGCTCGCCCACATCGCCGCGCACGGCTCGGCGCACACCGATGCGATCGTCACCGGCGACGCCCGGACCGCCGAGCGGTTCCTGGCCGAAGTCGATTCGGCGATCGTATTGTGGAACGCCTCGACCCAGTTCGCCGACGGCGGTGAATTCGGGCTGGGCGCGGAGATCGGCATCGCGACCGGTCGCCTCCACGCGCGCGGCCCGGTCGCGCTGGAGGGGCTGACGACGTACAAATGGCTCGGTCGGGGGAACGGGCAGGTGCGGGGTTGATGCGTACCGGCCTGCTCGGCGGGAGCTTCAATCCCGCGCACCGCGGGCATCGTGCGGTGACGCTCGCGGCAATCCGGGCGCTCGCGCTGGACGAGACGTGGTGGCTGGTGTCGCCGGGCAATCCGCTCAAACCGGTTGCAGGCATGGCGCCTCTCGCCGCGCGGCTGGCGTCGGCGCGAAGGCAGGCGCGGCGCGCGCCGATCCGCGCGAATGCGCTCGAGGCGAAACTCGGCACCCGCTACACGATCGACACCTTGCGCAAGATCAAGGCGCGTCATCCCAAACGCCGCTTCATCTGGCTGATGGGTGCCGACAATCTCGCGCAGTTCCACCGCTGGCGCGGTTGGCGGCGAATCGCGCGCGAAGTGCCGATTGCGGTGATCGCGCGTCCGGGGTATGAGCGGATAGCGCTGCGGTCGCCCGCTTATGGGTGGCTGAGGCGCTTCGTCCGCCCCAACGCCGGGGCGGGGTGGACCCAGTGGAGACTGCCGGCGCTCGTGCTGTTGCGCTTTCGCCCCGATCCGACCTCCGCGACTGCGCTGCGGCAGGCCGATCCCGACTGGTCCCGACACCTCATGCCGCGGCGTCCGGCGCCGCATTCCCAGGAGTAATCTTGCCCGCATCCGCCCCCGCTTTCCGCTCGCCCGACGCCGATGGTGCCGCGGCCCTGCACCGGCTCGTCATGGCCAGCCTCGACGACGATCAGGCGGTCGAGACCGTGTCGATCCCGCTCGCCGGCAAATCGTCGATCGCCGATCACATGGTGGTCGCATCGGGGCGGTCGTCGCGGCAGGTCGCGTCGATGGCGGCCAAGCTCGCCGAGAAGATCAAGGCCGAATTCGGCCGCAGCCCGCGGATCGAGGGGCTGCCGACCGCCGACTGGGTGCTGATCGACGCGGGTGACGTGATCGTCCACTTGTTCCGCCCCGAAGTGCGCAGTTTCTACAATCTCGAGCGGATGTGGGCGTTCGGGGACGCGCCCGAGGTGCCGGCGGCGGGTACCGCCTGAACCAGCGGCGGCCGGCGTGCTGCTTCATATCGTCGCGCGCGGACGGATCGGGCGCGGGCCCGAGGGCGACCTGGTCGAGCGCTATCTGAAGCGCGTCGCGTGGTCGACACGGGTGACCGAATTGCCCGACACCGGCGGCAAGCTGCCGGCGTCCGACACCGCGAAAATCGTGCTGCTCGACGAGACCGGCCAACTCCTCGGCTCGACCGCGTTTGCCGAGCGACTCGGGCGGTGGCGCGACGACGGCGTGCGCGAATGCCGGTTCATGATCGGCGCGGCCGACGGGTTCGACGAGGCCGCGCGGAGCGACGCCGACCTGCTGCTGTCGTTCGGGCGCGCGACTTGGCCGCATCTGCTGGCGCGCGCGATGCTCGCCGAACAATTGTGGCGCGCGACCAGCATTCTGGCCGGCCACCCGTATCACCGCGAGGGATGAGGATGCGGGTCGCCTTGCTGATCGCCCTACCGGTGTTCGCCGGCACCGCGCAGGCGCAGATCGATCCGCGCGAGCGGTTGGCGCAGGCCCAGGCACAGTCCGCCGCCGCGGGCGCGCGCGCCGCGCGGCTCGAACGCGCCGCCGCGGCACAGCGCGATTCGGCGCGGCAGGCGCGCGCCGCCGAGGCCGCGGTCGCGCAGCGAATCGTCGGCGCGCAGGCCGACATTGCCGCCGCCGAAGCCCGGGTCGCGATCGTCGCACGGGCACAGGCGGTGCAGCGCGCGCGGCTGGCCGAACGGCAGGGTCCGGTCGCCCGCCTGCTCGCGGCGCTGCAATCGCTCGCGGCGCGCCCACCGCTGGTCGCGGTCGCACAGCCCGGCTCGGTCGATGATCTGGTCCACGTTCGCGCCGCGCTCGGCACCGCGCTGCCGGTCGTGCGTGCGCGCACCGCGGGGGTCCGCGCCGAGCTCGCCGCGACCCGCACTCTCCAAAGGCGCGCCGCGCAGGCCGCACAGGGCCTGATCGACGGCCGCCGGGCGCTGGAGGCGCAGCGACTAGCGCTGATCCAGCTCGAGGCGCAGCACCGCTACCGCAGCCGCGCGCTGGGACGCGACGCGCTTTACGAATCGGACCGCGCGCTGGCGCTGGGCGAGCGCGCCCGCGACCTGGTCGGGTCGCTGTCGATCGCCGCCGACGAAGCCGGGATCGCGCGCGCGCTGATGGCCTTGAGCGGACCCTTGCCGCGCCCCGGCGACGCCGGCTCCGAAGCTGCCGCCACCGCGGTCTATCGGCTGCCGGTCGCGGGGCGGGTCGTCACCGGGCTGGGAGAGATTTCCGACGCCGGGGTGCGTTCGCGTGGGCTGACGCTGGCGTGCCGGCCCGACGCCCGGGTCAATGCGCCCGCCGGCGGGCAGGTCCGCTACGCCGGGCCGTTTCGCCAATACGGCCGGGTCGTGGTGATCGATCACGGCGACGGCTGGACCAGCGCGGTGACCGGGCTGGGCGACATCGACGTCGCGCTCGGCGACCGGGTCCGCGCCGGCGACCGGATCGGCCGCGCTCAGGGCGATGGGGCAAGCGGCGACGAACCGCGCGTGACGGTCGAACTGCGCAGGCGCGGCCGTCCGGTC
Organism: Pseudomonadota bacterium; assembly: GCA_040385975.1. Taxonomy (GTDB): domain Bacteria; phylum Pseudomonadota; class Alphaproteobacteria; order Sphingomonadales; family Sphingomonadaceae; genus Sphingomonas. Next base: position 11,475 of record JAZKGJ010000079.1, on the reverse strand, counting down.
GATCTGACCGCGCTGATCGGGTGACAGGTCAGCTTGCGTTCACCGGCAGGATGCTTTGCCGGATTCGGGCAAAGCCGCTAAGCCGAGCGCGCCACGCAGGAAAATCCGCCTCATGAAAACCCGTCCGCAGCTTCAGAAGGCGCTTCAGGGCCCCGTGTTTCAGCTTGGCGCGCTCGCCGCCGCGCTGGCCGCCGTCCCGCTCGCGACCGCGGCGATGGCGCAGTCGGACACCGCGACCTACCGCGAACTCGATCTGTTCATGGACATCTTCAACCGCGCGAAGACCGATTACGTCGATCAGGTCGACGACAAGACGCTGATCAAGGGCGCGATCGACGGGATGCTGGCCGCGCTCGACCCCCACAGCGGCTATGTCGACGGCACCGACTTCCAGAATTTGCGGATCCAAACCGAAGGGAGCTACGGCGGGCTGGGGCTGACCGTCACCGCCGAAGACGGCGCGGTCAAGGTCATCGCCCCGCAGGAGGACACCCCGGCGTGGCGCGCGGGGGTGAAGGCGGGCGATTACATCACCCATATCGACGGCAAGCTGATCGTCGGACTCTCGCTCGACGAGGCGATCACGCAGATGCGCGGCAAGCCCGGCACCCCGATCGCGCTGACTTTGGTCCGGCCCGGCCGCGACAAGCCGATCGACGTCGCGATGAAGCGCGAAGTCATCGTCCAGAAGCCGGTGAAATGGGAAGTGAAGAACGGCGTCGGCATCATCAACATCAACACCTTCAGCGAGAATACCGGTGCCGACACCCGCGCCGCGATCGTCGCGATCGACCGCTCGCTCGGGCACAAGCCGAGCGGTTACGTCGTCGACCTGCGCGACAACGGCGGCGGGTTGCTGAGCCAGGCGATCGAGGTCAGCGACGCGTTCCTGAGCCGCGGCGAGATCGTGTCGCAGCGCGGCCGCGCGAAGACCGACATCGAACGCTATTTCGCCGAATCTATGGTCAAGGGCGATCTGGCGACCGGGCTGCCGATCGTCGTGCTGACCAACGCCGGCACCGCATCGGCGAGCGAGATCGTCGCGGGCGCGCTGCAGGATCATCACCGCGCGCTCGTGATGGGCGAGCGCAGCTTCGGCAAGGGCTCGGTCCAGACCGTCATGGAGCTCTCCGACAAGAGCGCGCTGCGGCTCACCACCGCGCGGTATTACACCCCCGCCGGGCGGTCGGTGCAGGAGGGCGGGATCGACCCCGACATCAAGGTGCCACAGCTCTCCGACCCCGATTACAAGACGCGCCCCGCCTACCGCGAGGCCGACCTGCGCCGCCACCTGATCAACGAGGCCAAGGTCGACAACAAGCTGCTCGAAGACGATGCCGCGCCCGATCCGCGCTTCGCGGCGACCGCGGAAGGGCTGAAGAAGGCCGGGGTCGAGGACTTTCAGCTCGATTACGCGCTGAAGACGATCGCCCGGACCGCCGCCACTCCGGTCCGCGCGACCGCGGCGCTGAAGCGGCGGCGGTGACCGCCACGCGCGCCGGGTTCGACGCCGCGCGCTGGCTGGCGCTGCTGACCCCGCTCGCGCTGATCGCGGGTGCGCTCGGCTCGCAATATCTGGGCGGGCTGTTTCCGTGCGAGATGTGTCACTGGCAGCGCTGGCCGCATTATGCCGCAATCGGGCTGGCGGGGCTCGCCTTCGTGCCCGCCGCGCCGCAGCGGCTGCTGGTCGGGCTGGCGGCGCTGGCGATCGCGGTGTCGGGGGCGATCGGGGTCTTTCACGCGGGGGTCGAATATGGCTGGTGGGACGGGATCACGACATGCGCGACGACGGTCAGCGGCTCGGGCGGCAGCGTCGAGGACATGCTGGCGCGGATTATGAAAGCGCCGCTGGTGCGGTGCGACCAGCCGCAATGGACGCTGGCGCACGTCTCGCTCGCCGGGTTCAACGCATTGTTCTCGCTCGCCGCGGCGCTGGCGATCGCGCTCCTGCTCGGGCGGGAGCGCGCGGCATGAGCTGGCGGCCGGGCGACCCTCGTCCCGACACCAATAGCATGATCCGGGTCGACCAGGCCGGCGAATATGGCGCAACGCGGATTTACGCGGGGCAGCTCGCGGTGCTCGGCGACCGCAGCCCGGCCGCGCGGCTGGTCGCGGGGATGGCGCAGCAGGAAGAGCGCCACCGCGCGTTCTTCGACCGGCTGATCGCCGAACGCGGGGTGCGCCCGACCTTGTTGCAACCGCTCTGGAACGTCGCGGGCTTTGCGCTCGGCGCGGTCACCGCGGCGATCGGCCCCGAAGCGGCGATGGCGTGCACCGCCGCGGTCGAGACCGAGATCGACAAGCATTACGAAGACCAGCTGGTCGAGCTAGGCGACAGCGACCCCGAATTGTCCGACGCGATCCGCGAATTCCAGGCCGAGGAGCTGGAGCATAAGGAAACCGCGTTGGCCAACGGGGCGGAGAGCACCTTCGGCTATCCGGTGCTGAGCGGGCTGATCCGGCTCGGCTGCCGCGCCGCGATCGCGGCGGCGAAGAGGATTTGACACGATGACGACGCACCCGCTTTTGCTGACGATCGCGCTGATTGCCGCCCCCGCACTCGCGCAGACCGTCGGCCCGCCCGCGCCTGCGCCCGCCGCCAAGCGCGACCCCGGCGCCGCCGAAGCGCCCGTCAACGGCGTCGTCATCCTTTATGGCAACCAGAAATGCCCGACCAACGCGGAAGGCGAAGAGGTCGTGGTCTGTTCGCGCCGCAGCGCCGCCGAGCAGTTCCGCATCCCCAAGGAAATCCGCGACCCGACGATCAAGCCCGAATATCAGAGCTTCGCCAACCGCGGTCAGCAAATCCTGACCGACGGCAAGACCGGGATTGGCACGTGCGAGGGCGGCGGCACGGTCGGGCCCGGCGGCGGGGCGGGCTGTTCGCTGCGCGACTATGGCGCGTGGAAGAAGCAGAAGAAGCAGGCCGAGGCCGCACAACCGAAATAGCGTCGCGCTGCCGGGGGGACACGTCATCGCCGGTATCGCCGAACCCGCGCCGCCGCGCACCAAGCCGATCACGCCCGACACCTTCGAACGCGTGCTGGCGGCGGGCGCGGTCGTGCTGTTCGCCTGCGTCGTGGTCGCGCTGGCGAAGGGTCGCGCCGACTGGGCGCGGGTGCCGTGGCAGGTGTGGCCGCACCTGTTGACGATCATGGTCGCGCTCGCGCTCACCCCGCCGATGCTGTTGCGCCGTCGCGGCGACCGGCTTCACCGCCGGCTGGGCTGGGTCTGGGCAGGCGCGATGTTCCTGACCGCATTGCTCAGCTTCAATCTGCGCGACATCAACTCGGGCGGCTTCAGCTTCATCCATATCCTGTCGGTCTGGACGCTGCTTCAGGTGCCGCTGATCGTCTGGGCGGCGCGCACCCACAATGTGAAGCGCCACCGCGGCGCGGTGCGCGGAATGGTGACCGGCGCCTTGCTGATCGCGGGCTTCTTCACCTTCCCGTTCGACCGGCTGCTCGGGCATTGGCTGTTCGGCTAAATCTTTGATTCGACACGGGCGGCGCGCGAACGTATAAAGAACATATGGCGCAGCTCGACGTTCGGCAAAAGCTCGAAATTTTGGCCGATGCGGCGAAATACGATGCGTCGTGCTCGTCGTCGGGCTCGGTCAAACGCACGTCCAGGGCGGGTGGAACCGGGGTGGGTTCGACCGACGGCGGGATGGGCATCTGCCACGCCTATGCGCCCGACGGCCGCTGCATCAGCCTGCTCAAGATCCTGCTGACCAATAGCTGCATCTTCGACTGCCATTATTGCATCAACCGCAAATCGTCGAACGTGCGTCGCGCGCGCTTCACCGCGCCCGAAGTCGTCAACCTCACGCTCGCGTTTTACAAACGCAACTATATCGAGGGGCTGTTCCTCTCGTCCGGCATCATCAAATCGTCGAACTACACGATGGAGCAGATCGTCGAGGTGGCGCGCAGCCTGCGCGAAGACCACGATTTCCGCGGCTATATCCATCTTAAGACCATCCCCGACGCCGACCCCGAACTGGTCCATCAGGCCGGGCTCTACGCCGACCGCGTGTCGATCAACGTCGAACTCCCGACCGTCAGCGGGCTGAAACGGCTCGCGCCCGAGAAGGACAATGGCCGGATCGAGGGCGCGATGCGCGGCATGAAGAGCGCGATCGTCGACACCAGCGACGCGCGCAAAAAGTACAAGTCCGCGCCGCGCTTTGCCCCCGCGGGACAGTCGACCCAGATGATCGTCGGCGCCGATGCCGCGACCGACAGCGACATCGTTACCAAGGCATCGTCGCTCTACGACCGCTTCGGGCTGAAGCGCGTTTACTATTCGGCATTCAGTCCGATCCCCGATGCATCGGCGATCCTGCCGCTGCAACGCCCGCCGCTGATGCGCGAACACCGGCTCTACCAGTCCGATTGGCTGATGCGCTTCTACGACTACAAACCCGCCGAGGTCGTCGCGGCCGCCGACGATGCGACGGGTATGCTGCCGCTCGACATCGACCCCAAGCTCGCCTGGGCGCTGAAGTTTCGCGACAGCTTTCCGGTCGACGTCAATCGCGCCCCACGCGAACATTTGCTGCGCGTGCCGGGTTTGGGGACGCGTGCGGTCGGGCACATCCTGACCGCGCGGCGCTGGCGGCGGCTGCGGCTCGACGACATCGCGCGGCTGACGGTGTCGGTCGCCAAGGTCCGCCCGTTCCTGATCGCCGCCGACTGGCGCCCGGTCGCATTGACCGATCGCGCCGACCTGAAGGCGCTGATCAAGCCCAGGCGCGAGCAGTTGGAGCTGTTCGCCGCTTAGACCAGAAACGTCATTGTCAGCCGGTCGGCGATCAGCACCGAAAGCCCGGCGATGTACCAGCCGCGCGTCCGCGCCGGGATCATTGCCGCCAGCACACTCAGCGGCAGCAACCAGGCCACGATCAGATTGACGATTCCCGCCGCGGTCTTCAGTTCGGTCACGCCCGCCAAAACGTCGGCCAACAGATTGAAGCTCAGGCTGAACCCAAGCGGCACCATCAACACGCCCAGGAACACGCGGCGCTGGTCGAGGAAGTGCGTATCGCCATCGCCGGCCGGATCATCGGTTTCGGGAAACATGACGTGCGCGGTGAAGCCGTAGGGGAGCGCCATCACCAGCGAGGTCAGCAGGAACAGCGGCGTCATGTCGAGGCCGTCGCGCGCGCGCCAGAACGACATCCATTGCTGCGTTACGGCGAGCAGGATGTAGAGGCCCAGCAATGGCAACAGGATTCCGACCGGACGTCGCCGGCGGCGGCGCCACAGGTCGCCCAGCCCGCCCGCGACCGACGCTATCGCCAGGCTAAGCAACAGGCCATAAAAGGAAAACAGCACTTCGAACGCGGTCATGATGCCCCCCGGCGCTTGGTCTGGCGGCGATGATCGCATATCGAGGCGAAAACCGGGAGAGGTCCATGAAAGCCGTCGCCGTTCTGCTCGCCGTCACGTTTGCCGCGGCCCCGCTCGGCGCACGGACGATCCCCGTTGCCGCCGGGCCCGACGCGCAGGAGCGGCTGCAGGGCGCGCTGATCGACGCGAAGCCCGGCGATATCGTGCGGCTCGGCGCGGGGCGGTTCGAGCTGACCGACGGGCTGTCGCTCGACGTGAATGGCGTGACGGTACGCGGTGCGGGCAAGGCCAGGACCGTGCTGGGCTTCAAGGGACAATTGGGCGCGGGCGAGGGGTTGCTGGTCACCTCCGACGATATCGTGCTGCGCGACTTCGCGGTCGAGGATTCGAAGGGCGACGGGATCAAATCGAAGGGTGCCGACCGGATCGTCTACAAGAGCATCCGCGTGAGCTGGACCGGCGGGCCCAAGGAGACCAACGGTGCTTACGGCATCTACCCCGTATCAAGCCGCCATGTCCTGATCGAAGATTGCGAAGTGTCGGGCGCGTCGGACGCCGGCATCTACGTCGGCCAGTCGGAAGACATCGTCGTGCGCGGCTCAACCGTGCGGTACAATGTCGCGGGGATCGAGATCGAGAACAGCCGCCGTGCCGACGTCTACCGCAACCTAGCCGAGCACAACACCGGCGGAATCCTGGTGTTCGATCTCCCCAACCTGCCGAAACTGGGTGGTGGCGAGGTGCGGGTGTTCGCCAACCGCGTGATCGACAACGACCAGGCCAATTTCGCACCCAAGGGCAATATCGTCGCCAGCGTGCGCAAGGGGACGGGCGTGCTGGTGATGGCGAACGATAATGTCGCGATTTCGGGCAACACGCTGGGCGGCAACGCGACCGCCAACGTCATGATCCTGAGCTATCGGTTCCCGCAGAGCGACGCCAAGTACAATCCGCTGCCGCGTCAGATCGTCGTCAGCGGCAACACCCATGGCCGGGCGGGGTTCGCGCCGCAATTGCCCGGCGGCGAGCAGTTGGCGGCGGGGTTCGGCGGCATGATCCCGCCGGTTATCTGGGACGGCTCGGGCGGCGACGCGCTCGGGCTGGTGGTCAGCGACGCCAAGGTGCTGTCCCTGGGGCTGGCGACGGGTGCCGCACCCGAGAGCGCCAAGCCGGCTCCGGTCGAATTGAAACAGGGGAGCCCCGCGCCGGCGCCCAAGCCGGTCGTGCTGCCCGCCACGATGGAACGCGCCGCGCGGTGATCCGCTTGCTCAACCGAATTGCCGTTGCGGTCACCGCGCTCGCGGGCGCGGCGACGCTGGCGCTCGCGCAGGCCCCCGCGGGGGTCAACGATGCCGCGATCACCGGCGACGCGCTGCCGCCGACGCTATCGGCGTTCGGGTTCTTCAGCGACATGACGGCGCGCACCCCCGCGCCGCGGCTGTTCGGCTACACGCTCAACACCCCGCTGTTTTCGGATTATGCCGAGAAGCAGCGCTATCTCTACATCCCCGCCGGGCAAGTCGCGCGCTACGACGCCGACGCGGTGATCCAGCTGCCGGTCGGCAGCGCGATCGTAAAGACCTTCGGCTATCGGCAGGGTGCCGCGTTTCGCCCGCTCGAGACCCGGGTGCTGCTGCGTCGCGCGAGCGGCTGGGTCGCGCTGCCCTATGTGTGGAACGCCGATCTGAGCGACGCGGTGCTCAAGCGCGCGGGCACGCGGATCCCGGTCAGCTTCACCGACCCGTCGGGCCAGCCGCGCACGATCAGCTACGCGGTCCCCAACCAAAACCAGTGCAAGGGCTGCCACGACGTGGCGGGCGCGATCGAGCCGATCGGGCCCAAGGTCCGCAACCTCAACGACGACCGCCAGTTGCAGGCGTTGGTCGCGGCCGGGATGCTCGACCGCGCGCCCGCGGACGCGCCGCGGCTGGCACGCTGGGACGACGAGGCCGCGCCGCTCGCCGATCGCGCCACCGCCTATCTCGAGACGAATTGCGCGCATTGCCATAACGCCAGGGGTCCGGCGTCGAATTCGGGCCTGTTCCTCGACTGGAAACAGGCCGACGCGGTGGCGCGCGGGCTACGCAAGCATCCCGTCGCCGCCGGGCGCGGGGCGGGCGACCGCGATTACGATATCGACCCGGGCCGGCCCGACAATTCGATCCTGCTCTACCGGATGGAGAGTCTCGAGCCCGGCGTCGCAATGCCAGAATTGGGCCGAGCGACCGCGCACGCCGCGGCGCTGGCGCTGCTGACCCGCTGGATCGCGGCGATGCCGGCTGAAAGCGATTCGCAGGTGAAACAACCCGCGCGCTGAGCGGTTTTCCAAGCACACCTTACCGGAGACCGAGCTTGGCCGAATCCCGTATCTTCGCCGATCTGAAGGCCGATCACGACCGTCACCGCAAATTGCTCGCGCTGATTGCCGAGACCAGCGGCGCGTCGGACGAGCGCAAGACGCTGTTCGAAAGCTTTATGCTCGAAGTCACCGCGCACGCCGCGGCGGAGGAGGAATCGCTCTACGCCACGATGCTCGGCATCCCCGACCTGCGCGACGACGCGCGGCATTCGGTCAGCGAGCACAAGGAGGTCGACGACATGCTCGGCGAGCTCAACGACATGGACATGGGCTCGTCAGGCTGGCTGACCAAATTCAAGACGATGCGACACCGCTATGAGCATCATATCGACGAGGAAGAGGAGGAGATGTTCCCCGCGGCGGGCAAGGAATTGTCGGCGAACCAGGAGGAACAGCTCGGCCGGCTGTTCGAGGAGCGCAAGCCCAAGGAACGCGCCCGCGCCGAAGCTTCGCCGCCGACCAGCGAGGAGCGCGAATAACCCTTGCGCACTGTCGCGCTCCCGGGCCCCGATGATTTCGAGGCGTGGCGCGACGCCGCGCGTGCGCTCACGGCCGCCGATGTGCCGCCCGATCAGGTGATCTGGCAGGCGGGGGACGACGGCGCCGACCTGTTCGGCGAAGCCACCGCGCCAGTAGCGATACCGGGCGCGGCTCAGCTGTCGGTCCCACGCGCTTTCATCGCGCTCGCTCGCAGCGTCCTGCTCCACACCGACCCGCAGCGCTTCGCCTTGCTCTACACGTTGCTGACCCGGCTGCGCGACCAGCCCAAGTTGATGGACGACCACGCCGACCCTCTGCTGCGCCGGCTAGACCACCTCGCCAAGCAGGTTCGCCGCGACATCCACAAGATGCGCGCGTTCCTGCGCTTTCGCGAAGTCGATGAAGCGGGCGTGCCGCGCTTCGTTGCCTGGTACGAACCGGAACATCACATCGTACGCCACAATGCCGGTTTCTTCGTCGACCGTTTCGCGGGAATGCGCTGGTCGATCCTGACGCCGGAGGTGTCGATCCACTGGGACGGGAAGGCACTCACCGAAGGCCCGGGCGCGCAGAAGGGCGACGCTCCGGAAGGCGACCCGACCGAGGAGGTGTGGAAGACCTATTACGCCAGCATCTTCAATCCCGCCCGCGTCAAGATCGGCGCGATGCTGAAAGAGATGCCCAAGAAATACTGGAAAAACATGCCCGAGACCGCGTTGGTACCAGGCCTGATCGCGGGTGCGCAGGCGCGGGAGAGCGGCATGATCGCGACGGGTGGCGAAAAGGTTCGCGGCGAGATCGGCGGCAACCTGCAGCTCGCGTGGGAGGCGCTGCGCGACGAGGCCGCGGCGTGCACCCGCTGCCACCTCTACAAGCATGCGACCCAGACGGTCTTCGGCGAGGGCCCGCTCGGCGCGACCATGATGTTCGTCGGCGAGCAGCCCGGCGATCAGGAGGATCTGGCCGGGCATCCCTTCGTCGGCCCCGCGGGACAGATGTTCAATCGCGCACTCGAAACCGCCGGGATCGACCGCAGCGAGGCGTACGTCACCAATGCGGTCAAGCATTTCAAGTTCGAGGCGCGTGGCAAGCGCCGCATTCACGCCAAGCCCGACGCGGGCGAGATCACCGCGTGCCGCTGGTGGATCGAGCAGGAACAGATGCTGTTGAAGCCCAAGATCACGGTGGCCCTGGGCGCGACCGCGGCGCGTTCGCTGTTCGGCAAGACGATGACGATCGGCAAGGAACGCGGCCGCGCGCTGGCGCTACCCGACGGCGCTGGCGAGGGGTGGATCACGGTTCATCCGAGCTATCTGCTGCGGCTCCCCGACGAAGCCGCCAAGCGCGTGGAGTTCGATCGCTTCGTCGCTGACCTAAAGGCCGCGCACGAACGCGTCGCGGGCTAGTCCAGCCGCGCCGCCGCCGCCGCGGTGCGGCGGTCGCGTTCGGCCTGCGGTTTCGCCGCGCGCGCCTTGAAACCGGCCAGCAGCTCGGGCGCGATCCGCGCGGGCGACCCGGCGTCGAACGGCGGCTGCGGGTCGTATTCCAGGCTCAACTGCACCAGTTTGGCATGATCGTCGCCGCGGATCGCCGCGGTCAGCGTCAGCGCGAAGTCGATCCCCGCGGTCACCCCGCCCCCGGTCGCGCGATTGCGATCGATCACCACGCGCTCATGGGCCGGGATGGCGCCGAAGCTCGCAAGGTGATGATGCTGGCTCCAGTGACACGTCGCGCGATACCCGCGCAGCAATCCGGCCGCCCCGAGCAGCAGCGAGCCAGTACAAACACTGGTCACCCACTGCGCCGCCGCGCCCGCGCGTTCGATCCACGCCAGCGTCTCGGCATCCTCGATCGCGTCGTTGACCCCCAATCCCCCCGGCACGCACAGGACGTCGGGCATAATCGCGTCGGCAAAGGTCGCGGTCGGCAGCAGCGCGAAGCCGGCATCAGTGGGGGCCGGGTCGAGCGTCTTGGCAACCAAGTCGATCGTCACGTTGCCGAGCCGCGCGAACACCTGCGCGGGGCCGGTCAGGTCAAGCTGGGTAACGTTGGGAAAAAGCACGAAGCCGACGCGAACGAAACCAAGGTCGGGCATAGACAACTCCTGCGATCAGCGGGCTGCCCAGGCGATGCGGCGTCGGTCCATCGCGCTCCCCGGTGGTGCTCCACCCGCTCGCCAGTCGCGCGACGCGGACTATGTAGCGCCTTACTCCGCCGCCAGCAAATGTTCGGCCCCGCCCAGGTCGACCGACACCAGCCGACTGACCCCCTGCTCGACCATCGTCACCCCGAACAGCCGGTCCATCCGGCTCATCGTCACCGCATTGTGGGTGACGATCAGATAGCGCGTCGCGGTCTCCGCGGTCATCGCGTCGAGCAGGTCGCAGAAGCGTTCGATATTGGCGTCGTCGAGCGGCGCATCGACTTCGTCCAACACGCAGATCGGCGCGGGATTGGTCAGGAACAGCCCGAAGATCAGCGCGATCGCGGTCAGCGCCTGTTCGCCCCCCGACAGCAACGTCAGCGATTGCAGCTTCTTGCCCGGCGGCTGCGCCATGATCTCGAGCCCCGCCTCGAGTGGGTCGTCCGAATCGACCAGTTTCAGATGTGCCTCGCCGCCCGCGAACAGGGTCGTGAAGAGCCGCCGGAAATGCGCGTCGACCGCCTCGAACGCCGCCAGCAGCCGTTGCCGCCCCTCGCGGTTGAGTGTGCCGATCGACCCGCGCAGCCGGTTGACCGCCTGCGCCAGTTCGTCACGCTCGGCGGCGCTGGTCGTGCCGAACGCATCCAGTTCGGCAAGCTCGCTTTCGGCGACCAGATTAACCGGGCCGATCCGCTCGCGTTCCAGGGTGAGCCGTTCGTGCGCGCTCGATTCGTCGCTCGGCGCGCGCACGGTGTCTTCGCGAAACCCGGCGCGTTCGGGGAGCAACGGGGCGGGACATTCGAACCGCTCGCCCGCTAGCCGTCCCATCTCGACCCGCCGCAATTCCTGATTCTCCGCGCGCGCGACCGCCCCGGCGCGGGCTTCGCGCGCCTCGCTCAGCGCCTCGGCCGCACTTCGCGCCTGGTCCTCGACCCCCCGCAGCGCGGCGTCTGCGGCACCTTCCGCGGCAGCCAGCGCATCGGCCTCGGCGCGCGCCGCGGCGTGGGCGGCTTCGCGCGCGGCGACATCGGCAGCGAGCCGTGCGGGCCGTTCTGCGAGCGCAGTCGCCTCCGCGGTCAACGATGCCTCGCGCGCGGCCATGTCGGCGATTCGTTTCGCCGCATCGCCCGCACGCGCCT
>JAZKGJ010000078.1:3163-7206 GCA_040385975.1 Pseudomonadota bacterium | reverse complement strand
GACGCGATAGATACCCAGCGATTGCCCAAAGGGTTGCTGGACGCCAAAATCTGTGAGGCGATGGCGCTGATTGACGGCGGTGAGCGGCCGCAGCGACCGGCCCGCGCGCCCAAGCCGGAAATGGCCGTGCCCCCCGAACTCGCAACGGCGCTCGCCGACGATCCGGCGGCCGGCGCGATCTTCTACTATCATTTCTCGCCCTCGCACCGTCGCGAATATTGCGAATGGGTGGCCGACGCGAAACGCGCCGAGACCCGCACCAAGCGCGTCGCGCAGACGATCGAGTGGGTCCGCGACGGCAAGCAGCGCAACTGGAAGTACCAGAATTGCTGAAAGCGGGAGCGGCAGTCCTGCTGGGCCTGCTGACGGGATGTTCGCGCGCGAGCGAAGCCGACGCGGCGGCCCCGAATGCCCGACCGACGCAGCTTGCGGTTCGCGTCGCTGCTTCGCCCGCCGTCCGCCCGACGCAGCTGCGACTTGACCCCCCGCCGAAACCGCGCCTGTCCGGACCACCGCCGCGCCACGAGCCGTCGGTCGCTGCGACTGCGACCGATCAGCCCTATCGCTGCGCCGGCATGACCCGCATCAGTGCGCGCGCCGACGAACCCCGCGCAGGCGTCTGGCAGTCGGAGACCCATGCCTCCGATTGCACCGCACCGCGCTGAAGGAACCGGTGGCCGCGCCGAGCGGTTGCAACCCAGATCAACAGGAGACTAATAATGCGGATCGCGATGACGGGCGTGGCGGCACTGTTGCTGAATGGCTGTAGCGGCACGATGGCGGGGCAGGAGCGAACCGCGCTCATCTCGAAGATGCAAGTCGATGCCCTTACGACGCTCCGCACCGCCGACGGCAGCGACGTGGGGAGCGTCTACGTCACCAAGCTCGACGATGGGCTGGCATTTAATGTCTCTGCAAAGGCGATGCCGGCCGGCACCCACGGCATCCACGCCCACACGACCGGTCGCTGCGAGGGTCCGAAGTTCGAGACCGCGGGCGGGCATTGGAACCCGACCATGAAGCAGCACGGCCGCGACAATCCGCTCGGCGCGCATCATGGCGACCTGCCCAATCTGGTCATCGCCGCGGACGGGACCGGCACCGTCAGCTTCACCGTGCCCGGCGCGACGCTGACCGGCGGGGGCGGCCTGCTCGACGCCGACGGCGCGGCGTTCGTCGTTCACGCGAAGCCCGACGATTACCGGACCGACCCCTCGGGCACCTCGGGCGACCGGATCGCCTGCGGGGTGTTCGCGGAAAGCTAGCCCGGCTCGCCCGCCGCCCGCGCGCGCGCCTCGCGCGATGCCTCGGCGGCGGGGACCAACCGATACGCCGCAATCGCGCAGCCGATCGTGATCGGCAGCGTCAGCAGCAGCGACAGCATCCCCGTCGACAGGCTGCCGCTCAACGTCGACACCCGCCCTGCCAGATACGGCCCGAGTGCCAATCCGATCAGCGTCGTGCCGATGAAGAAGGTCGCGGTCGCAGTCCCGCGCATCCGCGGCAGGACCAAATCCTGCGTCGTCGCCGCCGCGGCACCAAGTGCGGTCGCGGCGCACAACTGCGCGAAGAAGATGCCGGTGTAGAACGGTACGTCGCTGGTCGCGGTGAATGCCAGCACCAGGAACGGTGCCTGAAAGGTCGCGCCGAATAGCACCACCCACAGCCGCCCCGCCGGGTTGGTGCGCCGCAACCGGTCGGCGACGATCCCGCCGATCGTCACCCCCAGGAACCCCGATGCCGCGCCAGACCCCCCGACCAGAAACCCGACGTCGGCGGGCGACGTGCCGAGCGTGCGCAGCGCATACGGTGCTGCCCAAAAGCTCGCCGCATAGCTCAGGAACGCGTTCAGCCCGTACGCGACGACCGTGAACAGGAACGCCGGCGTCCCGACGATCAGCGCATAGGTCGGCGCGTCGCGGCGCCTGACCGCGGTCGCCCAGGAATACAGCGCGTACACGCCGATCCCAAACGCGGTCCATTGCGGCAGGCTTTCGCCGGTGCGGATCAGCCCCCATGCGATCAGCGCGACGACCGACCCGACCGCGAGGTTGAGTGCCAGCGCGCCGCTGCCGCGCCGCGCCGCGCCGATCAGCGTCAGCGGCGGGATGATCGTGACGAGTTCCTCGCGAAAGGCGCGGAACGGCGACGGATGCGGCGCGGTCGGGGCGCCCTCGATCGCGCCGCGCACCGGCTCGCGCAAGGTCGCAATCCACAGCGCGAGCAATAGCCCGGGCAGCCCGACCGCGAGGAAGGCGGCCTGCCACCCCGCCAGTCCCCACGGCGCGGTGCCGGCGGGATAAGCCGCGTTCCAGCGCTGGACGATCAACCCGCCGATGAAGAGCGAGATGCCGCCGCCGACGTACAGCCCCGCCGAATAGATCGCGAGCGCGGTCGCGCGCAGCCGCTTGGGAAACCAGTCGGAGATCAGCGAATAGGCCGACGGGCTCGCGGTCGCCTCGCCGATCCCGACCCCGACCCGCGCCGCCGCCAGCTGCCCGCCGCTCCCCGCCAGCCCCGACAGCGCGGTCATCGTCGACCACAGCGCGAGGCCCGTCGTCATCAGTCGCACCCGGTGCCAATTGTCCGCCAGCCGCCCGAGCGGGATCCCGAACAGCGAATAGAACACCCCGAACGCGGTGCCGTAGAGAAACCCGAGGTCCTCGTCCTTCAGCCCCAGGTCGCGCTTGATGTCCTCGGCCAGGATCGAGATGATCTGGCGGTCGACGAAATTGAGGATGTAGACCAGGAACAGGATCGCCAGCACATACCAGGCGTAGCTCGAGGCGCCGGACTGCTCGGCACCGGCCCCGTCGGCGGGCGTATCACTGGCGATCATGCATCCTCCCGCCGCGTCTGGTCGCGCGTCCTATGCGGACGTAGCAGGCGCGCCGCGGCGAGGGGAGCGGATTCGACGGCGGTTTAGGCGACCGCGAACCGTGCCTTGGGCCGCCGCCGCAGCGCGCTGCCGGCGACGCCGAAGCCCATGATCATCAGCCCCCAAGTGGCGGGCTCGGGCACGTCAGGGACCGCGCCGATGAGTGCGTTGGCGCCGAAATATGCCTCAGTGCCAGCCAGCTGATTAGGGAAGGAGAACGATCCCGTGTCGCTCAAGCGTCCCTGAATGGTCGTCACTCCAGGCGGCGGATTGGTGCCTCCGGGCGCGGTCGAATACACGTCGCCGGACCCGGAATATTGCCAGGCTCCGACGACATAGGTGGTGCCGGCGCTGACAGTGACCGGGGTGATCGCTGCGTAACGGAAGTTGTCGATCAGCGCATTGCTGTTGGTGACCGACACCTGCGACAGCAAAGCACCTGCGTTTGTCCAGAGCCCAACCGTCTTCGGCGCGACGAAGCCGTTGGCCAGATCGTCATACGCCCCGAGTGCCGAAATCGACATGTCGTTCGCGACTGTGAATGAAAATCCGAGCGTGAAATTGCCGTTCTGGGCGACGTTGTTCACGTTCACCTGATTGGCGATCGGTGTCTGCGCCTGCGTCGCGGTCGGCAGCATTAGTGCGCCGATCAGCGCGAGCGCGCTCAGAAGTTTCAGTTTCACGCGTCGTCCCCCTGGAATCCTCGCGCCTCGATGCCACGTCTGGGTCAAGGAAAATTGTAAAAATCGGACACGTCAGAGCAGCGCGACCCGCATCACCTCGCGGTAACTCGCGCCGCCGCGACCGAGCGTGCTTTCGTAGAGTACCAGCCGGTCCAGAATGAAGGCGGGCGACGCCAGCGCGGCATGCGCCACCAGCCACTGAGCCAGCGCCGGGCCACCGCCCGCGCCGCGCGCCAGCCGCGCCAACGTCACATGCGGATGATACGCACGGGTGTCGGGAGCGATCCCGGCGGCGACGAGCGCCCGGTCGATCTTGCGGTGCAGCGCGGCAAGCGGCGCGCGGGGCGCGACCCCGGCCCACAGCGTGTCGATCCGCCCGCGCCGCTCGAAACTGCCGACCCCGGCAATCCGCACGGTGACCGCGCCGCTCACTATCCCGTCCAAGGTAAGCGCGACATCGTCAATCGCGCGCGCTTCGATTT
>JAZKGJ010000078.1:0-3153 GCA_040385975.1 Pseudomonadota bacterium | reverse complement strand
ACCCAGAAACCGCACCGTCAGATGCAGCTGATCGTCGTCCTGCCAGCGCGCGTCGGGCACCCCCGCCATCGCGTCCGACAGCAGGTCGCGCACAGCCGCGGGCGGGCGCAGGGCAACGAACAGGCGCGGCATCCGCCGGCGTTTACCATTTCGGTCCGGCGCGGCCAGCCGGTTCCGCTTGTAAATCCGCGCATATCGCACGATATTCGGAGGAGCCGGGCCGGCGCTCATTGCCGCCCGCATGGAGAGTTACCACGATGGCAAACTGGTCCGACCCCCGCCCGAACGCCGCGCCGTTCGTGACGGCCGCGGGCACGCGCGCCGAAGCGTATGATGCGGGCCTGCGTTCGTACATGCTCTCGGTCTACAATTACATGGCGTCGGCAATCCTGCTGACCGGCATCGTCGCGATGGCGTTTTCGTGGGGCGGGGCGACCTCGCCCGCCGCGCAGGTATTCATGACCGGCGGGATCCTGAAATGGATCATCATGCTGTCGCCGCTCGCGATCGTCTTCGCGATGAGCTTCGGACAGGCCAAATTCTCGACCGGCACGCTGCAGGCGATGTACTGGGTCTACGCGGGCTTGATGGGGCTGTCGCTATCGACGATCTTCCTGATCTACTCGGGCGAATCGATCGCCCAGGCGTTCTTTGCGACCGCCGCGGCGTTCGCGGGCTTGAGCCTCTACGGCTACACCACCAAGCGCGACCTGTCGGCGTTCGGCACGTTCCTGATCATGGGTCTCGTCGGGCTGATCGTCGCGAGCCTGCTCAACCTGTGGTTCCAGTCGTCGGCGCTAACGCTGGTAATCTCGATCGCCGGGGTGTTGGTGTTCGCCGGTCTGACCGCCTACGATACGCAGAAGATCAAGTCGCTCTATGCGCAGGTTGCCGGGACCGACATGGTCGGCAAGGTCGTGATCATGTCGGCGCTCAGCCTGTATCTCGACTTCATCAACCTGTTCCTGTTCATTCTGCGGCTGTTCGGCTCCAGCCGGAACTGATTGCCGCAGCGACGGTATCTACGGGGCCCGGCGGAGCGATCCGCCGGGCCCTTCCTTTTGCCTGAAAGCCCCCGATGCGCCTGAAGATCGAGGCCGAACTCGACTATTCCATCATTGGCACCGCCGCGGTGCTGCTCCAGGTCGAGGCGGCGGCGCTCTCCGACCAGCGGTTGCTAACGCAGGACCTGCGCGTCACGTCGGCCCACCCGCTGACCGCGGTCGCGGGCGAAGACGGGATCGGCCAGCGGACCTGGGCGCGAGGGGAAGGGTGGTTCGTCGCGACCTACGCCGCCGAAATCGCGATCGAACGCGCCGCGCTCGATCTGACCGGACTCGCCGCCACCCCGCTCCAAGCGCTGCCCGCCGCGGCGATCCCGTATCTCCTTCCCAGCCGCTATTGCGAAGTCGAACGCTTCCAGAATTTCGTCGGCAGCGAATTCGCCGGACTTGCGGGCGGTGCGCTCGCCAGCGCCATCGCCGCCTGGGTGCGCCAGAACCTTACCTATGCCAGCGGCTCGAGCACCGGCGACACCACCGCCGCCACCACCTTCGTCGAGCGGCAGGGCGTGTGCCGCGACTTCGCGCACCTGACCGTCGCGATGTGCCGCGCGGGCGGGCTGCCGGCGCGCTGCGTCTCGGCGTATGCGCCCGGGGTCGATCCACCCGATTTCCATGCCGTCGCCGAAGTCTGGCTGGCCGACGGCTGGCACATCGTCGATGCGACCGGAATGGCCGATTGCGGCGAGGTCGCGCGGGTCGTGGTGGGTCGCGACGCGACCGACATCGCCTTCATGACGGTATTCGGGCAGGCTGCACTCAACCGGCAAAGCGTGCGCGTTACGCGGCTCGGCTAGGAACCCCGGCGTAACGCCAGTCGTTTCACGGGCAGAACAAGGAGGCGATAATGGCCGACGATACGACTAAAGATGCAGCGCTCGACCGGATGTCGGTCGCGCCCGATCCTGCCGCGGAACGCGAGGCGCACGATCCGCGTCAGGAAGCGGGGCAGGACAAGTCGATCGAGCGTCGCCTCGAAAAGCATCCCGAGAGCAAGGAAGCACGACTCGACCGGGGTCTGGACGAATCGATGGATGCGTCGGATCCGCCCGCTTCGACGCAGCCGGTCCACGCCCACGAACCGCCCGCCTCGTCGGGGTTCGACGCCGACGCCGAGCGCAAGCTGCAGGACGAGAGATAGGGCCACGCACTGGTCGTTGCGCGACCGGCCCCTGTTGCCGAAACGACTCACCCCGCGCGGTTTCGCCGATGACCGCGCGGGCTTTCGTTGCAAGCCGGGCCCGCCCATGCCCTCTTGCTGAACGGGGGCCGACAATGTGGTAAGGCGAGCGTTAACCATCGCCATGTCATGGATGTCGCACTCCCGGTTCTGCGGGGGCGGAGTGAGAGCGATGGGTGCACGGATGAAGCCGGCCGATGGCGCGATGACGCTGGCCGAGATGAAGGAATTCGCCGGGTTCAGCTCGGCGACGCAGCGCTACATCCGCCGCTCGCTCGACATCGGCCTCGACCGCGACGACGCGCTGGCGCGCTGGTCGCGTGACACCGTCGAAGCCGCCAGCATCCGCGCCCAGGCGCGTATCTACGCCCGCCTGCCTGAACTGCGCGCGATCGTCCCCGACGACAGCGGGCTCGATGCGGTCGAACCGTTCCTGACGCCATTGATCTCGATCGCGGCGTTCGATCTGGGGCAGAGCCGGCTGACCAGCTTTTCGGCCTTCCGCTTCCTCTACGAACGCCTGCTCGGCGCCGATGTGCGGCCGTGGCTGCCCGCGGCGTTCTGCGCGGCGGCGGCGCTGCCGCACCTTCACCCCGACTTGCGCCGGCGGCTGCTCCAGTCGATCAGCGAAGCCGCCGCGACCGCGTCGGGCTGGTCGAACCGCAAGCCCAACTTCTTCCCGCACTGGGTGGAAAAGGTCGAATCGGTCGCGCTGCCGAACTGATCAATTCAGCGGCTTGCCGGTATCCTTCCAGCGGTCGAGGATCGTCGATTCGGGAAGGCCACCGCTCGCCGCGCTGACCGGCAGCGTCGATTTGGGCGTGCCACTGTCCTGAAACGCCGCCTTCGCAAACGGCGCGGCGGTGCGACCCGCCGGTAGCGCCGCCGCCGCGGCCTGCACCGCCACCGCGG
>JAZKGJ010000077.1:11687-24977 GCA_040385975.1 Pseudomonadota bacterium | reverse complement strand
GGCGCGCCGCTGATGGGGCGGATCACGGGCGTGCGCCGGCAATTGTCGAAAGAACTGGGCTTCGTCGTGCCGCAGGTCCGCGTCCGCGACGACATCAACCTGCCGCCCTACGCCTATCGAATCGTCGTCGGCGGGGTCGTGATCGGCGACGATCAGGTTTCACCCGACGAGATGCTCGCGCTCGATACCGGGCAAGCGGTCGGCGCGCTGGTCGGCAAGGCCACCAAGGATCCGACCTTCGGGCTCGATGCGACCTGGATTGCGCCGGGCGACGCCGACGCCGCGACCGGCGCCGGCTTCCTCGTGGTCGACTCGGGCACCGTCGTCGCGACGCATCTCAACCACGTGCTCGGCGCCAATGCCGCCGACCTGCTCGGCCCCGACGAGGTCCAAGCGTTGCTCGACGGGCTGAAGGAACGCGCCGGCCAGCTCGTCGCCGCGCTGACGCCCGCGCCGCTGCCGCTGACCACGCTGACAACAGTGCTCCGGATGCTGTTGGCCGAAGGCGTGCCGCTCAAGGAATTCCGCCGCATCGCCGCCGCGATCGCGGTGTCGGCACAGAAGACCCAGGATGCCGAGGAACTGGTTGAGGCGATCCGCCCCGACCTGGGCGGGCTGATCATCCAGAAACTGTGCGGCGTGCGCGAGCCGCTGCGGGTGATGACGCTCGAAGGCGGGCTCGAGGGGCTGTTGGGACAGGCGGTCCGCAGCGACCCGTCGCGCCGCCACGCGATCGAACCCGACCTCGGCCGCCGCATCGTCGATGCGCTGCAACGCGCCGCGCAGCCGCTGATCGCCGATGCCAAACCGTTCGCTTTGGTCGTCCAGCCCGCGATCCGGCTGGCGATCCGCAAGCTGGTCCGCACCGTCCTGCCCGACACCCCGGTGATGAGCTTCTTCGAAGTGCCCGAGGACAAATCGGTCGAAGTCGTCGCGGTGATCGGCGCACCCGAGGCACTCGCGGCATGAATCAGCCGCTCCGCCAGTTCGTCCCCGCCAATCCGCACACCTACGGCCGGACGGGCGCGCCCGCGCCCGACATGAATGCCGAAGTGCGCAAGCACCTGCCGTTGGTCCGCCGGATCGCGTGGCACGTCCACGGCCACATGAGCAGCATCGTCGAGGTCGAGGATCTGGTCCAGATCGGGCTGGTCGCGCTGGTCGAGGCGATCGGCGCGTTCGACGACCGCGGGCTGGTGACGTTCGAACAATATCTCTCGACGCGGCTGCGCGGCAGCATGATCGATGAACTCCGCCGTCAGGCGACGCTGACCCGCGGCGCGATGCGGCGTCGGCGCGAATACGGCAAGACCGTCGAGGCGCTGACCGACGCGCGCGGCCAACGGCCGAGCGACGCGCAGGTGGCGCAAGCGATCGGCGTCACGCCAGAGAAATTGCGTACCGAATATGCGAGTGCCGAGCCGGTTCGCTTCGAGCCGATCGACGAGGTCTATGCCGACGACCAGCCCTGGTTCGCGAGCGATGAGCCGAGCGCCTTCGATGCGCTGGCCGAGGGCGAACTCCGCACAGCGTTGGTCGCGGCGATCGCCGGCCTGCCTGAACGTGAGGCGCAGGTGATCCAGCTCTACCATGTCGAGGAGTTGAACCTCGAGGAGATCGGTCAGGTCCTGGGGGTGGGCGCCGCGCGCGTCTGCCAGATCAAGGCCGCGGCGCACGCGCGGCTGAAGAAGGCGCTGGCCAAGGTCCGCTAGACGCCGCCGAGCAACACATCGATCGCGCGTAGGATGTCGTCGTGGCGATCCGCCAGCGATGAGACAGGCGAACCGAGCGATTTCAGCCGTACGGCGGTTGCAAATTGCGTGACCAGCACGTGCGGCTCGCCGACGATTTCGAAGATCGGATTGAGGTAGGCCATTCGCCGCGGAGCTTCGTCTATCGCCAGCAAAGGAATCGTGACCCGGGTGTCGGTGACATCCAGCAACTCCGACTGGCAATCGATTAGATATCCCGGCCGCACAGGATTCTTGTATACGTCGAATTGCGCCATCAAAAAGCGCGAATGGGATCGAGCGGCAATCCGTACTTTTCAACGTAGGCGTTGGACGAGGCGATCGCTTCGGCGTTCTCTTTGCGCCATGCAGCCCAGCGCGCTTGCTTGGTTTCTTCTGCCAGCCCTGCCTCGCACGCCCGCGAGATATTCAGACCCAGCACTTTCGCTTCCTCCACCAGCTTCGGATCGAGGCTGACGTTGATTGCCTTGCGGCGGCGGACGGGGGTGGGGTCGTTCATACTGAACCTATGCGCATAAACTATCCCCAAAGCAAGAAGCCCCGGCGGTCCGTGGACCACCGGGGCTTCCGCGCGACCCCCGCGTTGACGGAGGAGGCTGGGCGGCTCCGACACCCTCAAGGGGGGCGGTGCCGGAGCCGTACTCGAGGGTTACTGAAGCAGCTTCAGAACGCTCTGCTGGCTCTGGTTGGCCTGCGCCAGCATCGCGGTCGAAGCCTGGCTCAGGATCTGCGCCTTCGCCAGGTTCGCGGTCTCGACCGAGAAATCGGCGTCCTCGATCCGGCTACGCGCGTCGGTCAGGTTCGTCACGTTGCTGGTCAGGTTGTTCACGACCGACTGGAGCCGGCTCTGGGCAGCGCCCAAGGTCGCACGACCGGTGGTGATCGCGGTCAGCGCCGCGTCGACGTTGGCGAGCGTGGTGCCCGCCGCGGCGGCCGTCGCAACCGAGAAGTCGGCCGCTTCGAAATCGTCGCTGTCGAAGAACGTCTTGGTCAGCGCGACCGTGTCCGCCGCATTCGCGCCGACCTGGATCGTGATGTCGTCGCTTGCCGTGTCGGTTGCGGCGAAATCGAACACCGCCACGCCGTTGAACTTGGTGTTCGTCAGCACCGACGCGATCTGCGTACGCAGCGTCGCGGCTTCGGCATTCAGGTTGGTGCGGTCGGTCGTGCTGTAGGTGCCCGAAGCCGACTGGACGGCCAGCTCGCGGATGCGCTGCAGCATATTGGTGACTTCACCCAGCGCGCCTTCGGCGGTCTGAGCGAGGCTCGCGCCGTCGTTGGCGTTGCGGATCGCCTGGCTCATGCCGCGGATCTGCGCGCCCATCGTCGCCGCGATGGCGAGGCCGGCGGCGTCGTCCTTCGCGGAATTGATACGCTTGCCGGTCGACAGCCGCTCCATCGCGGTCTGCAGGTCCATGTTGGCCATATTCGATGCATTGCCCGCACGCAGTGCGGCGGTATTGGTTCCGATAACGGTCATGTCCGTTTCTCCATTTGCTCCGACGATCCCCGCCGCCCCCAAGCGGAGGGCTGAGCCGTCAAGGGAGCTAACGACCGCAAATTCGCAGCCTTAAGCATTTTTCTGAACCACGTTCGCCGATCCCCCGTCGCCCTCGCGCGCGCGTAACGGTTCAGAGACTCACGCGCCGCGCGCGCGGAAAGAATCTGCCGCCCCGGCAATCGTGCTTAACGCTCCTTTTACCAACCGCGCCGCATGACGACGGCGTGAGTTGGGGAAAAGCCATGCGTCCGATCGTCCCGTCCGCCGCGGTGCTGCGTCAGAAATATGCGTTGATCTCGTCGCTGCGTGCGCAAGGGCTGGGCGTAACCAGCTGCGAGGACGGACGTCCCGCGCCCGACGCGCTGTTCCTGGTGGCGGACGGCGAAACCCCGCCGTCGCCGGCGCGCACCCTGATCGTCGGCTCGGAAGGTCGCAGCGTCGCGCCAGGCCGCGACGGCCATCCCGCCCGCGTGAACTATGGCCCAGCCGACGCCGCGGTCGGCAACGCCTTCGTCGCGGCGCTCGCAGGCGGTCCGGCGCTCCCGACCGCCGCCGACCCCGAGAGCCTGGCGCTCAACGCGCTCGCCGAACGCGTTGCGAAGGCCGACATCACCGTGCTGATCAACGGTCCGACCGGGACCGGCAAGGAAGTGCTGGCGCGCGCGATCCACCTGAATTCGGCACGCGCGACCGGCCCGTTCGTCGCGGTCAATTGCGCCGCACTCCCGGAAACGATGCTCGAAGCCTTGCTGTTCGGGCACAACAAGGGCGCGTTCACCGGCGCCGCCGGGGCCGGCGAGGGCTTCTTCCGCGCGGCGAACGGCGGAACGCTGCTGCTCGACGAAATCGCCGAACTGCCGCTGCAATTGCAGGCCAAATTGCTGCGCGCGCTGCAGGAACGCGAAGTCGTCCCGCTCGGCGCGTCGATGCCCGAAAAGATTGACGTCCGCGTCATCGCCTCGGCCAACCGCGACCTACAGGGCGAAGTCGCCGCGGGCCGGTTCCGCGCCGATCTGTTCTACCGGCTGTCGGTCTTTCCGCTGACCACGCGTCCGCTGAACGAGCGGCCGCAGGATATCCCCGCGCTGACCGCGACGATGATCCTGCGCCATGCCGGCGACCGCGCGGTCGTACCGTGGCCCGACCCGGCCGCGGTCGCGCGGCTGATGCTCCACGACTGGCCCGGCAACGTCCGTGAACTGGAAAACGTGATCCAGCGCGCGCTCCTCTTCGCGCCGGGCGACACGATCGAAGCCGACCATATCCTGTTCGACCGCGGCACCGCG
This sequence comes from Pseudomonadota bacterium, assembly GCA_040385975.1. GTDB lineage: Bacteria > Pseudomonadota > Alphaproteobacteria > Sphingomonadales > Sphingomonadaceae > Sphingomonas. Next base: position 20,439 of record JAZKGJ010000077.1, on the reverse strand, counting down.
CCGACCCCGGTCCTGACCGAACGTCCGGCGACATTGGGCAACATCGTCCAGATGCGCGAGTTCCAGGCGATCCGCGAAACGCTCGCGGCGTGCGGCGGCAGCCGGATCGAAACCGCGCGGCGGCTGGGCATCTCCGAACGCACGCTCCGTTATCGCCTCGCCAAGGCGCGCGAACAGGGTGACGCCATCGCCGACACGAACACCCGGAGGTACGCGTCGTGAGCGTCGCCGGGATTGGCGGCATCGACCGCGTCATGGCGCTGCGCGCACAGATTCTCGAGCGCAACGAAGCGCTCCAGCGCGCGACGCAGACCATCTCGGTGCCCGCCGCGGATGCGGGCAAGCCCGCCGACTTCGCCGCCTCGATGGAAAAGGCGCTGCAACAGGTCAATGCGAAGCAGGTCGAGGCCGGGCGGATGTCCGAAGCCTACGAGCGCGGTGAGACCGTCGACATCGCGAAAGTCATGCTCGCCCGCCAGGAAGCCTCGATCGGCTTCGAAGCGACGCTGCAAGTCCGCAACAAACTCCTGTCCGCCTACAAGGACATCATGAGCATGCCGGTCTAAACCGATGAACGCCCTCACCACCACCGCGCCCGCAACTGAGCGCTTCGCCAATCCCTTGCAGCAACTGGGCGGCCTGATGGCGCAGCCCGCGGTGCGTCGCAGCTTGCCGATGATCCTGCTGATCGGGCTGATCGCCGCCGCCGCGCTCGCGTGGGGGATGCTTTCAACCCCGCCGCAGAAGACGCTCTTCAGCCAGCTGACCGACGCCGACAAGGGTGCGGTCAGCCAGGCGCTGACCCAGGCGGGGATCGAATCCACCATCGACGATGCCGGCGCGCTGAGCGTCGCGGACGAGGATTTTCACAAGGCGCGGATGCTGCTCGCCAGCCAGGACCTGCCCAAGGCCACACCGGGCGGCTATCAGATTCTCGACAATTTGCCGATGGGGGTCAGCCGCGCGGTCGAGGGCGAACGCCTCCGCCAGGCGCGCGAAAGCGAGCTTGCGAAATCGATCGAGGAAATCGACGCGGTCGCCGAGGCACGCATCCACCTCGCGATCCCCGAAGCATCGGTGTTCGTGCGCGACAGCGCCGGACCGTCGGCGTCGGTCATGATCAAATTGAACGCGGGTCGTTCGCTCGGCGAGGCGCAGGTCCGTTCGATCGTCAATCTGGTCGCATCGTCGGTGCCGGGACTGAAGCCCGAAGCGGTGACGATCGTCGATCAGGCCGGCGGGCTGCTCAGCAAGCCCGGCGGCGGCAACGGCGCGACCGCCAACGGCGACGCCCGCATCGAATTCCAGGGCCGCGTCGAGGAAAAGGTCCGCACCCAGCTCGTCCAGCTGCTGACCCCGCTGGTCGGCGCGGGCAATTTCTCGACCGAAGTCCAGGCCGACATCAACCTCGACGAAACCAGCGCGACCCGCGAAAGCTTCGAGAAGCAAGGCGCGCTGCGGGTCGAACAGGGCAATTGGACCGGCAATCAGAAGGACGTCGGCGCGCCCGGTGGCATTCCCGGTTCGCTCAGCAACACCGCGCCCGCCGGTGCCACCGTCGCAGCACCCGGCACCGCCCCGCTGCCGGCCGCATCGGCCTCGCCGAGCGCCGAAACGAAACAGTCCGACCAGTTCAGCCGCGCCTACGATCTCGGCAAGGAAGTGTCGGTCAGCCGCACCGCGCCCGGCGACATCAAGCGGCTGTCGGTCGCGGTCCTGCTGCGCGATCCCGACAAGGGCCGCCGCACTGCGCTCGAGATCAATCAGGTGACCGAACTGGTCCGCGCCGCGGTCGGCTTCAATCCGCAGCGGCAGGACCAGGTGACCGTCATCAGCCGCAAGTTCGCCGGCGCCGCCGACACCGCCAGCGAGGGCCCCGCCTGGTACGACAATGCCTGGCTGCCGATGGTCGCGCGCAACGTCACTGCGATCGTGATCGCGCTGCTGGTCCTCATCATGGGGGTGAAGCCGCTCGCGGCTGCGCTGATGAAGCGCAGCGACAATGCCGCCTCGCCCAACCGGCTCGCGCTCGCCGCGGGTCAGCCGGGGCCGGGCGGCAGTACCGGCTCGCACCAGCTCGACCGGCTGGAAAGCGCCAACAATTACGACGACCGGGTCGGGATCGTGCGCGGCTTTACCAAGGAAAACCCGGCACGCGCCGCGCTGGCGGTGCGTGACATGATCAAGGCGGACAGCAAGTGATCGAGGCGGGCCCCCGTTCCTATTCTGGCGTCGAACGCGCCGCGGTGCTGATGATGCTGGTCGGCGAGGAGGAGGCTGCGGCCATCCTCCAGAAGCTCGACCCCGACGAGGTCCGCAAGCTCGGCCAGGCGATGTTCGCGGTCGCCGACGTGAGCGAGGCCGAAGTCGGCGGCGTGCTTGACGATTTCGTTGCCAAGGCGCGCGACCGCACCGCGATCGGCTTCGACCCGCGGCCCAAGATCGAGGCGGTGATGACCCGCGCGCTCGGCGCGGCCAAGGCCGACAGCGTGCTCGCGCGGATCACCCCGGCGCAGGACGCGTGCCAGCTCGAACAGCTGGGCTGGCTCGACGCGCCCGAGATCGCCGCGATGATCGAGAAGGAGCATCCGCAGATTGCCGCGGTCGTGCTGGCGAACCTCGAATCGGGGGTCGCGGCGCGCGTGCTCGAAATCCTGCCCGATGCGGTCCAGCCCGAAATCCTCCACCGCGTCGCGCGACTGGGGACGATCAGCCCCGAAGCGATCGAGACGCTGCAGACGATGCTGGCCAACCGCACCGCCTCGGCCGCGCAACCCGCGGGCGTGCAATTGGGCGGGACGCGCGAGGCCGCCAAGATCATGTCGTCGGCGCGCAAGGCGACCGGCGAACGCGTCATGCCCAAGCTCGCCAAGATCGACCGCGAAGTCGCCAAGGCGATCGAGGAGGCGATGTTCGTCTTCGATAATCTGCTCGAGATGGACGACAAGAATCTGGGTGCGTTGATCCGCAACATCGACGGCGAGACGCTGACCAAGGCGCTGAAGGGGGTCGACGAGGCGGTCCGCAGCCGCTTCCTCGGCTGTATGTCGGCGCGCGCTGCCGACGGCATCCGCGACGAGATGGAAGCGCGCGGGCCGATGAAGCTGACCGAAGTGCTCGACGCGCAAAAGGCGATCATCGCGGTCGCGCGGACGATGGCGAAGGACGGCACGATCATGCTGGGCGGCGGCGAAGACGATTATGTCTGATTTCGTCGCCGGCTTCTCGCCGCGTCACAGCGCGACCGCCGAATTGCTGCAACAGGCGTTCGCGCCGCCGCTCGGTTTCGCGCCCGCCGACCCGCGCGTCCGCGCCGGGCAGCCGCGCTCGTTCAGCCCGGCGGACCCCGGCGCCAACCCGACCGCGGGCTGGGACCCGTTCGACGCCAACGCCAAGCCCTATCAGGACCCGGTCGCTGCGGCGCATACCGCCGGCTATGCCGAAGGCTTGGCCGCCGCTGCCGCCGACGAAGCCCGCGACCGCGCCTTTGCCGATGCGATCGCGATGACGCTATCGACCCGCGTCGACCGTGCCGAGGTCGCCAAGCAATTGCGCCAGACCGTGCTGTTCCTGGTCGCCAAGATCGTCGGCGAAAGCGGGGTCGCGCCCGACATCCTGGCCGGACGGATCGAGGCCGCCACCGACCTGCTGACCGATACCGCCGAATCGGCGTTGCTGCGGGTCCATCCCGACGACGTCGTGCTGCTCGAAGGGCGGCTCCCCGCCAGCCTGTTCGCGGTCGGCGACGCCGCGGTCGCGCGCGGCAGCTTCGTGCTCGAAAGCGCCTCGACCATCGTCGAGGACGGCCCCGAACTGTGGCTCGACCAACTCGCCGCCGCGATCGACCGCGTCGCGGTGCCGGCGGGCGATTGCTGACGTGCTGAACCGGTTCACGTCGGAGTATCTCGACGGTCTCGCCAACGCCGATTTTGCGCCGAAGCCCAAGGTTTCGGGACGGCTCGCGTCGTTCGACGGGCTGCTGATGGAAGCGGTCGGTCTGACGCTGCCGGTCGGCACCGTCTGCCGCGTGGGGGATCAGGTCGAGGCCGAGGTCATCGGTTTCCGCAACGGGCGCACCTTGCTGATGAATCTGGGCGGCCCCGCGCCGCTCCTGCCGCAGGCCCCGGTCAAGCCGGTCGGCCCTCCCGGCGAAGCCGAAGTCGGCGCCGCCTTGCTCGGCCGCGTGGTCGATGGTGCCGGCAAGCCGGTCGACGGGCTCGGCCCGATTCGCGGCGCCGGGCGCTGGCCGCTCGCCGGCAAATTGCAATCGCCGCTCGACCGCGGGCGCGTGCGCGAACCGCTCGACGTCGGGGTGCGCGCGATCAACGGACTGCTGACTGTGGGGCAGGGCCAGCGGATCGGCATCATGGCGGGTTCCGGCGTCGGCAAATCGGTGCTGCTCGGGATGATCGTCCGCGCCGCGCAAGCCGACGTGATCGTCATCGGTCTGATCGGCGAACGCTCCCGCGAAGTCGCCGACTTTCTCGAAACCAAGGTCGCCGGCGAAGCCCGCGCGCGGTCGGTCGTGGTCGCGGTCCCCGCCAATCATTCGCCGGTGCTGCGCATTCGCGGCGCGCTGCGCACCCATGCGATCGCGGAGGCGTTCCGCGCCGAAGGCAAGAACGTCCTGCTCATCATGGATTCGCTGACCCGCGTCGCGCACGCGGGCCGCGAGATCGGGCTGGCGCTGGGCGAACCCGCCAGCGCGCGCGGTTATCCACCCAGCGCGATCGCGATGCTCCCCAATCTGATCGAACGCGCGGGGACGTGCGTTGCGACCGGAGGCTCGATCACCGCGATCTACACCGTGCTGGCCGACGGCGACGACGGCAACGACCCGGTCGTCGATTCGGCGCGCTCGATCCTCGACGGACATATCGTGCTCTCGCGCCAGCTCGCCGAGCGTGGGGTGTATCCCGCGATCGAGGTCGGCCCCTCGGTCAGCCGGGTGATGACCGACATCGTCGGCCGCGAGCACAGCGCGGCGGCGCGGATCCTGCGCCGCCACCTCGCGACCTACGAAGAGAATCGCGACCTCGTGCTGATGGGCGCGTACCGGCAGGGGGCCGACCCCGCGATCGACACCGCGATCGCGTGCCAGGGCGCGATCATGGAATATATCCGCCAGGACGCCGACGAGGTCGTGACGCTGGGCGAAGCCGTCGCCGAGCTGACCGGCGTGTTCGGCGATGCGTGATCGCGGCAAGACCCTCGCCCGCCTCCACCGCGTCCGTACCCTGCAACTCGGGCTGGTCCAGGCGGCGGAGGCCGACGCGAATGCGCGCTTTCAGTCCGAAGCCGCGCTGCGCGTCCGGATCGCTCAGCTCGCCGCCGGGGTCGCGCCGCAATCGGTCGCTGCCGACGGGGTCTCGTTCGCTGCCGCCGCACTCTACCGCGAACGGCTCCATACGTCCGCGCAGGCAGCGGAAGCGCGCGTCGCCAACGCCACCGCGCGGGTCGAGCAGGCCGCCGCCGCGACCCGCGAGGCACGCCGCGACCAGCACGCGATCGAGAAACTGATCGCGCGCGACACCGCGGCCGAGGCGCTCGCGGCGCTGCGCGCGCTGGAGGCCGCACCCCCGGCACGGACCGTCCGGCACGATCCTTGCTGATCGCTCACCGATATTTGCTCGCACTGACGGACCCGGAATGATCGAAGCGACTGCCAGCCTTTCCCTGCTGACGATTTCGAGCATCGCCGCGGCGGTGCCCGATGGCGTGCTGGCGTCCGCTGCGCCCGGTGCAGTGGCGGTGCCGCCCGGCGACTTCGCGATGGCGCTCACCGATCTGATCGCGGCCGCCCCGGCACCGTCCGTCCGGCAAAACGCCGCCGCTCCCGGCAAGCCGGTGCCGGACCTGCCGGTCGCGCTGCCGGTGCCGGCGACGGAGGCGACCGACCGCCACGAAGCTTTGCTCGCCCCATCGTCCGTCCCCGGCGCTTCGGCGACCGCAGAAGACGCCACGCCGACGCGGCCCGTGGTCGAATTGCCCGAAGCGCGGCTCGAACCCGCGCTCGCCTGGCTGATGCCGCCCGTCGCCCCGCCATCTCCGCCGCCGGCAATCGGGGTGGCGCTGCCGCGGGTGAAGATCGCGACCGAGGAGCCCGCGCCCGAGTCCGCAATTGCGCAGGCGGCGCCGGACGCCGTCACACCGACCACACCGCTGTCTCGCCGCGGCGTCAAGACCGCGCCAGCGACCGTCGCCGACGCGAGACCCGCTATTCAGGAACCCACGCCGTTCGCGATCTTCGCGGCGACCGCTGTGCCGCCACCGGTGTCGGTCCCGACCCCTGCGATTTCAGGTGCGTCGCCACCGGTGCCCGCCCGAGTTGCGTCATTTCGTGGCGTCAGTCCCGCTCTGCCGACGCTGACCGTGCCGACGGATCCGGCGACCGGGCCGACCACAGTCTTCACGCGTCCGGCTGCCAAAACCAATCGGTCCGGCTTCGCGACTCCGCCACCCGTCAGCAGCGCCGTCGCGGCATTGCCATCGGTTGCGGTGCGCGCGCCGGGAGCGTTGCCGACAGTGCGGACACCCGCGCCGATTCCCGCGTCGCCGACCATCATTACTCTCGCGTCCTTTCCGGCGCGCGACGCAGCCCCGCCGATCGCGCCGACCTCCGCCGCCGTCGGTCTGCGCCCGGCGGCCACCAGCGCTTCCGTTCTTGCGGTCGCGGTAGCACCACCGGCTATCGCTCCAGCGACAAACGCCCCGCCACAGGCACCCGTTGTTCCAGTCCCAGTTTCCCCGGCGGTCGCCGTACCACCACCGCCGGCCGCTGCCGTCGTCGACCGCCCGGTCGCCGCCACGCAGCTGGCGGCAACTGCGACAGCCGCTCCGGTCCCGTCGTCTGCGGCACCGGGTGTTCGGGCCGGCGATCCGCTGCCGACCGCAGCCGCCGCTCCGCCACCGGTCGCTCCTCGAACCGCACCCGATCCGCGCGTCGTCGCGACCGCAAGACCCGCCGCGGCGGGGCCGGAGCTTGCGCCGGCAGTGCGGCGGCGCGTCACCGACACAGACACCCCGGCCGCGCCAATCGCAGCGCCGGCTGGTGGCGGATTGCAGCCGCCCGTAGCGGTCGCGGCGAGCAGCGGCCCGCAGCCCGCCGGCATCGACCTGACCCGCGACCCCGGGCTGCACCGGATGATCGACCATATCGAACGATTGCGCGAAGCGGCGCCCGACGGCGGCGCGCGCGAAACCCGCATCCGGCTGATCCCCGATGCGCTCGGCCCGGTCGATATCGCGGTGAAGCGTGACGGCGACGCCGTGCAGGTGCATTTCACCGCCGCCGAATCCGCGACCCGCACGCTGATCGTCGATGCGCAGCCGCGACTGACTGAGCTTGCCGAAGCGCGCGGTGTGCGGATCGACCGCGCCACCGTCGATGCAGGCGCCAGCGAACGCCATTCGGGCGCGCAGCCGCAGCCGCAGCAACAGCAGCAACAGCCCGCGCGCGCACCGGCCGCCACCCGCATCATTATCGATGAAACCAGCGACGACCGCGTCGCCTGAAGGACCTGAGCCATGAGCGACATCATCCTCGAAAGCGATGCCCCCGCCGATGCGGCGCCCAAGAAGAAGGGCAAGAAGAAGCTGCTCGTCATCCTCGGCGCGCTGGTCGTGCTGGGCGGCGGGGTCGGCGGCGGGTTGTACGCAACCGGCATGATCGGCGGGGCGGCGCACGCGGAAGGCGCGAGCGACGCGCCCAAACTGGTGCCAAAGAGCGAACAGAAGCGCGCCGGTGAAGGCAAGGAGGAGGGTGGCCACGGCGGCGGTGAGGAAGCTGCGCCCGCCGCGCACGGCAAGCCGACTCCGGCAGGACACGGCGGCGAGAAATTCGCGTCCAATTATTACGCGATCCCCGACGACTTCACCGCGAACCTTCAGGATTCGGACCGCTTCATCCAGATCGGGGTCGCGATCTCGACGCCGTATGACGACACCGTGATCGAGCATCTCAAGACCAACGCGATCGCGGTACGTTCGGCGGTGCTGATGACACTCGGCGACACGACCGAGGAACAGGTCGCGACCGGCACCGGCAAGCAGCAATTGCAGCGCCAATTGGTCAAGGCGATCAACGCCACGCTCAAGGAAAAGGAAGGATTCGGGGGCGTCGGTAACGTCTACTTTACCAATTTCGTTGTTCAGTGAGACATGGTTAACGCCGCTTCACAGGTCAGCCCCGCCGCGTCGCGCGATCGCCGCGACCGCGCGCGTGCGCCTGAAGCGATCCCGGCGTCGCTCGGCAATGCCAATCTCAACCCGTTCGGCGATCTCCACACGCTGCAGCATCTGACTGCGCGGCTCGCGCGCGCGCTGCGCCCGGTGTTCGATCAGCTGCTGCGCGGCGAATGTCGGATCTGGGCCGAGCCGCTCGTCGTTCAGCGCTTCGCCGATTACCGCGCCGAGCGTGGCGATGCGGTCGCCGCGTGGCTCGCGCTTCCGAATGGGGCCGAAGCGCCCGCGCAGCTGGTGATCGACGCGCGCTTCGTTCTCGAACTGCTCGATATCTTCTTCGGCGGCAGCGGCACGCACACCGCGACCGCGCCGACCGAACTGACCCCCGCCGCCGATGCGATGGTGGTGCGGCTGGGCGCGATGATCGTCCCCGTGCTCACCACCGTGTGGGAGCCCGTCGCGCGGGTCGACTTCGCGGTCGGCGCGGTCGAGGCGAATCCCGCGACGCTCGCCGGGGTCGACCCCGACGATGCCCTCGGCATCTGGGATTTCGACAACACCGCGGTGC
>JAZKGJ010000077.1:0-11677 GCA_040385975.1 Pseudomonadota bacterium | reverse complement strand
GATGCCCTTGTCGTTACCCGCATCGGCATCGCCCGCGGCGATGCCGAGCCCGCCTTCATCGACCTGGCCTATCCGGTGGCGGCGCTCAAACCCCATACCGTCGGGCTGACCGGCAAGGTCCACGCCCGCAGCGCGGTCGCCGACCCGGCCTGGCGCACCAGCCTGACCCGCGCGCTTATGGGGGTGCCGTTCACGGTGCGCTCGGTGCTTGCCGAACCCGTCATGCCGCTCGCGCAATTGCTCGAGCTGAAGGTCGGCGACGTGATCCCGATCGGGCTCGGCAACGAGGTTCCGGTGATGATCGGCACCGACCGGTTCGGGACCGGCACCGTCGGCACGTCGAACGGCCATGCCGCGATCCAGCTCACCTCCATCGCTCCGCTCGAAGGACAGATTCAATGAACGACATGACGGGTGGATTCCCGATCGACGCCAGCCTGGCGGCGAACTTTCGCCTGCTCCAAGACGTCGACGTCAAGCTGACCGTCGAGATCGGCTCGACCAAGCTCTCGCTGCGCGAACTCCTCGCGCTCGGCGAGCAGAGCGTGATCGAGCTCGACCGCCAGGCGAACGAACTGCTCGACGTGTTCGTCAACGGCACGCTGATCGGCCGCGGCGAGGTCGTGACCGTCGGCGAACGCTTCGGGGTGCGGATGACCGAACTGGTCGCCCCCGAAAAGCGCGGCTGATCGCGCCATGATGTGGACCTATATCCTCAAGCTCGTGATCCTGCTGCCGCTGGTCTGCGGGCTGATGATCGGCGCGCTCTATGCGTGGCGCAAGCTTGAGGCGCGGATGCCGGGGCAGCCCGCCAACCGGATGCTCAAGGTCCAGGAAACGATGATGATCTCGCCCGGGCTGCGGCTCGCGGTGATCGAGTTCGAAGGCCGCAAATTGCTCGTGTCGGTCGGTCGCGGCGGGGTCGCCCTGCTCGACAAGGGTGAGCCAGTAGCGTGAGCGACTATTCCGTCCACCGCGTCCACGACCGCGGCCAGCCGAGCCTGTTCCGCACCACCGGCCGTGCCGCGAAGCCCGCAAGCGGCCTCGGTAAGTTCGTGCTGATCGTGCTCGCGATCGTGCTGATGTTGGTCGTCGCGATGCCGGCGTTTGCCCAGACCCTGCCGGCGACGCCGGTGCCGACCGCCGCGCCGACTGCGATCCCGCCCGGCACCGGCGACGCGGTCGACCGTGCGCTCGGCGACCTCGGCGGCGGCAACGCCCCGCTCGCGCTGTCCCTGCAAGTCCTCATCATCATGGGGCTGCTCACGGTCCTGCCGGGCATCCTCCTCATGATGACAAGCTTCACGCGGATCATCATCGTGCTCAGCGTGCTGCGGCAGGCGCTGGGGCTGCAGCAGACCCCGCCCAACCAGGTGCTGGTCGGCTTGTCGCTGTTCCTGTCGTTCTTCGTGATGGCGCCGGTGATCAATCAGATCAACGCGACCGCGATCCAGCCCTATGCCGAAAACCGGATCGGCGCGACCGACATGATCAAGACCGCGGGTGCGCCGCTTCATGCCTTCATGGTCAAACAGACCCGCATGAAGGACGTGACGATGTTCGCGCAGATGGCGAAATCGGGACCGTATGCCAGTCCGCGCGACATTCCCTATTCGGTGCTGTTGCCCGCGTTCGTGACGTCGGAACTGAAGACTGCTTTCCAGATCGGTTTCCTGATCTTCCTGCCCTTCATCGTTATCGATCTGGTGGTCGCGACGGTATTGATGTCGCTCGGCATGATGATGCTGTCCCCGCAGATTATTTCGCTCCCGTTCAAGCTGCTCCTCTTCGTCCTGGTCGACGGCTGGGCGCTGACGATGGGCAGCCTGGCCAACAGTTTTGCGAGTTAGCGTAACATGGACGCCACCTACTTTCTGACGATCGCGCACGAAGCGATGTGGGTGCTGGCGCTCGCCGCCGCGCCGATCCTGGTGCCCGCATTGCTGTCGGGGCTGATCCTCGGCATGATCCAGGCGGCGACCTCGATCAACGAACAGACGCTCTCATTCGTACCGAAGTTGATCGTCGTCGCAGTCTCGATCGTGATCTTCGGCAGCCTGATCATCGGGCTGCTCAGCGACTTCACGATCGGCATCTTCGAGCGGATCCCGGACCTCGTCCGCTAGCTAATGTTGGGCTTCGGCCTCTCGATCGAGCCGCAGCTCTGGGCGCTGATGTTCGTGATGGTGCGGATCAGCGCCGCGTTCATCGCCGCGCCGGTGTTCGGCGCGGTCGCGGTGCCGGTCCTGGTCCGCGTGACGCTGGCCGGTGCGATCGGCTTCCTCGTCCTCGCCGCGCATCCGGTCGTCCCGCCCGCGCAGGTGTTCGGGCTCGCCACCATCCTCGCGATCGGGTCCGAGGCGCTCGTCGGCGCCGCGCTCGGCTTCGTGCTGCAGATCGCGTTCGCCGCGCCGCTGATCGCCAGCGAAGTGATCGGTGGGTCGATGGGGATCGGTTTTGCCAACACGGTCGATCCGGTCAACGCGCGCAGCTCGCCCGCGCTCGGCAGCTTCATGACGATCCTGCTGACGCTCCTGTTCCTCTCCGTCGACGGGCATCTCATCCTCGTCGACCTGATCGTGAAGAGCTATGACGCGCTCCCGCCCGGGCAGGCGTGGCTGGGGGCCGAGCGGCTGAAGGCGATCGCGTTCTTCGGCGGCTACGCCTTCCTCGCCGGGCTGCTGCTTGCGCTGCCGGTCGGGTTCCTGCTGCTGTGTCTCAATCTCGCGGTCGGGATGCTGTCGCGCTCCGCCCCCGCGCTCAACCTGTTCGCGGTCGGGCTGCCCGCCAGCCTCGCGGTCGGCGTGGTCGCGCTCGCGATCGCGTTCCCGGCGATGGGCGATTACATGCTCGTCATCATCCGCGAAGGTTTGGGCGCGGCCGGCAAGCTGGTGCTCGGCTGATGGCGGACGAGTTCGGCGAGAAGACGGAAGCCCCAACCCAGAAGCGCAAGCGCGAGGCGAGCGACAACGGCGAAATCCTCCGGTCCAAGGAGTTCGCGACCGCATTGGTCATGCTGGCCGGGGTCGGCTGGCTGATCTTTGCGGGTCCTTCGCTGATGGCGGCGCTGAAGGGCGTGCTGGCGGCGAGCTTCAGCTTCGGTCGCGCCGACATCGAGGATTTCGAGCCGCTGCGCCCGCTTCACCAGGCGGGCTGGCGGCTCTTCCCCAGCCTCGGCATCCTGTTCGCGGTCGGCATCGCCGCAGCCGTGCTCAGCCAGGCGGGGCTCGGCGCGCTCGACTTCAAGGGCAAATTGCTCGCGCCGAAATGGTCGCGGGTCGATCCGGCCGCGGGGTTAAAGCGCATCTTCGGGACGCAGGGCTGGATCGAGCTCGGCAAGTCGCTGCTCAAGGTCGTGCTGCTCGGGGTCATCGGTTATTGGGCGCTCGCCCAGGCGTCGGAACGGATGCTCGGGCTCGCCGCGTCGGACGTGAACGTCGCGGTCGGCGAACTCGGCGGCGATCTGATCGGCATTCTGATGGCGATGGCGGGGGGACTCGTCCTGATCGCGCTGGTCGACGTGCCGGTCCAGCTCGTCCGGCTGCTGGGCAAGCTGCGCATGACCAAGCAGCAGATCCGCGACGAGCACAAGGAGAGCGAAGGCTCGCCCGAGGCCAAGCAGCACATTCGCCAGAAACAGCGCGCAATCCTGTCGCGCTCGACCCGCAAGGCGGTGGCGTCGGCGCACGTCGTGCTGACCAACCCGACCCATTTCGCGGTGGCGCTGCGCTACGATCAGGCGAACGATCAGGTGCCGGTGGTGGTCGCCAAGGGCCGCGGCGCGACGGCGCTGGCGATCCGCGAGCTGGCGGGCGAGCTGGCGGTCCCGATCCTCGAATATCCCGCGCTCGCGCGCGGGGTCTATTACACCAGCCGCGAGGGTCAGGAGGTCCGCGACGACCTCTATATGGCGATCGCGACCGTGCTCGCCTTCGTGTTCGGCCTGAACAAGGCGGCGGGCGGCACCGCTGCGCCGCCGGTCACGGTACCGCCGACCGCGCGCTTCGACGAAAACGGCGTCGCGGAGGGCTTAAGATGACCCGCGTACAGCCGTTTGACAAGACGGGCGAACTGGCGCGCGAGGGGAGACGATAATGCCGACATCGTCGATCGTCTCCACGTTGGGCTCGGGTTCGGGCATCGACACCGTCGCGCTCGTCACCTCGCTGGTCGACAACCAGTTCGCGGTGAAGAAGAGCCAGCTGAAGGCCAAGACCGACGCGCTGACCGCGCAGATCTCGGGGGTCTCGACCCTCAAGAGCGCGATCTCGGGCTTTTCCTCGGCGTTGAATTCGCTGGTGAGCGGCGGCACGCTGACGACCAGCCCGGTCAGCTCGAGCATCGGCGTCGCCAGGGTCACCGCGCTGCCCGGCAAGACCGTGACCAATCTGTCGGCGACGCTCGACGTGATCCAGCTCGCCAAGCCACAGTCGGCCGCCACCGCGCCGATCGCCGACCGCACCGCCGCGATCGGCAGCGGCAGCTTCACCTTGACCTTCGGGCAGGCGACCGTCGCGGGCGGCGCGATGACCGGCTTCACCCCGGGCGGCGGCACGCCCGTCACGATCGCCATCCCCAGCGGCAGCGAGAGCCTCGACGGGATTGCGGCAGCGATCAACGCCGCGGGCGCGGGCATCACCGCCAGCGTGGTCGGCGACAATGGCGGCTCGCGGCTGGTGCTGAAGGGCGCGACCGGCGCGAGCCAGGGCTTCACGCTCGAATCGGCCGATCCGGGCCTCAGCGACCTGAATGTCGGACCTGGCGCGACCGGCACCAGTATCGGCAGCAGCGCGCAGGATGCGGTCGTCAAGCTCGACGGGATCGAGCTGCGCCGCGCCAGCAACAGCATCAACAACATGATCGACGACGTGAAGCTCGATCTCGTCGCGGTCGGCAGCAGCACCTTGGGGGTGAGCGCACCGACCTCCGCGCTGACCCAGGCGGTCAACGACTTCGTCGCGACCTACAATCAGCTCACCGCGGTGCTCAACGAACAGATGAACCCGCAGAGCGGTGTGCTGCGCAGCGATCCCGCCGCGCAGCAATTGCAGCGCCAGCTCGCACGACTACCCTCGACCCTGCTCAGCGGCGGCGGCGACACCAGCCCGCGCACGCTGGCCGAGATCGGCGTGGCGACCAACCGCGACGGGACGTTGCGGGTCGATGCGGTGCGGCTTGCGACCACGCTCACCACCTATCCGGCCGCGGTCGAGGCGTTGTTCGCGCCGGGCACCGGCGAAAGCGGCGCGGGGCTCGCCGCTGCGCTCGCGTCGATCGCGACCAGTGCGACCGGTACCACCACCGGGCTCGGTGCCAGCGAGACCCGCTACACCCGCGCCAAGGCCGATCTGAGCGACGCCGAAATCAAGGCGCTCGAGGAAGCCGAACGGCTCCGCACCCGGCTGACCAGTCAGTTCGCGGCGATGGACAAGCGCGTCGCCGCCTACAAATCGACCCAGACGTTCCTGCAGAACCAGATCGACGCCTGGAACAAGGACAGCTGATGGCGCGCTACGCGACCGCGCTGGGGCGCAATCCGGAAGCGACCTATCGCCAGATCGACGCCGCCGGGCGCACCGGCGAGGCCGATGGCCATGCCTTGGTCGAGCTGCTTTACGACGAAGTCGTCCGTGCGCTGCGCGCGGCGGGTTGGGCGGCGGCGAATTACAATTATCCGGTGCGCTCCGAAAAAGTGTCGCGCAGTCTCGCGATTCTCTTCGCGCTCGAATCGGGGCTTGATTTCGATCGCGGCGGCGACGTCGCGAAGACGCTTGCCCGGCTGTATGCGGGTGCGCGTGATCAGGTGATCGACGCGAGCTTGGGCCACGATGCCGAACCGTTCGACACGATCGCCGCGACGCTGGAGGAAATCGGCGCGGTCTGGGCGTCGCTCAAGGTGGCCTAGCGCGCGGCGTTGCGTTCCTCGGGTGTCACTTGCCCATTCTTGTCGGCGTCCATCATGTCGAAGCGCTTGAGCGCACCCCCGATGAATTCGGATTTCGTCACCGCGCCGTCCTTGTCGGCGTCGAGCGCCGCGGTGCGTTCGGGGCGGCGCTTGGGGAATTCGGCGGCGACGAGGGTCCCGTTCCCGTCGGCATCGAGCCGGTCGAAGCGCCGTTCCTGCCGCGCCATCAGGTCGCCGCGCAATTGCACCGTCGGCGGCGTGAACTCCGCGGCTTCGTCGTCGTCGGCGCTCGGCTGGTTCGAACACGCGGCGGCGAGCAGTGCCAATGCGGCGACGGCGGTCTTCATGGATACGTCCTTCAGGCTTCGAGCTCGACGTCCCAATACAGCCAATCGTGCCAGGTTTCGTGGAGATAATTGGGCGGAAAGCGCCGGCCGTGGTCCTGCAATTGCCAGTTGGTCGGGCGGATCGGCGCGATGTGGAGCGGCATCGCCGCCTGCCGCGGGGTCCGGCCGCCCTTTTTCAGATTGCACGGCGCGCACGCGGTGACGACATTCTCCCACGTCGTGCGCCCGCCCTGCGCGCGCGGAGTGACGTGGTCGAAGGTCAGATCCTTGGGTCGCCCGCAATATTGGCAGGCGAAATGATCGCGCAGGAACAGGTTGAAGCGCGTGAAGGCGGGATAGGCCGACGGCTTCACGAAACTTTTCAGCGCGATTACCGAAGGCAGCTTCAGCGACCGGGTCGGGCTTCTGACCTCGCGCTCGTAATGGGCGACGATATCGACCCGGTCGAGGAACACCGCCTTGACCGCGGTCTGCCACGGCCAGACGCTCAGCGGATAGTAACTGAGCGGGGTGTAATCGGCGTTGAGAACCAGCGTCGGGCAGCTGTCGGGATGCCGGATCAGATCGGGATGAAACATGCGGCCCCCCTTGCTCCGGGCGGGGTCTCGCCCGAAGCGATGACGCCATGATGACAGCCGGTGAATCCCCCCGTCAAGAGTCGCCGCACACGCCCGGCGTCGTGACGCGGTTCGCCCCGTCGCCGACCGGGTCGCTGCACCTCGGCCACGCACTGTCGGCGGTCACCGCGCACGCGTTCGCCCGGGCGCGCGGCGGACGGTTTCTGCTGCGGATCGAGGATATCGACCGTGCGCGCAGCCGGGCGGAGCACGCCGACGGCATCCAGCGCGATCTGGCCTGGCTCGGGCTGGAATGGGATGGGCCGGTGATGTTCCAGTCGCAGCGGCAGGACGCCTACGGCGCCGCGCTCGACCGATTGCGCGCAGCCGGCCTGCTCTATCGCTGCTGGTGCACCCGCGCTGAGATCTCTGCGGCGGCCTCCGCGCCCCACGGGATCGAGCCGGTCTATCCCGGCACGTGCCGCGGGCGCAACAACGGCGATGGCCCGGCGTGCTGGCGGCTCGACATGGCGGCCGCTGCGGCGCGCGCCGGGCCGCTGACATGGACCGACCACGGCCAGACACTCATCGCCAATCCGACGCAATTCGGGGATGTCGTGCTGGCGCGCAAGGACGCGCCGTCGTCCTATCATCTCGCGGTCACGATCGACGATGCGGCGCAGGGCGTGAGCGACGTGATTCGCGGCGACGATCTGGCCGCCGCGACCCATGTCCACCGGCTGCTGCAGGCGCTGCTGGAGCTGCCGACGCCGGCCTACCACCATCACCCGCTGATCGTCGGCGCCGATGGCGCTCGGCTCGCAAAACGGACCGGCGCGCCGACCCTCGCGAGCCTGCGCGAGGCGGGCATCGACGGCCCCACGCTCGCCGCCGATCTCGTGCGCGGGCAACGCTCTCCTTCGGCTGGCTGACCAGTCACCCGGATGGGACAGGCATTGGCTTCGCGCCGGCGAATGCCTAGATTGCGCCCATGAACACCTTCCTGATCATCCTGCTCATCGCCGCGGTCATCGCGACCGTGGTCGCGCTCGTGCGCGGCATTGTCACCTTTCTGCAGACGGAGACGGCGGCGGCGAAGGGCGACGGGCCGAGCGCCACCGCGCTGAAATCGAACCGGATGATGCAGCAGCGCATCCTGTTTCAGGCGCTGGCGATCGTGATCGTCGTGATCCTGCTGATCTCGGCGGGACGGACGTAAAAAACCTGGTCAAGCTCACCAAAATCTACACGCGGACCGGCGACGACGGCACCACCGGCCTGGTCGATGGCAGCCGGGCACCCAAGGATTCGCTGCGGATCGCGGCGATCGGCGACGTCGACGAAGCCAATAGCGCGATCGGGGTCGCGGCGGCAGCGCTGAGCGGTGAAATGGCCGCGGCGCTCGCACGGGTGCAGAACGACCTGTTCGACCTCGGCGCCGATCTCGCCACCCCGGGCGACGATTTTGCGCCTTCGCAAGCCGTCTTGCGGATCGTGCCGGCGCAGGCGACCCGGCTCGAGCGCGAACTCGACGCGCTCAACGCCGGACTGACCCCCTTGCGCAGCTTCATCCTGCCCGGCGGCGCCCCGGCGGCGGCGGCGCTCCATGTCGCGCGCGCGGTGGTGCGCCGCGCCGAACGCAGTGCGGTTGCGCTGGCTTGCGCAAATCCGGTCAATCCTGCGGTTTTATGCTACCTCAATCGCCTGTCGGACTATCTTTTCGTCGCCGCGCGTTACGTGAACCAATCGGCCGGCGGCGACGTTCTATGGCGGCCCGGCGCGTCGCGCTGATCGGGATCAATCCGGCGGCGTGTCATTTGTGCCAAGGCGGCAACCATCGGCGACCCGCGGTCGCAGCGTGAGCGAGACGACCATGCCGACCCAGCCAGCCCCTGCATCCGACCCGCTGTGTAGCCGCTTTCGCAGCGTCCGCGCGCTCAGCGACGCCCTCGCTGCGCCACTCAGCGATGCCGACGCCACCGTCCAGTCGATGCCCGATGCCAGCCCCGCCAAATGGCATCTCGCGCACACGACCTGGTTCTTCGAGACCTTCGTCCTGCGCGACCATGTGCCGGACTATGCGCTGCACGACGAACGCTGGCCGTTCCTGTTCAATAGCTATTACGAGGCCGAAGGTCGTCGTCACGCGCGCGACCGCCGCGGCATGATCACGCGACCGACGGTGGCCGAGGTGCGCGATTACCGCGCGCACGTCGACGCCGCGCTCGTTGCGGCGCTCCCGACGCTGCCCGCCTCGGCGGTGACTCTGGTCGAACTGGGCTGTCACCACGAAGAACAGCACCAGGAATTGCTGGTCACCGACATCCTCCATCTGCTGTCGGAGAACCCTCTCGAACCCGCGCTCTGGCCCGCCGCGCGCAAGGTCCCGGTGGCGATGCCGGGTCCGATCGGCTGGCTGGAGCATGGCGGCGGGCAGGTCGCGGTCGGACATGATTGCGAAGCTTTCGGGTTCGATTGCGAAGGCCCGCGCCACGCCGCGCTGCTGACCCCGCACACGCTGGCCGACCGGACCGTGACCAACGGCGAATGGGCGGCGTTCATCGCCGACGGCGGCTATGCCGATGCACGCCACTGGCTGAGCGACGGCTGGGCGTGGGTGAAGGCCGAAGGCGTCGCCGCGCCGCTCTATTGGGAACCGCGCGACGGCGGCTGGACCCGCTTCGGGCTCGACGGCCGCCGCGCGATCGACCCCGCGGCGCCGGTCACCCACGTCAGTTTCTTCGAAGCCGATGCCTATGCGAGTTGGGCGGGGGCGCGGTTGCCGACCGAATTCGAATGGGAGGCGCACGCCGCCGCGGGCGATGCCGCCTCCGGTAACCAGCTCGATGCCGCCGGCCCGGTCGAACCGCGGCCGGCCACCGCGGCACCGGGCTTCTTCGGCGATGTCTGGGAATGGACCGGCAGCGCGTATCGCCCTTATCCCGGGTTTCGGCCCTGCGACGGCGCGGTCGGCGAATATAACGGCAAGTTCATGAGCGGTCAGTTCGTGCTGCGCGGCGGCAGCTGCGCGACCCCGCGTGGGCACGTTCGGGCCAGCTACCGCAATTTCTTCTACCCGCATCAGCGCTGGCAATTCACCGGGGTCCGCTTGGCGAAGGACCTTTAGCGTGTTGAAACAGGAAGCCGCCGACGGCACCCGCAGCTTTGCCGACCCGCACTTCCGCGCCGACGTGCTCGCCGGGTTCGCGCGACGCCCGCGCAGCATTCCCGCGCGCTGGTTCTACGACCGGCGCGGGTCGGAATTGTTCGAAGCGATTACCGACCTGCCCGAATATTATCCGACTCGGACCGAGACCGCGATCCTCGGCGACATTGGCGGCGAGCTGGCGGCGCGGGTGCCGGCCGCAAGCGCGGTCGTCGAATTCGGGTCGGGTTCGTCGACCAAAACTCCGCTCCTCCTGTCAGCGATCGCACCCGCGGCCTATGTCCCGATCGACATTTCGGGCGATTTCCTGCGGCAATCGACTAAGGCGCTCGCCGCGCAGTTCCCGGACGTGCGCACGATTCCGCTCGAAGCCGATTTCATGCAGCCGCTGGCGCTGCCGCGTGAGATCGCTGCGCTGCCCAAGCTCGGCTTCTTCCCCGGATCGACGATCGGCAACATGGGCCCGGCAGCGGCGGTCGACCTGCTCCGCGCCATGCGTGGCTCGCTGGGGCAAGGCGCACAGCTGCTGATCGGGATGGACCGGGTCAAGGACCCGGCGGTGCTGATCCCCGCCTACAACGATGCGCAGGGTGTGACCGCCGCCTTCAACTTGAATTTGCTCGAACGGATCAATCGCGAACTCGACGGGACGATCCCGGTCGATGCCTTCGCGCACGAAGCGCGCTGGAACGACGCCCGTGCGCGAATCGAAATGCATCTGGTCGCGACCCGCGATGCCGCGTTCACGATCGATGGCCGCGACTTCGCGATCGGCGCCGGCGAAAGCATTCATACCGAAAACAGCCATAAATACGGCCCGCGCGACGCCCGCACCCTGCTCCAGGCGGGCGGCTGGACCCCGCTCGCCGAATGGACCGATGCGGCGGACCAGTTCGCCGTCATCCTCGCCGAAGCGCAGCCCGAACCGCTCGCGCCCTAGCGGCACGCACGCGCTTCGCCTAACCGGGCGCGAAGGAGCAAGCGATGCAGACAATCGGCGTGATCGGGGCGGGGCAGATGGGCGCGGGGATTGCGCAGGTCTCGGCACAGGCAGGCTATGACGTGCTGCTGTCCGATGTCGATCTCGCGCGCGCGGAGGCCGGTAAGGCGGGGATCGCGAAGCAACTCGAGCGGCTCGTCGCCAAGGAAAAGATCGATGCGACTGCGCGCGATGCGGCGCTCGCGCGGATTGTGCCGGTCGGCGATGTCGCGGCGATGGCCGGCTGCGAACTGGTGATCGAAGCCGCGACCGAGCGTGAGGAAATCAAACGCGCGATCTTCGCAGCGGTCGGCAAGGTGCTGGGGACCGATGCGGTGCTGGCGTCCAACACCTCGTCGATCCCGATCACGCGCCTCGCGCAGGCGGCGCCCGATCCCACGCGGTTCGTGGGGGTGCATTTCTTCAATCCGGTGCCGGTGATGGGGCTGATCGAGCTGATCCGCGGGCTTGCGACCAGCGACGCGACGGTCGCTGCGGTCGAGAATTATGCCGGGAAACTCGGCAAGCGCGTGGTGCGGGCGAACGATGCGCCGGGGTTCATCGTCAATCGCGTGCTGATGCCGATGCTCAACGAAGCCTGTTTCGCGCTGGGGGAGGGGGTCGCGACCATCCCCGACATCGACGCGGCGTGTCAGTTGGGCCTGAATCATCCGATGGGGCCGCTGACGCTCGCCGACTTCATCGGGCTCGACACCTGCCTGG
>JAZKGJ010000076.1:0-24056 GCA_040385975.1 Pseudomonadota bacterium | reverse complement strand
CGCGGCCCTTGCCCATCGTGTCGGCGTCCGAATCGTAGTCGATCGCGTCGTCGACCAGCTGGAACGCGATGCCGAGGTTGCGGCCGTAGCTGTCGAGCGCGGCCTCATCGGCTTCGGAGCGTTCGGCGACCACCGCGGCGATCCGGCAGGCCGCCGCGAACAAGGCCGCGGTCTTCGCCCCGATGATGTCGAGATAGCGCTCCTCGCCCAGGTCGATGCGGCGCGCGGCGGTCAGCTGGTTGACCTCGCCCTCCGCGATCACCGCGCTGGCGTTGGACAGGATCTTGAGCACCTTCAGGCTGCCGTCCTCGACCATCAGTTCAAAGCTGCGGCTGAACAGGAAGTCGCCGACCAGCACGCTGGCGGGATTGCCCCAGATGATGTTGGCGGTGCGCTTGCCGCGCCTGAGGTCGCTGCCATCGACGACGTCGTCGTGCAGCAGCGTCGCGGTGTGGATGAACTCGACCGCGGCGGCGAGCTTGTGATGCCGGTCGCCGGGGTAATCGAGCAACCGCGCCGACGCGAGCGTCAGCATCGGCCGCATCCGCTTGCCGCCGCCCGCGATCAGATGTCCGGCGAGTTCGGGAATCAGCGGGATGTCCGACTGCATCCGACTCAGGATCACCTGATTGACCAGATTCATGTCGTGCGCGACCAGACCCATCATCGCATCGAGCGAGGGCGTTGCGGCAGATGGATTGAGGCGATGGATGGTGGCGGTCATGCTGGTCCGGCTGTGCAGATTGCCTTATCCAAACGCAAGTCCGCCGCAGGAAGGTCCGTGATGTCCGACGAAGCGCTCGCCCATTTTCGCCAGTCGATCGACAATATCGACATGGCGCTCGTCGCGATCCTGGCCGAACGGTTCAAGGTGACGCAGGCAGTCGGCCGCTACAAGGCCGCCGCCGGGTTGCCCGCCGCCGATCCAGGGCGCGAAGACGCGCAGATCGCGCGGCTTCGGCGACTGGCCGCCGATGCGCAGCTCGACCCCGAATTCAGCGAAAAATTCCTGCGTTTCATCATCGACGAAGTAATCCGCCACCACGAGCGGCTGCAAAGCGGCGCCTGAGGGCTCGCGGCGTTCGCTTAAGGCAGCCCGCGAAGCGTGCTCCGGCCAGCGCCGGAGCACGGCCCCGCTTCGCACGAACTCAGCGTTAAACGGGGCCGTACCGCCTCAGGCCTTCTTGGCGCGCGGCGTCTTCGGCACGGTGCCGCCTTCGGTCGCGGCGCGCGGCTTGCGACCGAGTCCGATCTTCTTAGCCATGTCGCGGCGCGCCTGCGAATAGGTTTCGGACACCATCGGGTAATCGGCCTTCAGCCCGTAGCGCTCACGATATTGTTCGGGGGTCAGGCCGTGACCCGACAGATGACGGCGCAAGGTCTTGTACTTCTTGCCGTCGATCATCGAGATGATGTGGTCCTTCGATGCCAGCGATTTGCGCGCCGTCGTCGCACCTTCGTAGCTGGTAGCGGGGCTTTCCACCGGCGCAGCACCGCCCGCCGACAATCCGCTGACCGCCTCGTGCATCCGCGCCAGGAACCCCGGCACTTCGTCGGCCGACGCGCGGGTGTTGGCGTTGGAAAGCCACGCAATGGTCAGTTCGGTTGCCAGTTCGACCGGATTGACATCGTTGCTGTAATCGTTCGCCATCTGGATACTCCTCGTTGAAAGTGTTGCGCGCGTCTTGCGCCAGCGACGCGATAACTTCAACCTGCAATGTATCATGCCAGCGAAGTACTTGGCCGGTAATGCATTTGCCGGCGATGGACAGCGCGCGGCGCTGCACCTACGCTCGTCGAACGGGAGAGCGCAGCGATGGTCATGATCCTCGGCGGGTGGCAGAGCGATTTCGCGCGCAACTGGACCCGCGAAGGGCTCGATATCGCGGGCGCGTTCGGTGAGGTTCTGAGCGAAGGACTGGCCGCGACCGGGCTGGAGCCCGGCGAGATCCAGTCGGGGCATGTCGGCAATTTCGTCGCGGACCTGTTCGCGGGGCAGGGACTGCTCGGCGGATTCTTCGCGCAGGTCGATCCGGCCTTCGACGGACTGCCGACCGCACGCCACGAAGCCGCGTGCGCCAGCGGCAGCGTCGCGGTCCTGGCCGCGAGCGCGGAAATCGAGGCGGGGCGCTACGATACCGCGTGCGTGCTTGGCATCGAGCTGATGCGCAATGTGCCCGGCCAGAACGCGGCGGACCACCTGGGCGCGGCGATCCAGCGCGGACACGAATTGCAGGATGCGGCCTTCCCGTGGCCGCGTGCATTCAGCGACCTCGCCGACGAATACGACCGCCGTTACGGGCTGAAATACGAACATCTGATGCGGATCGCCGAACTCAACTTCGGCAATGCCCGGCGCAACCCCAATGCGCAGACCCGCGGCCACAGGTTTCCCGACGGATGCTTCACCGCCGACGACACGCTAAATCCCGTGGTCGAGGGACGCACCCGCAAGCTGGACTGCGGACAGATCAGCGACGGCGCGGCGGTCGTGTTCCTGGCGTCGGACGCGTGGGCGGCGGACTGGGTGCAGCGGCGCGGGATGGCGCTGTCCGACTTGTCGCGGATCGCCGGCTGGGGGCATCGTTCGGGGCCGATCGCCTACCGCTCCAAAATCCGCGCGAGCGCGGGTGAGCCTTATGTCTTTCCGCAAGTGCGCCGGGCGATCCTCGACGCGCGCGACCGCGCCGGGGTCGACCTCGCACAGATCGATGCGGTCGAAACGCACGACTGCTTCACGATCACCGAATACATGGCGATCGACCATCTCGGGCTGACCCCGCCCGGCGAAAGCTGGCGCGCGGTGGAGGACGGGACGATCGAAATGGGCGGACGCTGTCCGGTCAATCCGTCGGGCGGGCTGATCGGCGCGGGGCATCCGGTCGGCGCGACCGGGGTCCGGATGCTGCTCGACGCCCACAAGCAGGTGACCGGCACCGCGGGCAGCTATCAGGTCGATGGCGCGCGCCGCGTCCAAACACTCAACATCGGCGGCTCGGCAACCACGACGGTCAGCTTCGTTGTCGCGGGGATGGCGGCATGACGCTCTGGGCGTTGCTCGCCACGAACGCAGCGGTGCTGGCGGTCGCGTTCATAGTGTTGTGGGCGATTTGCCTGAAGCTGCGCGACGTGACCCCGGTCGACAGCTTCTGGGCGATCGGAATGGTCGTCGTCGCCGCTAGCAGCTTCGCGTTGTCGCACGGCGAACCCGATCGCAAATTGCTACTGCTGGCGCTGTGCGCGGCGTGGGGCTTGCGGCTCGGCGGCTATCTGCTGTGGCGTTGGCGGCAGCACGGCCCCGACCGCCGCTACGTCGCGCTGCTCGGCAAGGCCGAGGCCAGGGGCGGCTGGGGGTTCGGCAAGGCGTCGGCGCTGCTGGTCTTCGCGACACAGGCGCCGCTGCTGTTCATCGTCTGCCTGCCGGTCCAGCTCGGCCAATATGCGATGAGCCCGCCGCTCGGTACGCTGGCGGCCGTCGGCGCGGCGCTGAGCGTGTTCGGCATTGCGTTCGAAAGCATCGGCGACTGGCAACTGGTCCGCTTCAAGGCCGACCCGGCCAACGCCGGCAAAGTGATGGACTGCGGGCTATGGCGCTACACCCGCCATCCCAACTACTTCGGCGACGCGTGCGCGTGGTGGGGAATGTATCTGATCGCCGCCGAGACCGAGGTCGGTCGCTGGGCGATCGTTGGACCGGTGCTGCTGACGTGGACGCTGATGAAATGGTCGGGTGCGCCGACGGTCGAGGGCAAGATGGCGCGTACCAAGCCCAATTATGCAGCGTATCAGGCGCGTACGCCGGGGTTCGTGCCGTGGTTTCCGAAGCGCTAAGGCGGCGGTTCGTTGCATTAACGCTGTTCCGTCCCACTGCGGAGCGCGGCGAAAACGGGGCTGGCACGAACCGCCGGGTCGCGCGATGGGGCGGCATGATCAGGGTCCTCCTCACGCTTGCCGCCGCGTTCGCCCTCACTACCCCCGCGCAGGCGAATTACGAGATCAAGGGCGTCCTTGCGGTCGAGGGGCCGATGCGTCCGGGCGATTATTACTGGGACGAGAGCGGCGTTCCCGCCGGTGAAATCGTCATCACCGCAGACCTGACCGCGCAGACGATCTCGGTGTTTCGCTCAGGATATGAAATCGGCACCGCGGTCATCACCTACGGCACCGACGACAAACCGACCCCGACCGGCGTCTATCCGATCACGCAAAAGCGCGCCCGCCATGTCTCCAGCCTCTATGGCGTGCCGATGCCGTACATGCAGCGGCTGACCGGCGACGGCATCTCGATCCACGGTGCCGATGTCGCGCCCAACGTCGGGACCCATGGTTGCATCGGGGTGCCGACCGCATTCGCGAAATTGTTGTTCGGGGTGACCAAGCTCGGTGACCGGGTGATCATCACCGACGGCGAAATGCTGGCCGCGGGCGGCGCGATTACCGCGCGTTAGGCGGCCTGGGCGCGCAGGACGCGCGCCGCCTTTGCCGCGTTCAGCGTCGCGCGCTCGACCCAATGTGCGTGCGTGCCGCTCGAGATCTTGTGCGGCAGCGCGATCCGGCACACCGGCCCGTCGGCGAAGCGCTGCGCATCGATCAGGATGCACTCCGACGTACCGGAATTCTCGTCGGTCACGAAGCTGACGAGGTAGCCGTCGTCCTCTTCGGTTGCTCCGAGCCGCGGCGCGAACGGCGCTTCGGAGGCGTAGCGGCCCGCCTCCAATCTCAGTTCGGTTGCCTCGCCGGTCGCCAGATCGTGTTTCACGAACCCTTCGAACAGAAACCAGCCGGGCTTGGCGATGGTCGAATAAGCGTAGCGGTATTTGCGGCCGGCATAGCGCTGGTTGATCATCCCGAATTCCACCGTCCGGTCGTCGAGCCGCTCTTCACGCGTGGTCCCGTCGCTCAGGTTGAAGCGCCACCTGTGGAGCCGCGTCGCCAGGCTGTGGCCGTCGAGATACGCCATCAGATGCCCGTGCTCGCCCGCATCGGCGAGCGGCCTGGGGGTCGGATTCTCCTGGAAATAGCCATCGACGATGACTTCGTCGCCCTCCTCATAGGCGTTGAGCCAATGCAGCACATAGGTCGGCGCGGCGTCGAACCAGCGGATGTCCTCAGGCCTGCCATGCCGCGGGATCAATGCGAACCGCGCGGCGACGTCCTCATGGAAACGAATCGCGTGGAGGCTGCGGTTCTTGAGCAGTTCCTGATCCCAGAACACCGGCAGGTCGTTCAGGATCGACCAGTTCTGGCTGAAGGTCATGTCGTGCGGCAACCGCGGCCCAGGCAGCGGCACCGGGATATAATCGGTCAGCTTGCCCGCGGCATCGACCACCCCGTAATGCATGTACGGGGCGTGCTTCGAATAATTGAAGAACATCAGCTCACCGGTCGCCTCGTCGACCTTCGGATGCGCCGAAATCCCGTCGAGCGGCACCCACGGCGCGACCCCTTCGGTCTCGAGCGTTTCGGGATCGACGACATAGCCCTCCCCGCATTGGTAGAAGGTCGCGATCGCCTTGCCGCCGTGGACGATCACGTCGGTCGAGGCGGTGTCCTTCAGCCCGCCGTGCGCGCCGAAACCGGGCCGCTTCGACACGCCCGGACCGTCCATCAGCCCGCCCCACAGCGACTCGCCCGCAATCTGTTCGGCGGCAAACCCGCGCGTGCGGATGAAGCGGTTGCGGTACGTCGCCTGGCCATCCTTGAACGAAATCTGATGAAGCATCCCGTCGCCGTCGAATGGGTGGTGGCGGCCAAGCGGCTGATGCACCTGATTTTCGGTGTTGCGCAGGTAGATGCCGTCGATATCGGTCGGGATAATGCCTTCCAGCACCGCGAGTTCGGTCGCGTTCACTTCCTCGTGCTGCGGAGTCCACGCACCGGTCAGATAGGGGTGATTGCTGGGACCGAGCGAAGCGCGAATGGGCGGGAGCTTCTCGACGGGCATGGCCGGTCCTTCGCTGTTCGAGTTGCCGCATCGTCCGTGAACGACACTGGCAAGGCAAGCCGGAGACGCGGGGTTAGCTACCAGGGGTGATGTCAATCCGGCGAGTGCGACGCGACTTGACCGATTTGCGACGCGCGAACCACCACGCCGCAATACCGGCGACGATCATGATCAGGACCAGCAAGCCGGCTAGGACGTAACGCTCGGTCATGCGGCTCACTCGACTGTACGAAACCGCACACTAGCAGACCTTCGCAACACCGGCACCGTCCTAAATTTTGTCGGACCGTCCCGAAAGTTTGATCGGGCGCTACCGGCGGCGCTGCAATTGCGCACGCGCGATCAGCGCGATCGGGACGCCGACGCACAGGCAGTGCGAGAAGAGCGCGTTGCCGACGGTCCACGCATCGCTGCGCGGCCACACCGCCGGAAAACGCAGCGGCAGGACGATCCAGTACATGATCAGATACAGCAGCACGCCATAGGCCACGCCGGCCGCGATGGGCTGGCGCAGCAACGCCGGCCGCCCCCGCGCCGCAAGCACGAACGCGCCAACCATTACCGCCATGATCGCGTAGTGGACCGCCGCGCCGACCGCTGACGCGTCCAGCCCCGCGCCGATCGCCGGAAACGGCCCCGTCGCGACCCCGGCGAGGATTTGCGGCGCGGTGCGCCCCGCCATCCCGCCGAAGACGAAGGCGCTCATCAGGTCGAGCGTCCCCGCGGTCGCGGTGCCCAGCACGATCGCACGCTGCGTGGCGGTCATCGAGAATTCCTCCGATTTGACCGGACCAGCGTGTCACCGATGTGACAGCGCCGCAACCTGGGTTTATGAGCCGTCTCAGGAGACAGCCGATGACGCTCGATATTGCCGACCGGTCCAGCCCGGGTGAGGACTGGAGTGCCGCGGGCGAGGCCGAATTGGCCGACGTCGTCGCGCTGCGCCGCGCGATTCACGCCGATCCCGAAATCGGGCTCGATTGCGCGCGGACCACCGCCAAGATCAAGGCGGCGCTGGCCGGGCTGCCGCTGGACTATCGCGAGGGGCCTTCGACCAGCGGGCTGATCGCGATCCTGCGTGGCGGGAACAGCAACGGCCGCACCGTGCTGTTGCGCGGCGACATGGACGCGCTGCCGATGACCGAGGAGACCGGGCTGGCGTTCGCGTCGCAGACTCCGGGACGGATGCACGCGTGCGGGCATGACGCGCATACCGCGATGCTGGTCGGCGCGGCCAAGGCGCTGTGCGCGCGGCGCGAGCGATTGTCGGGCACGATCGTCTTCATGTTCCAGCCCGGCGAGGAGGGGTATCACGGCGCGCGCCACATGATCGCCGACGGATTGCTGAGCGATCCCAAGCCCGAGGCCGCGTTCGCGCTCCACATCCTGCCGACCGTCGCCGCCGGCACCTTCGTCGGGCGCGCGGGGCCGATGATGGCGTCGACCGATACGCTGCGCGCGACGATCACCGGGCGCGGCGGCCATGCCGCACTTCCGCACGAATGCCTCGATCCCGTGCCGGTCGCGTGCGAGATCGTGACCGCGCTCCAGACCTTCATCGCGCGCCAAATTCCGGTGACCGACCCCGCGGTGCTGTCGATCACCAAGATCAACGCCGGGTCCGCGCACAATATCGTGCCGGGCGAAGTCGAGCTGCTCGGGACCTTGCGCACGCTGTCGGACAAGACCCGCGACAAGGCCAAGGCCGCGTTCCACCGGATCGTCGAGCATATCGCGCTGGCGCACGGTGCGACCGCGACCAGCGATATCGAGCCCGGCTATCCCGTTACCGTCACCGACCCGCGCGCGATGGCGTTGATGGAACGCTGCGCCGGCACCGTCGCCGGCGCGGACGCTTGGCGGCCGATGCCCGCACCGATGATGGGGGCCGAAGACTTCTCCTACGTGCTGCACGACATCCCGGGCGGCTTCGCCTTCGTCGGTGCCGCCCCGGCTGGGTCGGAGCCAGGCCGGAACCCGCCGCTCCACAACACCCGCATGACAATCGACGAGGACGTGCTGGCGCAGGGAGTGGCGATGCACTGCGCGGTCGCGACCCGGTTCCTCGATCACGGGTTCGACGCCGACTGACGGCCCCTGCCCGGTTCGTATCGAGCGAAGTCGAGACACATTCCTCGACTTGGCTCGGGACGAACGGGATATGGCGGTGGGGTGAGCACGACGCGCAAGATCATTCACGTCGACATGGATGCGTTCTTCGCGTCGGTCGAACAGCGCGATGCGCCCAAATTGCGCGGGCGCCCGGTCGCGGTCGGATCGGCCAGTGGACGCGGCGTGGTCGCCGCCGCCAGCTACGAAGCGCGCGCGTTCGGGGTGCGTTCGGCCATGCCGTCGGTGGTGGCGCTCAGGCGCTGTCCCGAGCTGGTCTTCGTGCCGCACCGCTTCGACGTCTACAAGGCGGTGTCGGCGCAGATTCGCGCGATCTTCCTCGATTACACCCCGCTGGTCGAACCGCTCTCGCTCGACGAGGCGTATCTCGACGTGACCGCGAACCTGAAGGCGCTGCCGTCGGCGACCGCGACCGCACAGGAAATTCGCGCGCGCATCCGGGCCGAAACCGGACTGACCGCGTCGGCGGGGATTTCGTACAACAAGCTGCTGGCGAAACTGGCATCGGACCAGAACAAGCCCGACGGGCAATGCGTGATCACGCCCGCACACGGCGCGGCGTTCGTCGCTGGGCTGCCGATCGAGCGCTTTCACGGGATCGGGCCCAAGACCGCCGAGCGGATGCGCGCGCTGGGGATCGCGACCGGCGCCGACCTCGGCACGCACGATCTGGCGACGCTGACCCGGCATTTCGGCAAGGCCGGCGCCTGGTATCACGGCATCGCCCGCGGCCACGACGACCGCGCGGTAAACCCCGATCGCCCGCGCAAATCAGCGGGGTCTGAAACGACCTTTGCCGAGGATCTGAGCGACCCGGCGCGGATCGAGGCGCAGGTGATCGCACTGGCCGACGACGTCTGGCGCTGGATCGAACGCACCGGCGGGCGCGGCCGGACGGTGACGGTCAAGGCGCGCTACAGCGATTTCCGGACCGTGACGCGCAGCCGCACGCTGACCCGCGCGGTCGATGCGCAGGCGATATTGCACGACGCGGCGGTGGCGCTGGTGCGCAGCCTCTACCCGCTGCGCGCCGGGCTCCGATTGCTCGGGGTAACGCTGTCGGGGTTTGCCAGCGAAGAACCGCCCGCCGAGCTCGACCTTTAGCCCTCCACCTCGTCGGCATGGACATCGAAGCGCACCAGGTCGGTCGACCCGAAGCTGGTGGTGAGCGCCGCGTCGGTCGCGTCGCGGCCCCGCGCCATCAGGATGCGGCCGACCCGCGGCTTGTTGTGGCGCGCGTCGAAGGTGTGCCAGGCGCCGCCGAGATACACGTCGAACCACGCCGAAAAATCCATCGTCGCGCCGTCTGACGGAATGCGGATGTCGCCCAAATAGCCGGTGCAATAGCGCGCCGGGATGTTCATGCACCGGCAGAGCGTGATCGCGAGGTGTGCGTAGTCGCGGCACACGCCCAGCTGTTCCTGATGCGCGTCCCACGCGGTCTTGGTCGGGCGCGCGTGGTGATAGCCGAATTCGATGTGGTTGTGGGTGAACTCGACGATCGCCTGAACGCGCTCCCAGCCCGGCGTGGTCCGCCCGAACAGCGACCAGGCGACGTCGCCAAGCCGGTCGGTCTCGCAATAGCGGCTGCCGAGCAGATAGACGAGCACGTCGTCGGGCAATTCATCGACCGGATGCTGGACCGCATCGGGGGTGATCGGGTCGGGGTCTTCGGTGTTGCGGATGGTGAAGTCGCAGCTGAGCGTCAGCCCGCCCTCCGGCACGGTCAGCCGGGTGCAAACGTTCCCGAACGCGTCGAGATAATCGTACAGCGGCACTTGGGGGCTGGTCACGATCCGCTGCGGCGTGGTCAGGTCCTTGTGCCGCGAAGGGTGGATGCTCAGCATCGCCATCATCGGCACCGCGCTCTGCGTTTCGAACGCGATGTCGTAGCCGGCTTTGATCAACAGCATCAGGCGGTCTTTCGGACGGAGGGCTCGACACTAACTTCCGTCAGGTCGGTTGGGTCCTCGACGACGATATCGACCGACACCGTCATGTCGTTGTAGCTGCCCGGAAATCCCGACCAGCTGCCGCTGATCGGTACCGCCTGATACAAATCGCGCGCCTCCGCGACGCGGATCAGGCCGCGATTTCCCACGATGCCGTTGGTCGGGTCGAACTCGACCCAGCCCGACCCGGGCAGGTAGACTCGCACCCACGCGTGGGTGTTGCCGCCCCCGATCCGGGTGTCGTGTTGATGCGGGGAATAGACGTAGCCCGACACGAACCGCGCCGCGAAGCCCAGCGCCCGCACCGCCTCTATCATCAGCATGGCATAGTCGCGGCACGTCCCCTGCCGCCGCTGCAATGTCTCGATCGGGGTCTGCGTGCCCTGTTCGGAGCGCGGCACATAGGTGAATTCGCGCTTGATCGCCGCGGTCATCGTCGCGAGCAGGCTCAGCGTATCGGTCTTGCCCTCGCGGTTGACGAAGGTCCGCGCCCAGCGGTCGATCCGCCGGTCGGCATCGTGGTGCTGGCGCTCGATCGAGCGCAGCAGGTCGGGCATTTCCTCGGTCGAATACGTGAACGGATAATTGCGCGCATATTCCTCGATATCGACGGTCTGCAGCTCGGCCGGGTCGTGCTGGAGCGTGATCTTGCTGTCGAAGACCAGCTTCTTGGCGCGCTTGGCGAAGGTCGCGACCGCCACCGAATTGCCGAACACGTCCTGCAGCCAGCGCACTTCGGTCGGTTCGGGATCGATCCGGAGTTCGATCGAAACGAGATGCTGGTCGAAACTTTCGCGCGGCCGGACCATGATGCGATGCTCGCCAAACGCCACCGGCGAGCGGTAGGTGTAGGTCGTGACATGCGAAAGGTTCAGCAATGGCATCGGCTAGCGTCGCTTCCTCGCTGCTTGATGCAGATGAGCCACCCCCGGTCGCGCGGGTCAACCATAAACGTGGTGCGGCGCACAAATTCCTGTTGATCGGCGACCACGCCGGGCGGCTGATTCCGCGCGCGCTCGACGGGCTTGGGGTGCGTGCCGCGGACATGGACCGGCATATCGCGTGGGACATCGGCGTGCGCGCGCTGGGCGAAGCGATGAGCGCGCGGCTCGACGTGCCGTTCGTACACCAGCGTTATTCGCGGCTGGTCATCGATTGCAATCGCGACCCGGCGCGCGCGGATGCGATGCCCGAGGTGAGCGACGGGACGGTCATCCCAGGCAACGCCGCGCTGACCCCGGCGCAGCGCGCGGCGCGGGTCGCGGCGATCCACACGCCCTATCAGGCCGCGATCGCCGACGCGCTCGAACCCGACACGATCCTGATCGCGCTGCACAGCTTCACCCCGCGGCTGGCCAACGGCGCACCGCGGCCGTGGCAGGTCGGCATCCTCCATGACCGCGGTGAGACCCGCTACTGCCGCGCGGTACTGGCGGCCTTGCAGGCCGAGCCGGGGCTGTGCGTCGGCGACAACGAACCGTATCAGATGGACGCGATCGATTATTCGGTCCCGCGCCACGCCTATCCCGCGCGGCCGTATGTCGAGTTCGAGGTTCGCCAGGATCTGATTGCCGATCCGGCCGGGGTCGCCGAATGGAGCGAGCGGCTGGCTCGCATCCTGACCGGGGCACTCGCGAGCGCACCGTAATCGCGAACGATTGCGGACGGTTGCCAAGGCCGCGGTGGCGCGGCAGTGACCATGGCCGAGAAGGACCGGCGAATCGATATTCTGCTCCTTGCCAGCGTGGCGGCGCTTCAGGTGACCGCGCCATCGGGCAGCGTGCCGTCGGATGCGGCATTGCCCGTGATCGCGCTGGTGCCGCCGTCCGCGCCGATCGCGCCCGCCGCCCCGGCAGCCGCGACCCCCGAAACCGTTGATCGACCCGCGGCCCCTCCTGCGGCCAACCCACCTGCCCCTTCGAAACCGAAGTCGGCAGAAGCCCCTTCGGCCGAGCACGAAGTCGTGGTGACGGGCCGCAGCCGCAAGGGCGACCCGCTGGTGGAGATCAATGCCGAGACGTTCGGCGCGGCGCAATCGGTCGACAAGGCGCTGATCGGGCCGGTCGCGCTCGCCTACAAAAAGGCGGTGCCGAGCCCGTTTCGCAAGGGGCTGCGCAATTTCCTGGCCAATCTGCGCGAGCCGGTGGTGGCGGTGAATTACGTGCTGCAGCTGAAACCGGGCAAGGCCGCCGAAACGGTCGGTCGGTTCGCGATCAACACGACGGTCGGGGTCGCCGGGCTGATCGACGTCGCCAAGCGCAAGGGCATCAACCTGCCGCACCGGCGCAACGGCTTCGCCAACACGCTCGGGTTCTACGGAGTGAAGCCCGGCCCGTTCTTCTTCCTGCCGCTGATCGGGCCGATCACGCTGCGCGATCTGATCGGCAACGGCATCGACCAGGTGCTGGTGCCGATCGGCACGGTCAAGCCGTTCAACCAGGTCGAATACACCGTTCCGGTCGCGGTGCTGAGCGCGCTGGACTATCGCGCCGAATTCGATGGCGAGCTCGAGCGCCAGCGCACGACCGTCGATCCCTACGCCGCGTCGCGCAAATATTACCTCGACCGGCGCCAGGCCGAGATCGACGCGCTGCGCGGACGTCTGCCGCCCGGCGCGCCCGACCCGTCACTGCGGCCCAAGGGCAAGGCTCAATAGACGACGACGCTGCGGATGCTCTCGCCGGCGTGCATCAGGTCGAAGCCGCGGTTGATCTCGTCCAGCGTCAGCACGTGGGTGATCATCGGGTCGATCGCGATCTTGCCCTGCATGTACCAATCGACGATCTTGGGCACGTCGGTGCGGCCCTTGGCTCCGCCGAACGCGGTGCCGCGCCAGTTGCGGCCGGTGACGAGCTGGAACGGACGGGTCGCGATCTCCTTGCCGGCTTCCGCGACACCGATGATGATCGACGTGCCCCAGCCGCGGTGGCAGCATTCGAGCGCGGTGCGCATGACCTCGGTATTGCCGGTTGCATCGAAGCTGTAGTCGGCCCCGCCGTCGGTCAGCGCGAGGACTTCGAAAATTATGTCCTCGCGGCTCTTGCCCGCGGCGAGTATGAAATCGGTCAGCCCGAACTGCCGGCCCCACGCTTCGCGGTCGGGGTTGATATCGACCCCGACGATCCGCCCCGCCCCGACCAGCTTCGCGCCCTGGATGACGTTGAGCCCGATCCCGCCAAGTCCGAACACGACGACGCTCTCGCCGGCCTGAACCTTCGCGGTGTTGACGACCGCGCCGACCCCGGTGGTGACCCCGCAGCCGATGTAGCAGCTGGTCTGGAACGGTGCATCGCTGCGAATCTTCGCGACCGCGATCTCGGGCAGCACCGTGAAATTGCTGAACGTCGAACAGCCCATGTAATGGAAAATCGGCTGGCCCTTATGGCTAAACCGCGTGGTCCCGTCGGGCATCAGCCCCTTGCCCTGGGTCGCGCGGATCGCGGTGCACAAATTGGTCTTGCCGCTGAGGCAGCTTTTACATTGGCGGCATTCGGGGGTGTAGAGCGGGATGACATGATCGCCGGGCGCGACGCTCGTGACGCCCGCGCCGATTTCGCGCACGATCCCCGCGCCCTCGTGACCCAGCACGCTCGGGAACAGCCCTTCGCTGTCGAACCCGTCGAGCGTGTACGCGTCGGTGTGGCAGATGCCGGTCGCCATGATCTCGACCAGCACTTCGCCCGCGCGCGGTCCGTCGAGGTCGAGCTCGACGATCTCCAGCGGACGCTTGGCTTCAAACGCGACGGCGGCGCGGCTCTTCATCAGTCAGCACTCCTCGACAAGGCGCCGCACTAAGGCGAGGTCCGCCACGCTGTCCACATCGACCGCCGCCAGGCCGTGCGGCGCAGGTACGACCGCGGCCGCCACACCCGCCTTGCGGCCCAAGGTCGCGACCGCATCGGCCAGCGTCAGCCGCCCAAACACATAGCGCAGCAACAACCCCGGCCCGAGCCGCGCGACGATCCGCCACGGGCGCTTGCGGTCGGCCTCGACCAGTTTCCACAGCTCGATCGCCCGGGCGGCTTGCGGCGTCGCGAGATAGAACAGATTGCAGCCCGACCACTGCCCGTCGGCGAACTTCAGCCATGTCCGCTTGCTGGCCGGCGCATCGGCTTCGACCCGCGCGCGCTCGGCCAGCATCACCGCGACATCGGTACCGGGGGGCGTGCCCGCGACCAGCGCGGCAACCCATTCGGCGCGAAGCAAAGCATGATCGGCAGTCGTGACCACCAGCGGCGCACCAAGGTCGGCAAGCGCGAGCGCGACGCTGGCGCTGGGTCCAGGCGCGGGCGGCAGCACCGTCAGGCTCAATCGCCCGGCTTCGGCGATCACCGCCGGGTCGTTGGCCGATACGGCAATCCGCGCGGCCCCGGTCAGCGCACCCGCGACCCGCGCCAGCAGCGTCCGACCGCCGACCGGCGCGAGCGCCTTGTGCGCCACGCCTTCTGCCGCCGCGACCGGGTCGGGTGCGCCGGGCCGCGACCCGGCCAGGATGAGTGCGGCAAAGCTCATTTCGCGCGCCAGACCCGCCACAGCACCCCGGGTGCCGCGAGGATCGGGTGGCGTTCCTGCCAAGGTTGCAGCGGCACCGGCACGCCGGTGTGGCGCTCGATCTTCCACGCGGCATAGCGCGCGGCGCCGTCGAAGGTGAAGGCGGCCTTCAGCAGCCGTACGACGTTGAGCGGTTTGCCCCAGCGCCGCCGGCTGCGCCACCGCGCCAGCACCGCGCGGCGCTCGGCGCCGGTCAGATGCGGGTGGAGCATTTCGCCGGCGCGGTCGAACCACAG
This sequence comes from Pseudomonadota bacterium, assembly GCA_040385975.1. Classification (GTDB taxonomy): domain Bacteria; phylum Pseudomonadota; class Alphaproteobacteria; order Sphingomonadales; family Sphingomonadaceae; genus Sphingomonas. Next base: position 9,243 of record JAZKGJ010000076.1, on the reverse strand, counting down.
GCCCGCGCGTTGCCACCCGAGCGGCAGCAACTCGGCGTAGCGCGCCGGATCGTGGGCGACGATCTGGTCCTCGCGCCCGCCCGCCTCGACCCGGAATTCGGCGGCATAGGTGGCGCGGAAGAGCGCGCGCCAGAACTCCACTGCTTCACCCGATTCGGGACCCAGCGCGGCGGCGAAACGCGCAGCGGTCGCGACCGCGTCGGCGACCGCCGCTGCCACGCTTGCTGCTGTCGCCGCGTCGCGTTGCCACACCAGCGCCGCGGGTTGGACGAAGCGCGCCCAGATCGTGGTGTCGCGCGACCCGCCCCGCGCCGCTTTCGCAAAGGTCGCCAGCGGCAGCGTCGCGATCTTAGCGCGCAAGGTCTGTCCGGCGACGGCGAACTCGCGGTAGCCCACCCTGGGCCAGATTTTCGGCGGGCGGCGCGCGTCGGTCAGGACGTAAAAATCGAGCACGCCGCCAAGGTCGCCGGTGCGCAGAATCGAGCCATAGAACAGCACCGCGACGACCCCGGACCCGGCGAGCTGTTCCGCCACCGCGCGCACCGCGGGCAGGACGGGGCTGGCCAGTTCGCGCGCCATCCGGCCCGCGAGCCGGTCGCTCACGGCACCACGAACGCGATCGGCGTACCCGCCGCGACGCTCAGCGCGCCGCCCGGATAGACTTCGCCGTCGAGGATGTAATCGGCGTCGAGCGTCAGCGACATCGTCGTCACATCGGCGTGCCGATAACCGTTTCGCGCGAGCCAGCCGCCGGTCCGTCCGAACAGGATCGGCACCACCGCGAACAGCAACCGCCGGGCCGGACTATCGACGTTCAGCAGCTTCAGCCCCGGACGGCGGGGGCCGAGCGGGCGCACCCCGAGCGGAAGGTGTTCGAGCGTCGAGCCCATCAGGAAATAGCGATTGCACTCGGTCGCATCCTCCCCGGGCAGCGCGATCCGCATCGCGTCGCCGCGCCGCCATTCCCCGGTCGCGCGTCCGAACAGCGACTGCAGGATGCCCCAGACGATCGCCAGCGCGACCGCGAAGCCGTTGAACGCGCCGACCGAATGCGTGCGCTGCGCCAGGGCCGAGGCACGCACGAACGCGCCCGCCCCGAACAGGAAACCGCGCTGCGCCAGCGCGCTGCCCGCACGGGTGATGACGATCGGCGCGCGACGACGAATCCCGCCGGTGCGCGCGGCCTCCAGCGCATCGTGCAAGCTCCAGCCGGCCGGCAACCCGAGGTCGAGCGCCAGCGCATTGGTCTTGCCGGTCGGCAGCACCGCGACCTGCGGTAGATCGTCACCGAATGCTTCCGCCGCCGCGCTCAGCACGTCGCGCACGGTCCCGTCACCGCCGTCGATGACCAGCAGGTCGATGCCCCTGGCCGCGAACTCCGACAGCGTCGCTGCCAGTTCGCCGTGGGTGCGCGGCGCGGCCAGGATCGCATTTTCGGCGGGGACCGCGCCGGCGATCTCGGCCCGGCGGTTAAGGTGGCTGCGCGGGTTGCAAATCACCCCGGCGCGAGGCCGGGTCGCGCTTTCCGCGGTCGGCGCGGGCGGCGGCAGGTCGGCTCGGCTGCGCGGGACGCTGGCCAGCCCGCCCGGCAGCGCGGGCACGGGCGCGGGGCGCTCGAACCGGCTCACGGATAGCGCATCCGGATACGGACCGTCGTCGGTCCCGGCCCGACCGTGGTCCGGACCTTCTCGAACGCCGGCAGTCCGAAGGTGGCCGGTGCATCGTTCGAAAAGCCGAAGCCTTCCTTGGGCAGGAACAGGGTCCGGTTGAAATTCCGGTCACCGTTCGCGTCGTGATAGACCGCAAACGGATAGGTGCCGGGTGCGAGCCAGAAGCAGGCGCTGGTGACACCGGCGACCGCCGCGGTGCGGACGCGGGCGAGCTTGCCGCCCTTCGACAGGAAGCGGCGCTTTTGATCGGGAAATACCGTGACGACGATTTCGCCGCGCGCGTGCGCGACCGCGCTGGTTTCGACGGTGACCCTGATCAGCCCGGGCGCTTCGGTTCCGGCGCACGCCGCCGTGGCCGGCGACACCCCGGCGCACAGTGCAACGAAAGCCAGCGCAACCCGCAACAACCGACAAACCTTGATGAAATCACGCCCGGCGCGTGCCGGTTTCGAGATCGCGGTCAATCTTGGTGGCATCGTGGCGGCGCTGCGAGCCCCCGCCTTGATCCTGCCTTCATTGCTGGCGGGCTGGACGCGCCACTGCAAAGGTTGCCGCGCTCACCAGCACCGCGGTGACGAGCGCGCCGGCGAACACCGCCATCGCCGCGCCGGTCGCGCCGTGGGCTGGCATCAGCGCGAGCGCCGCGCCGATCATCACCGCCACCGCGACTATTCGGATCGCGAGCGCGGTGGCCGAACGATGGAGCGCCATCAGCACGGGTTCGAACCCGACCGTCGCCAGATCCAGGCACCCGGCTGAGGCGAGCCACAAGAGCGCGGTGTAGGCCCCGGCATATTCGCGCCCGCCGACCAAGATGAGCAGCGGCTGTCCCAGCAAGGCGATGAGCGCCAGAATCACCAGCGCCCCCGCGCTCGACAACAGGAACATCCGGCCTAACAATTGCGTCACCACCCGCGCGCTGGCGTCGTGGATGGTGCGGACGATCTCCGGAAAGGCGGCGCGGGTCAGCAGCTGCGCGAGCTTCGCCAGCGCCTGCGACAATTGCGCCGCCAGGCGGAAACTGCCCGCCGCAAACGTGCCGATCGTCGCGCCGACCAGCAAGAGCGGCAATTGCTTGCCCGAGAGATTCAGCGTCGCGTTCGCGTTGGTGCTGAGCGCGAAGCGGACGATGCCGGGGTTTTCGTCGCGCAGGACCGCGCGGGATGCGCGCGCGCGCCAGATCGCGGCGAGCGGCTCGGTGCGCGCGACCACAATCCAATAAGCGATCGCGGTCGCCAGTTCGGCAACCATCCAGGCGTAGAGAAAGCCCTTCACGGTCGGCACCACCAGAGCCACGAAGACCGCACCGATCAGCCGCATCACCGGGGTGACGGTGTCGGCGGCGGCGGCGAGCGAGAAGCGGTCGCGCAGCCGCAGGATGCCGAGCGGCATCGAGCGGATCGTCACGAGCTGGACGATCAGGAAGATCATCGTATCGCGCTGCAACCCCGGCCGGATCCCGAACTGCTCCCCCCAGCTCAACAGAATCCACGCACCGAGCACGGCGCCGGCGACCGCGCTGCACACGTCGAGCAGCCCGCACAGCCTGAGCAGGCGGCGGAGCGCGGCTTCGTCGCCGTTCGCCAGGTGGCGGACGCCATATTGGACCACGATCTGCCAGGTCTGAAAACCGACCGCGAGCGTCAGTGCCTGCGCCGCGGTGGTGATGAGCGCGAAGCGGCCGAACCCCTCGACGCCGAGCGTGCGCGTGACGATGCCGAGATAGATCAGGCTCAGCACCGCGAGCACGCCGCGGCTGGCGAGGAGCCAGCCCAGATTGCGCGCCGCCGATTGCGCCGCGCGCCGGAGCGGGCTGTGCGGCGGGATCGCGGAAGCTCCGTCCATGCCGCCAGCGGTTACGAGCGCGCCCGTACCGGCGCAAGCGCGTGACACCACGCTTGATCTGTTTTAGCGCCGCTGCCGGTGACGCGCGGGGGGCGCGTCGGTTGCGGGGTTCGTGCCATCTGCGGCATCGCCGGTCTGTTCACACGCGGCGGCGATGCGGTCGAGCCCGCGGCGATCCGGGCGCAGTGCGATGCGATCCTGCACCGTGGACCCGACGACGACGGCGTGTTCGTCGACCGCGATTTCGGGTTCGGAATGCGGCGGCTCAGCATCGTCGATATCGCCGGCAGCGCGCAGCCGATCGTCACGTCCGATCGCGCTCACGCCCTGGTCTTCAACGGCGAGATCTACAATTTTCGCGCCCTGCGCGCCGAACTGCGCTCACTCGGGCATGGCTTCGCGACCGCAGGCGATGCCGAGGTCGTGCTGGCGGCGTGGCGAGAATGGGGCGACGACGCCTGGCGCCGGCTCGACGGGATGTTCGCCGTCGCGGTGTGGGATGTCGCCGCGCGGACGCTGACGCTGGCGCGCGATCCGACCGGGATCAAGCCGCTCTATTACACGCTGCAGCCGGCCGGCTTTGCGTTCGGGTCGGAGCTGAAGGCGCTATGGCCGCTGCCCGGCTTCGCGTTCGAAACCGATCCGGCCGCGCTCCACGATTATTTCAGTTATGGCCACGTCCGCGGCCCGCGCTCGATCTATCGCGACGTCGCGGTGCTGCCCCCCGGCCACAGCCTGACCGTCACCGCGCATGGCGCGCCGCGGCTGAAGCGATATTGGCGACCGACCTACGCCCCCGACCCCGCGCCCTCGCGCGACGATTGGGTCGAGGCATTCCGCGCCGTGTGGCAGCGCACCGTCGAAGCGCAACTGATCGCCGATGTGGAGGTGGGCGCGTTCCTGTCGGGCGGGATCGATTCGTCCGCGGTGGTCGCGGCGATGCAGGCGGCGAGCGACCGTCCGGTCCGTACCTTCACGATCGGGTTCGCCGATCCGCGGTTCGACGAAAGCGCCCATGCGGCGCGGGTCGCCGCGCATCTCGGCACGCGGCACACCGCCCGCACGGTCGAGCTGGCGGCGGCGACCGACATCCTGCCCGCGGTCGCGGCGTGCTATGACGAACCGTTCGCCGACCCCGCCGCGGTGCCGACCTGGTATCTCAGCCGGCTCGCCGCCGATCACGTCAAGGTCGCGCTGTCGGGCGATGGCGGCGACGAACTCTTCTTCGGCTATCGCCGCCACCGCACCGAACGCGCGGTCGGTCGGCTGCCGCAGGGTCTGCGCAGCGCGATCCGCAGCTTTGCCGACTGGCCGCTGCGTGGCGAGCGCTTGCAGCGCTGGCAGCGGACCGTCGCGGGTGCCGAATATGCCGACGGCGCGACACGGTTTTTCGCCAAACAGCGGATGACGTCGGACGCGGTGCGTCGCGCGCTCCTGACGCCGGAGCTGTACGCCGCCTGCGATGGTCCGGGCGCGCTCGAGCGCAGCGCGCGCGGGTACGTCCCCGATCCCGCGGCGATCTCCCCCGACCCGCTCGACCAGTTTGCCTTCGCCGACCTGAGCGTGAACCTCCCCTCGGCGATGCTCACCAAGCTCGACCGGGTCAGCATGGCGCATTCGCTGGAAGTGCGGGTGCCGATGCTGGGGCGCGAGATGGTCGCGCTGGCGCTGGCGATGCCGGCGGACATCAAGCTGAACGGCGCGGTCGGCAAGGATGTGGTGCGCCGCGCGATCGCACCGCAGCTGCCGCCGGCGATCACACAGCGCCCGAAGCAAGGCTTCCGGCTGCCGCTGGCGGCATGGTTCGCAGGCGATTTCGGGCGTTATGCGCAAGGGTTGTGGCACGACGGCGGGGCGGCGCAGGACGGGTTTCTGCAAGGCGCCGCGGTCGACCGGCTGTTCGAGGAGCATCGGAGCGGCCGGCGCGACCACGCGCGCACGCTCTACGCCATCGCGGTCTATTGTCTGTGGCGCGATGCCGATGCGCTCAGGCGAGCCAGCTCACGATCGTCCGCCCCTGCGCCCGCGCCGCGATTGCCTGCAGCAGCCTGACGAGGTGGACGACCAGGCTAAGCGTAGTCCACGCCGCCACCGCAACGATTCCCCAGTCGGGCCGGCCCACCAGCAACCCCGCGAACAGCAGCACCATGTTCGGATTGCGCCGCGCGGTAACCAGCCGAAACCGGCTGTCGAAGCGTTCCCAGACGTGGATGTGCATCCCGAAGCGCAGGATGAACGCGCCTTCGATCAGCCGCTGCGCGACATAACCCACCAGCATCGTCGCCATCACGATCCAGAACGTCTCGTCGCTCAGCGGTCGCCCGTACGCTGCGCAGCCAACGCCCCAGGCCCACCACCAGAACGGCGGATGGACCAGGTCGATGCCGTGATCCCACGCATTGCCGAGTTTCGATGAGGTGATCGTGCAGCGCGCGAGTTTTCCGTCGACGGTGTCGAGCACCATGAACAGTAACCCGGTCGCCAGCCCGCTCCAGAACCAGCCGCACCAGAACGCCATCGTCGCGACGACGCACAGGACGGTGCCGAGCGCGGTCACCATATTGGGCGTCGCGCCGATCCGCGCCGCCAGCCGGGTCAGGTGGAATGCCCATTGCGGCCAGAGATATTTGGTCAGGAGGTCGGTCACGCCCTTGTACGCGCCCTGATAGCTGGCGCGTTCGATTGCGGGCACATTGGCCGGGGTCAGCGGCAATACGAAGGGGCGCTCGCGCTTTCGGAGCGCTTCGTCGAAAATGCCGCGCTCGTCCTCCGCCGCCAACAGTTCGCCGCTGTCGCCGTGGTCGAGCACGACCGCGTTGCGGTACGTCAGCCGGCTGCCCGGGCGCGCCGCGACATGACGCAGCCACGCAGGGTCGAAGGCGTAGGCCAGATCGACGCGGACCGCGTCACCCTCCCCCGGCCCGAGCGTCCAGCCCTGCTCGCGCGCGATCCGCGTCACGCGCTCGGCGTTGGTCATGCCCCACAAGAGGGTCGGATTCTCGCCGAGAAGTTCGATCCGCATCGCCGCGCCCTAGCGAACCGGCGCGCTAGGCGGCAAGCGCGGCGCGAATGACAGCGGCGATCCGACCCGGCGCGGACCCGTCGGTCGCGCCGAGCGAGCTTGCCGCCAGCTCGGCCTGCGTCATGGCAAAATCCGCGTGACGCTCACCAGCCCGCGCCAGCGCCGACAGCACGCCGTCGAGCGCGTCGACCACCTCCCCCGCCGCCCACATCGCGAAGTCCGGATCGTCCGCCCACGCCGCCGCTTGCGGGTTTAGGAACACGCAGGGGCGAGGCCGCGCGACGAACTCGATCACTTGGCTCGACGTGTCGCCCAGATAGAGGTCGGCGGCGGCGGGGTAGCTGCCGTCGACCCCCGCGAAGCTGCCCAGATCGACGTGGACGTTGCCGCGGCGCGCGACGCTGGCCGCGACCGCGCGGACGTCGCCGGCGCGCTCGACCAGCCGCTGATGCGGTGCGAAGATCAGGTTCCAGCGGCCGTCGTCGGCAATCCGCTCGACCAGCGCGGGACCCCAGTCCCACCAGCTCGAGCGATGCCGCTGCCAGTGCGGATTGTAGAGCACGACCGGGCGCTGGTCGGCGAAGCGTGGCACGGTCCGATCCGCCGCAAAGCTCGCCTTGACGTAGCCGGTCGCGATGACGCGGTCGGGCGCGAAGCCACGCGCCAGATAAGTCGCGCGTTCGCGCTCCGAAGGGACGCACATCGCCCAGGCGGCACGCCGACGCGGGTCGTCGCGCGCGCTCATCGAGCCGACCCCGTGGCTGGTTTTCACGAAGCGAGTGCGCATCGGTAACAGCCGCGGCAACCACAGGCTGGTCTGTTCGGCGCAGACCGCAACCGGGGTGCGCCACAGCTTGGGCGCGAGCCGGGCCAGCAGCGGCAGCTTGGCGGGCAGCCGCGGATTATCGCCCGCCGCCGGTCCATCCACGCTTCGAAACCCCGGCGCGCGGCGGATGTGCAGTCGCGGATGCGCGAGCGGCGCGCTCCAGCGCGTCAGCAACTCCTCATGCACCGAGGTCGCGACCCACAGGTCGATCGCGATGTCGCGGTCGGCGGCGAGCGCTGCGACCACCGGCCACAGATGCGGGATGAGCAAGGTCTCGCCGAGGAACAGGAACGCGACCGGCCCGCGCGCGCCCGCGGTCTGGTCAGGCAACCGCGCCGAGCCCGCCATCGGGATGACCCGAGCGCCACGCCGCGATGTCCTGCGGCCGGTCGATCTCCTGCCAGCCGCCGCGCGCGACGATCGCGTGGACGCCGGGGCCGTTCGCCAGCCGCGCGACCACGTTGTGATGATAGGCCTGCAGTCCGTGTTCAGCAGCAATCGTCTGATGCAGCGCCGCCGCATAGCCGCCGCCATCGGCGTCGCGCGACACGACGAGCCCGAGCGAACGGTGCGTCGCGTCGTCGCCCAACGTCTTGGCGACAGCGGTGACGCGGTCGCCATCGGTCCGCACCCGCATATCGTCGATTTCGAACGCGACCGGTCGTTCGACCACCAGATTGACCCCCGGCCGCGCATCGGCCAGCGCGCCCGCGATCACCGCCGCGTCGAATACGGTGTCGCCGTTCATCAGGCAGAACGGCCGCGTCACGGCGTCATGCGCCGCCCATACGCTGGCGATGCTGCTCGCCACTGCCCAGAACGGGTTGAAGATCAGCCGCACGGCGATCGCGTGGGGTGCCCGTGCGAGGTGGTCGGCGACCTGATCGGCGCGATAGCCCGCGACGACGACCGCGTGGCGGACCCCGGCATCCGCCAGCGCGTCGAGCTGGTGATCGAGGATTGCCCGTCCGCCGACCTGGACCAGGCATTTCGGAATTGCCTGCGTCAGCGGCAACAGCCGTGAGCCGCGGCCAGCGCTGACGATCACCGCGGTCATCTCGGCGGGCGCAGGCTCGATTCGGACGGGTTCGGACATCGGCATCGGCCTATGCCGCTCCATTGTGGCGAAATCCGGCCCTCAGCGGTCGAGCCCGGTCTGTGCCGCGAGCCACGTCGCCGCCGCAGCCGGGCTCTGTTTGTCGGCGTCGCGATCGACCCGGTAATTGGCGGCGCGCATCGCCGCGACCGGGATGCGGCCGATCAGCGGTTTCAGCGCGGCGGCGAACCGCGTGTCGTCGGCGCGGGCCGGCGCGATGAGCAGGACCGCATCGTAGCCCGGGATTGCGCGCTTCGGGTCGCTCAGCACGGTCAGCCGCTGCGCCGCGATCCGCCCGTCCGACGAAAAGGCCGAGATCACGTCCGCCGCCCCCGAATCGATCGCGCGGTACATGAAACTGGGATTGTAGGCGCGCGCGCCGACGAAGCGCATCCCATACGCGCCGCGCACCGCCGCCCATTCGGGCCGGTCGAGAAATTCGAGATCGGACGCGAGCCGCAGTTGCGGCGACTGTTCGGCCAGATCGGCAAGCGTGGCGATTCCGCGGCGGTTCGCGTCGTCGGCCTTCATCGCGAAGGCGTACGCATTCTCGAACCCGAGCGGCCCGACCAGCGCGACCCCGCTGGTGCGGCGCGTCCATGCGCCGATCTCCGCCAGCATCACCGGCGGTGGCGGCACGTTCGTGCGCGCCATCTGATTGGTCCAGAGCGTCCCCGCATAATCGACGTAGACGTCGATATCGCCGCCGCTCAGCGCCTGATACGCGACCGCCGACCCCAATCCCTCACGGTACTCGACTGCATAGCCCGCCCGCTCGAGCCGG
>JAZKGJ010000075.1:0-5638 GCA_040385975.1 Pseudomonadota bacterium | reverse complement strand
ACTTCCAGGGGCAGGGGCAGGGCTCCTCGAGCTGGACGAGGAGCGAGCCGCAGGTGGGGCACTCGGTCATCGGCTGGCCTTGTGCGTGTCGTGGAGGTCGGCGGCCTCGGCGAAGGTGTGCCGGACCGGCGTGGTGGTGACGTTGCCGTTGACGTCGAGGTAGTGGTCGCCGTGGCGGACGAAGTAGACGGGGACGGGGCGGTCGTTGTTGCCTACCACGGGGACGATCTGCGTGCCCTGGGGGCACGCGGCGGGGCACGGGGTGCCGGGGGTGATGCGGGCGAGCATTTCGGCATCGTCGCGTGCCTCGGCATAGATCAGCCGCTCGGGGGTCAATCCCGCCTGGTAAAGTCCCGGCGCAAACAGGTCGCGGCCGCGTACTATCCAGAGGATCGGCCCCGAACTGCGCGCCGCGACTCCCGCCATGAACAACGTCGCGGGGGCATCGTCACCCCAGCCGGCACGCGCCGCCGCCACCTCGTGCAGCGCATCGATTCTGAGCCCGCCACCGCCGAGCCGTTGGTCCAGCGCAGAAATTCCGAACGGCAGCGCCGGGCGCACCGCAACGCGCTGCCCCTCGATCACACCGAGCGTTTCGCGCAGACGGACAAGGGCTGGGGACACGGAGACACGACTCGCGAAACGGGTTAGTGTTCCTGTTTCGTTCTAATCGCGATCATGTTCAAGCGCGATTGTGAGCGATGAGCCCGATTTGGGCCATATAAGGAAAAATGGTGGACGCACTTGGGCTCGAACCAAGGACCCGCTGATTAAGAGTCAGCTGCTCTACCAACTGAGCTATGCGTCCATACCGCGGTCGGCGCTTGGGGCCGAACTCGGGGAAGCGCGCGGTTAGCCGCGCTGCGGTGCGATTGCAACCCGCTACCAGCGGGTGACGCGGCGGTTCTGGCGGTCGATCGACATCAGGATGCCGAGGCACAGCAACACCGTCATCTGCGCCGACCCGCCCCAGCTGACCAGCGGCAGCGGAATGCCGACCACCGGCGCTAGGCCCATCACCATCATCAGGTTGATCGCCATGTAGAAGAAGATCGTCGTCGCCAGCCCCGCCGCCGCGAGCCGCGAAAAGCGGTCCTGCGCGCGGATTCCGACGTTCACGCCCCAACGGATCAGCAGCAGGAAGGCGGCGATGATGAAGATGCCGCCGACCAGCCCCCATTCCTCCGCCATTGTCGCGAAGATGAAGTCGGTATGGCCCTCGGGCAAATAATCGAGATGGCTCTGCGTGCCGTTCAGGAACCCCTTACCGAAAATCCCGCCCGAGCCGATCGCGATCTTCGACTGGCTGATATGATAACCGGTGCCGAGCGGGTCGCTCTCCGGGTCCATGAAGATCAATACCCGGTTGCGTTGGTAATCGTGCAGCAGGAAATTGAATGCCAGCGGTGCCGCCACCGCTGCGGCCAGCGCCCCACCCAGGAACAGCCGAAGCGGAATGCCCGCCAGGAACATCACCGTCACCCCGCCCATCGCGATCATCATCGCGGTGCCCAGGTCGGGCTGCACCAGCACCAGCACGAACGGGACGCCGATGATCGCCGCGGCCGGCCACACCGCGCCGAACCGCCGGGTCTCACCCGCCGGCAGCAGGTCGTAGAAGCGCGCTACCGCCAGCACGACCGCGACCTTCATCAGCTCGGAAGGCTGCAGCCTGATGAAACCGAGGTCGAGCCAGCGCTGGCTGCCGCCGCGCACCGCGCCGAGCAATTCGACCGCGATCAGCATGATCAGCAGGACGCCGTAAACCGGAAAGGCCAGGTCGCGCCAGACATCCTCATGCACCCGCGACAAGGCGATCGCACCCGCCAGGAAGACGAAGAAGCGGACCCCCTGCTTCAACGCCCAGGGGTTGATGTCGCCCCCGGCAGCAGAGAACAGCACGACCAGCCCGAAGCTGCCGAGCGCGAGCACCAGCAACAGCGGCAGCCACGGCAGCCGCGCGATCGGCGCGGGGACGAAATCACCGCTGCTGCGGTTCACTGCGGACCCTCCGTCGAAACGTCGCTGGCGACGGTGTTGCCCGCCGCCTCTTCGTCGGCGATGGCGGCGGTGGCGGCGTCGCGCTGGCTGGCGGCGGCCTGGACCGCGCGGGCCTGCGTCGCGGGTGCTTCCACGGTCTCGGCGGCGGGCGGCGCGGCAACCGTCCCGGCCTGCGCCGCGCGCCATTCGGTCGCCTGCGTCGCCATGCGGGTGCGGATGTCGCCGCCCCAGGTCGGCTCGACCTCCGCCAGCGACGCCAAGGCGCGGTCGCGGTCGAACAGATAGGTCATGATGTCGCGGCCGATCAGCGGCGTGTCGAGATTGCGGACGGTATGGCCGTTATGTTCGAGCACGACCGAGGCGGCGTAGCGCGGCTTGTCGGCAGGGGCGAAACACACGAACAGCGCGTGATCGCGCAGCTTGAAGGGCAATTGGCTGTCCTTCAACACGCCCGAGCGGCGCTCCGCCATGGTGATGCGCCGAACCTGCGCGGTGCCGGTCTTCGCGGCGAGCGACACGCCCGGGACCTGCAACCGCGCCGCACCCCCCGTGCCGCCGTCGTTGACCACTGCGAACATCGCGTCGTGGACGATCTTCAGATGTTCGGGGTCGAAGCCGATCGGGTCGGGCACGCCGTGCGGATGGTCATAGAGCAACCGTGGCACGATCGCGCGCCCCGATGCAATCCGGCCCGCCATGACCGCCAGCTGGAGGGGGTTGGCGAGTACGTATCCCTGGCCGATCGACGCGTTGATCGAATCGGCAACGGTCCACTTTTCCTTATATTTCTTCAGCTTCCAGCCGCTGTCCGGAACGGTGCCGTAACGCTGTGACGGATAGGGCAGGTCGAACAGCTGGCCGAGCCCCAGCGCGCGCGCGGTGGTCGCGAACCGGTCGTAGCCGTGCTGCCGCGCCATCTGAAAGAAATAGATGTCGCAGCTCTGCGCGACCGCCGTGCGCATATTGACCGCGCCGTGGCCGCGGCGCTTGTGACAGTGGAACGTGCCGTTGCCGACCCGGATCGCACCGCTGCAATTCACCGTCTGCGCCGGATCGACGCCGATCCGCAGCAGTGCCAGTGCGTTCATCGGCTTTACCGTGGAGCCCGGCGGGTACAGCCCCTGCAGCACCTTGTTCATCAAGGGCACGTGATCGTCGGCCGACAGCATCGACCATTCGCTGCGGCTGATCCCGTCCGAAAAGCTGTTGGGGTCATAGGCCGGCATCGACACCATCGCGCGCACGTCGCCGGTCCAGCAGTCGAGGACGACCGCCGACCCCGAATTGGTGCCGAGCCGCCGCGCAACGTATTCCTGCAGGCCGAGGTCGATCGTCAACCGCTGCGGCTTGCCCGGCACGTCGGGGCGGGTGGCGAGTTCGCGGACCAGCCGCCCGTTCGCGGTCACTTCGACGCGCTTCGCCCCCGCAGTGCCGCGCAAACGGCGCTCCAGCGCCTTTTCCAGCCCGTCCTTGCCCAGCTTGAAGCCGGGGGTGACGAGCAATTGATCCTTGCTCTCCTGAAACTGTGTCTGCGACGCCGCGCCGACATAGCCGGTCAGATGCGCGACCGCCGCGCCGGCCGGGTAATTGCGCGAATAGCCGCGGGTTGGCGACACTCCGGGCAATTCGGGCAGCCGCACGCTGACCGCGGCGAAGCGACGCCAGTCCAGGTTCTCCGCGACCTGGATCGGGCGATACCCGGACGCGCGGTCGAGTTCGGCGACGATCCGCGCCATTTCGTCGGGTGGCAGTTCGAGCAACTGGCGCAGCAGGGTCAGCACCTGACCTTTGTTCTCCAGCCGGTCGGGGATGATGTCGACGCGAAAGTCGGTGCGGTTGTCGGCGATCGGCGCGCCGTGGCGGTCGACGATCCAGCCGCGCCGCGGCGGCACCATCGTCAGATTGACGCGGTTGCTTTCCGCCAGCAGCGAATAACGCTGGTTTTCCGCCACCGCGAGCCAGGTCATCCGTCCGGCCAGCCCCAGCCCGACCGCCGCCTGCACCCCGCCGAGCACCAATGCGCGCCGCCCGAAGCTGTAGACCTGCGCCGATTCGGTGCCGAGCTTGGTCGGGCGGTTCACGGCGTAGCGCCCCGCGCGTCGAGCCGGCCGCAGAGCGACGCCGCGACCGGGAACAACAGGATGGATACCGAAATCTGAATCAGCAGCACCGTATCGACATGCGCGCCGAGCGGCGCGGCGATCAGCCGTCCGCCGATCAGCGCTGCGGTAATTCCGCCCGCCGCGATCAGCCAGTCCTGCCAGAAGCCGCGCAGCATGACGCGCCGCTCGATCAGGTCGATCGAGAAGAACGCGAAGGTCCACAGCACGATCGCGCTGCCCAGCGGCTGCCCGCTGGCCAGATCGTCGAACAGTCCGAGCGGCAGCGGTGCCCAGATCGGCAGCGCATCCGGCCGCCGCAGCCGCCAGCCGAGCAGCAGCATCAGGCCGAACGGCGGCAGCACCGGAAAGGTCGCGACGAACGGCAGGATAGTCACGAGCGAGGCGAGCATCACCGACACCGGCGCGCGTGCGCGCAGGCCGAGCGCGGGCGGCGCATCGTCGAACGCGTTCACGGCGCGGTCTCCGGCACGATCGGCTGTTCGACGAAGACCTTCATGACCAGCGCATAGTCGATCGTGTCGGGCTGCGCGAAGGTGCGGCCCAATGCGGTGTCGCTGGCCTTTTCGATCACCCGCGCGACCGGGATGCCGGGCGGGAACAGCCCGCCGGTCCCGGACGTCACGAACACGTCGCCGCGCGCGAAATCGACCGCACTCGCCGCCGCCGACTTCAATTCGATCCAGCCGTCGCCGCGGCCCACCGCGATCGCCGACAGCCCGTCGCGGGTCCGCCGGACCGGCACGATGCTCTCCGGGTCGGCCAAGAGCATGACCCGCGTGGTGTTGGGGGTGACCGCGATCGTCCGCCCGATCAGCCCATCGGGCCCGCGGACCGGTTGGCCCGGCCGCACCCCCTGCCACGCGCCGGCGTTGAGCGTGGCATAGCGCCGCGTGCTCGACGCGCTGGAATTGACCAGCCGCGCGGCGACGACCGGCTCGCTGACCCCGTCGCGCACCTTCAACAGCGCGCGCAGGCGGCGGTTGTCGTACGACAGCGTGCGGGCGCGCATGATCATCGCGCGCTGATTGTCGATTTCACGCTTCAGCGCGCGGTTCTGGTCCGCCACCGCGATATAATCACTCGCCCATGCGGGCACCCCGGCCAGCGTGCGGACCCCCGCCGCCAGCGCCGACGACACCGGTGTCGTCACCTCCGCCACCCCGCCGCGCAGCGCGCGAAACGCGACCGGGTCGAAGGTCGACAGTGCGAGCAGCCCGACCCCGCCGATCGCGCCGACGCCAGCGATCACATAGCCGAGGAACAGGCTGTATTGCGCCCGGCGCGAAAAACCCGGGCGACGGTTGGACGGCGCCATGCATCCCCCATCTGCTCGGGGTTGGAATAAGGCGCCTTACGCGCTGTGCAGGACGCCGCGAAAGACCGGATCTTCGAGCGCGCGTCCCGTTCCGAGCGCGACGCAGATCAACGGATCGTCGGCGATCGTCACCGGCAGCCCGGTTTCGTCGCGCAGCACCTCGTCGAGCCCCTGGAGCAGCGCACCGCCGCCGGTCAGC
>JAZKGJ010000074.1:15226-46259 GCA_040385975.1 Pseudomonadota bacterium | reverse complement strand
TCCCGACCGCAATCCCGCTCGCGCCGTTGGCGAGCAGATTGGGGAAGGCGCCCGGGAACAGCTCGGGCTCGTGATCCTCGTTGTTGTAGGTCGGGCGATACGCGACCGCGTCCTCGTCGAGCCCCTCCATCAGGTCGATCGCGACCTGCGTCAGCCGCGCCTCGGTGTACCGGTACGCTGCGGCATTATCGCCATCGATGTTGCCGAAATTGCCCTGCCCATCGACCAACGGGTACCGCAGCGCGAAATCCTGCGCCAACCGCACCATCGCGTCATAGACCGACTGGTCGCCGTGCGGATGGTATTTGCCGATCACGTCGCCGACGACGCGGGCGCACTTCTTGTAACCCTGACTCGGGTCCAGTCGCAGCAGCCGCATCGCCCACAGCAGCCGCCGATGCACCGGCTTCAGCCCGTCGCGCACATCGGGCAGCGACCGCGCCGTTATCGTCGAGAGCGCGTAGACGAGATACCGTTCCTCGAGCGCCCGGTCGAACGGCGCATCGAGGATGCCGATGGGAGGATTGTCGGGAGGAAGACTGGCCATGCGTCCGCGGCGCGTAGCAGCGGGCGGGCGCGTTCTACAACTGTTCGACGACGATCACCCCCGCGCCGGCATGAACCGCGGGTTGCGCAGCAGCGCCGCGGCGATCAGCGACACCAGCACGCCGACGGGAAATATCTCCATGAACGTCATCGGCCAGCGGAACAGCGGGTCGTGATATTGCGTGGTGAACTCCGCCATTTCGCGCATGGTCTTCGCCAGCTCGGCTGCGCTCGCGCCCGCCGCGCGTTGTTCGGAGATGATCGCGTCGCCGTACGACTTGGCGAAATCGCCGTGGATCAGCGTCGCCTGCGCGGTTTCCCACGCGATCACGTAGACGACGCTCGCGATCGCCGAGATCGCCAGCCCCATCGCGAACGCCGGCCAGAAGCGGATCACACCGCCGCCCGCGACGTCGCGCTCGCGCTTTATCGCCAAAAACACCAGGCTGAGCGCGACCAGCATGATCGCATAGCCGACCGCCATGCCGAGATAGCCGTGGCCGATGCTGTCGCCCGCGACCGCGATCGTCAGCGACAGCCCGACCCCGGCGATCAGCCCCGCGACCAGCCCGGACTTCAGAATGTTGGTCAGCACGCTTCGTCTCCCTGTTTCTCGACGCGCCGACGATGCCCGATCGGCCGGTGCAAGCAATCGCCCGAACGGGTGATTTCGCCCTGCTCGCCCCGAATTACGACAGGATTCCCAGCCCTCGCGCCCGTGCCACCGCATCGGTCCGCCGCCGCGCGTCGAGCTTTTCGTATAGCCGCGCGACGTGGGTCTTCACGGTATTGGGCGACACCCCGAGCGAGCGGGCGATCTCCTTGTTCGCCTGCCCCGCCGCCAGCGCGCGCAGCACGTCGAGCTCGCGTCCGCTGATCTTCAGCGCGGTCACCGCCGCCGGATTGCCCGGCGGCCGCTGCACCGACCGCCCGAACAGCCGCGCGCCCGCAAACAGCCCGAGCGCCAGAAAACCCGCCGCGGTCAGCGCCAGCGCCAGGTCGGCCGCATGGGTCCGCGCCATCCGCTGATAGTCGATCCACGCCAGCGCCAGCGCGGCGAGCGACAGCCCCACGCCATACAGCATCGCGCGTGCCACGCTCGCTTTCGTCACCTTCGTCATGCCCGACACGATGCGCGACCCCGCCGTTGGACGCAACGCGGATGCTTTCGGCTGTCCTACAGACCCGCATCCATGGCACATTCGCGCCATGACCGACCGCGCTTCCCCCTCCGCTCGCCGCTTCGCCACGGATGTTCCGAAGGGGAGACGTCGCGAAAAAACACTCTATCGTCTCAACATTCTCAACATTCGCGGCCTTGCCTTCGCCGCCGCAGTGGCGTTGACCGGGTGCGCCATGGCCGCTCAATCGCCCGAAAAGCCCCTGCTCACCTGGCCCGACCTGACCAAGCGCGCGCAGCCCAAGCCCGATGCGACGATCACCTATGGCGACGACCAGATGCACAAGGTCGACGTGTGGCTGCCCCCGGTCACCAAGGGCCAGCTGCGCAAGACCGTGCTGATGGTCCACGGCGGCTGCTGGACCACCAGCATCGCCGACCGCAGCCTGATGAACTGGATCGCCGCCGACCTGCGCGACCACGGCTATGCGGTCTGGAACATCGATTACCGCGGGGTCGACCGCGCGGGCGGCGGTTACCCCGGCACCTTCGCCGACGTCGCCAATGCCGCGGATCAGCTCGCACGGCTGGCGCGCGGGTTCCAGCTCGATCCGCGCAAGGTCGTCGCGGTCGGGCATTCGGCGGGCGGCCATCTCGCGCTCTGGCTCGCGGGTCGCGGCAAGCTCGGTGCGGCCAATCCACTCGGCGGCGAACATCCGCTGAAACTCGCGCGCGTCATCAGTCTGGGCGGGCTCCCCGATCTCGAGGCGACCGCGGCCAGTCCCGACAATGGCTGCGGCACCGAGGTCATCGCCAAGCTGGTCGGCGGGCCGCCCGGGTCGGGGCCGCATTACGCCGACACCAGCATCCCCCGCCTGCTGCCGCTCGGCGTCCCGCAGGATCTGGTCAACGGGCGCGAGGACAAGATCATCCCGTACCGGCTGGCGACCGACTATCTGGCGAAAGCCAAGGCGGCAGGTGACCCGGTCACGCTCCATACCGTGCCCGCCACCGGTCATGTCGAACTGATCGCCCCCGAAAGTAGGGCTTGGGCAAAGACGCGTGAACTGATCGACGTCGCCTTCGCCGCAAAATAGTCCTTTACCCATCAGATTAGTGGGATATCGTGCACCGGTCGAAACGAGCGGAGCGAGCGATATGCGAAGTCTTCTGATCGGTACTTTCGCGTTGAGTCTGGCGGGTTGCGGCCAGGTGCCGCGCAACGAAGCGAGCGCCACCGCCGATCAGGCTGCGCCGGGGGTCGATGTGACCGCCGCCCCCGGGGTCGCCTTCGATTATCGCTACGCCTTCAAGCTGCCCGGCGCCCGTATCGCCGGCGTGCAGGAAGCGCATGCGCAAGCGTGCGAGCGGCTCGGCATCGCGCGCTGCCGGATCACTGGAATGACGTATCGGCTCGTCGGCGACGACGCCATCGATGCGACCCTCGCCTTCAAGCTCGAACCTTCGCTTGCGCGCGCGTTCGGCAAGCAGGGCATCGACGCCATCGTCCGCGCGCAGGGGATGCTGATCGACGCGGCGATCACGGGCACCGACGCGGGTGCCGAAGTCGCGAAGCAGGGCGACCTGCGGCGCCAGGCGCAAGCCGAGCGCACCCGGCTCGACACGGCGCTTGCCAGACCGAACGTGAGCGCGACCGAGCGCAGCGAATTGCAGCGCCAGCGTGCCGGTCTGCAAGCTGCCGTCGCCAGCGCGACCAGCGCGGCGAGCGAGGCCAACGCCACGCTCGCCCGTACGCCGGTCACCTTCGCCTACGAGAGCGGTCGCGCGGTCCGGTCGTCGGCGCTGACCCGTGCATTCGACACCGCCGTTGATTCGGCCACGATGACCTTCGCGGTGCTCGTCGGCGCGGTCGCGTTGCTCGGGCCGCCGGCCTTGGCGCTGGCGGCGCTGTGGTTCGGCTGGCTATGGCTGCGGCGGCGCATTCGGGACAGGTGGCCGGCACCCACCTGATTGCCCCACCGCGCCCCATCCGCTACGGCCCCGGCTCGCTGATACGAGGACACCCCCGCCACATGGCACGCCGCCGCCAGATCTACGAAGGCAAGGCCAAGATCCTCTACGAGGGTCCCGAGCCGGGCACGCTGATCCAGTATTTCAAGGACGACGCGACCGCCTTCAACGCCCAGAAAAAGGGCACGATCAACGGCAAGGGCGTGCTCAACAACCGGATCAGCGAGCACATCTTCACGTTGCTCGGCCACATCGGCGTGCCGACCCATTTCATCAAGCGGCTCAACATGCGCGAGCAGCTGATCCGCCAGGTCGAGATCGTCCCGATCGAGGTCGTCGTGCGCAACGTCGCCGCCGGCTCGCTCAGCAAGCGGCTCGGGATCGAGGAGGGGCAGCAGCTCCCGCGGACGATTATCGAATATTATTACAAGGACGACGCGCTCGGCGACCCGATGATTTCGGAGGAGCATATCGCTGCCTTCGGCTGGGCCAATCAGGACGAAATGCACGACATCGCCGACCTGGCGATCCGCATCAACGACTTCCTGTGCGGGCTGTTCGCCGGGGTCGGCATCCGGCTGGTCGACTTCAAGCTGGAATTCGGGCGGATCTGGGACAACGATTACGGCCGGATCATCCTGGCCGACGAGATCAGCCCCGACGGCTGCCGGCTGTGGGACATGACCACCAACGAGAAGCTCGACAAGGACCGCTTCCGCCGCGACCTGGGGGGTGAGGTCGAGGCGTATCAGGAAGTCGCGCGGCGGCTCGGGCTGATGCCCGACGGCGGCGACAGCGCGGTGCTCGACCTGGCGAAACACCGCAAGGCGAAGGGTCTGTAAGTGAAGGTCAAGGTCTTCGTCACGTTGAAGAACGGCGTGCTCGACCCGCAGGGGCGCGCAATTCAACAGGCCCTCGGCGGGCTGGGCTTCGGCAGCGTCAGCGACGTGCGCGCCGGCAAGGTCTTCGAGCTGGACGTCGCCGACGACACCGCCGACGCGGCGCTTGACGATATGTGCAAGCGGCTGCTGGCGAACACGGTGATCGAGAATTACCGCGTGGAGAAGGTCGCGGCGTGAGGACGGCGGTCGTCGTCTTCCCCGGCTCCAACTGCGACCGCGACCTCGCCGTCGCGCTCCGCGAAACCACCGGCCGCGCGCCCGCGATGGTTTGGCACGGCGACAGCGACCTGCCCGACGACCTCGCGCTTATCGCGGTGCCGGGGGGCTTCTCCTATGGCGACTATTTGCGCTCGGGCGCAATTGCGGCGCGCTCGCCGGTGATGCAGGCGGTGGTCGCCGCCGCCAACCGCGGAACCCCGGTGCTGGGGGTCTGCAACGGCTTCCAAGTCCTGACCGAAGCCGGGCTGCTACCCGGCGCGCTGATGCGCAACGCAGGGCTGAACTTCGTTTGCCGCGACGTTGCGCTGACCGTCGAGAACAGCCAGTCGGCCTTCACCAGTGCCTACCGCGCCGGCGAAACGGTGTCCTTCCCGGTCGCGCATCACGACGGCAATTATTTCGCCGATGACGCGACGCTCGACCGGCTGGAGGGCGAAGGCCGGGTCGCCTTTCGCTACGCCGAAAGCGTCAATGGCTCGGCGCGAAACATCGCCGGGCTGCTCAATCCGGCTGGCAACGTCCTCGGCCTGATGCCCCACCCCGAACGCGCCTTCGAAGCCGCCCACGGCGGGCGGGACGGGCGGCGCCTGTTCGAAGGCTTGCTGGCCGTGGTTGCAGCTTGAGCGTCCCCAAACCGTAACCGTACCGTGATTCGCCCGTAACATCGCCACGCTAATGGTCCCCCACCAGCCAAGGGGGCCACGCGATGACCGACCTGACGCCGATCCGCTTACGACCCGCCTCCGACCGCCGCCGGTTCCGCACGATCTGGATCAGTGACGTCCATCTCGGCACCCGCGGCTGCAACGCGGCGATGCTGGTCGATTTCCTCGACCGCACCGACAGCGAGACGATGTACCTGGTCGGCGACATGATCGACGGCTGGCGGCTGAAGAAGCGCTTCCATTGGCCCGCGGCGCACAACGACGTCGTGTTCCGGCTGTTGAAGCGCGCCAAGCGCGGTACCCGGATGATCTACATCCCCGGCAACCATGACGAGATGTTCCGCCAATTCTCCGGCATGGACTTCGGCGGCATCGCAATCCGGCGCAAGGCGATCCACGCGACCGCCGACGGTCGCCGACTGCTGGTGCTGCACGGCGACGAATTCGACGCGGTGACGATGGCGCAGCCCTGGCTCGCCCATGTCGGCGACCATGCCTACACAATGCTGATGGCGATCAACCGTGTCTTCAACGCGGTCCGCCGGCGAATGGGGCTGCCGTATTGGTCGCTGTCGCGGCACGCCAAGAGTAGGGTCAAGAACGCGGTCGCGTTTATCTCGCGCTTCGAAGAGGTGGTCGCCAAGGCCGCCGGGAGCCGCGGCGTCGACGGGGTGGTGTGCGGCCACATCCACACCGCCGACCTGCGCGATATCGGCGGGGTCGCTTACTACAACGACGGCGACTGGGTCGAAAGCTGCACCGCGTTGGTCGAGCATTTCGACGGGCGGATGGAAATCCTGAACTGGGCGGACGAGGTCGCGGGCCGCGTCCACAACCAGCCGCTCGCGCTGGCGGCCTGAACGGTGCGGATCGCAATCGTCACCGATGCCTGGCATCCGCAGGTCAACGGCGTCGTCCGCACGCTGAGCGCGGTCAGCGCCGAATTGCAGCAACAGGGCCATGAAGTGCTCGTGATCGGACCCGACCGGTTCGCCTCGCTTCCGTGCCCGACCTATCCCGAGATCCGGCTCGCGCTCGCCGGGTCGGGGCGGGTCGGCACGCTGATCGCGGCGTTCGGTGCCGACGCCATCCACATCGCGACCGAAGGCCCGCTGGGGCTCGCGGCGCGGCATTGGTGCCGACGGCGCGAGATCGCTTTCACCACCGCCTATCACACCCATTTCCCGGACTATGTCGCGGCCCGCACCGGGATTTCTGCCGATCGGATCTGGTGTTACGTGCGCTGGTTCCATACGCCCGCGACCGCGGTCCTGTCGGCGACGCCGACGCTCGACACAGAGCTGGCGGCGCGCGGCGTGGGCCATACCCGCCGCTGGGGCCGCGGCATCGACCCGACGCTGTTCCACCCCGACGGCCCGCGCGATGCGGTACTCGCGGCACTGCCCGGCCCGGTCCAGCTCTATGTCGGTCGGGTCGCGGTCGAAAAGAACTTGCCGGCGTTTCTGGATTGCCCCGGCCCGGGGACCAAGGTGGTGGTCGGCGACGGTCCCGCGCTGGCCGCGCTGTCGACCCGCTACCCGGACGCGCATTTCGTCGGGGCGCGGCACGGCGCGGCACTGGCGCAGGCCTACCGCGCCGCCGACGTGCTCGTCTTCCCCAGCAAAACCGACACCTTCGGGCTGGTGATGATCGAGGCGCTGGCCTGTGGAACCCCGGTCGCGGCGTTCCCGGTGCCGGGGCCGCGCGATGTGCTGACCTCCGCGGTCGGGGCGCTCGGCGATTACCTGCCGGTCGCGATTCTTGCCGCAGCGTCGCGCGACCGCGCAGCCTGCGCGACGTACGGCGCGGGTTTCAGCTGGGCGGAAAGCGCCCGGCAGTTCCTGGGCGCGCTGGCACCGGCGCGGCGCCAGCTGATCGCCGCCTAGACCCCGGTACGAAAGGGCGTGAAGTCGGTCGTGCGGTCGTACACATCGACCCCTTCGCGCCGTTTCAGAAAGCCGACCACAGCATAGGTGACGGGCGTCAGAATCGCTTCCCACGCGACCTTCAACGCCCACTGCGTGAACAGCACCGTTAGGACCAGTTCGCTGGTCCACCCCGCCGCGCCCCAGAAGGCGAGCGGGTAGAAGATCAGGCTGTCGATGCCCTGCCCCGCCACGGTCGAGCCGATCGTCCGCGCCCAGAGATGCCGCCCCGCAGTCCACACCTTCATCCGCGCGAGCACGTACGAATTGACGAACTCGCCCACCCAGAATGCGGCGACGCTGGCCAGCACGATGCGCGGCACCTGCCCGAAGATCGTCTCGTACGCCGCCTGATTGGTCCAGCCGGGGGCGGGTGGCAACGCGACCACGACCCAGCTCATGAACGCCATGAAGAGCACCACCGCGGTCCCCGCCCAGATCACGCGCCGCGCCCGCGCGAAGCCATAGACCTCGGTCAGGACATCGCCGATCACGTAACTGATCGGGAAGAACAGGATACCGGCCCCGAATGGCCAGTAACCGATGCCGGGCAGCCAGATCTGCGCGACCTTCCCCGCGCCGATCACGTTCGACAACAGCAGGATCGCGACAAACGCCGCCATCACCAGATCGTAGTAGCGGAGCGGCCGCCCCGCGACCGCATCCGCACCGATCCGAACTGGCTCTTCCCCACGCATGGCCCGACTATGCGGACGGTTCCCCGGCCGCGCAATCCGCGCTAATCCGCCGCGGTGCGCGCCCGTAGCTCAGCTGGATAGAGCACGAGCCTTCTAAGCCCGCGGTCGCTGGTTCGAATCCAGCCGGGCGCGCCAAGCTCGTGAAGAGACCGACTGGGTCTGCCGGGCTCCGCGCGGCCGAGCTTCGATGGCACGGGATTTTCTTGTGACGCGCTCCGCAACGGTGGGTTTGGCAGGACACACCCGATTACAACGCCCCAAGTCTTCATTCACTCGTAAGTGAATTAATGTTGTAATCGCCGCCCGGTTCGGGCATGGACCCGGCATCGCGCCACAGAGCGCTGGGTTTTCGGAGAGGGTGACATGCGACATTGGGTACGGCTGATCGGCGTTTCGACGCTTGCGCTGGCATCGGCAGGGACCGCGTTCGCGCAGACGCCGCCGGCGGACCCCGGCGCATCGACCGAACAGGCCGAAAACCCCGCTCCATCGCAGGGCGAGGTCATCGTCACCGCGCGGCGGCGCAATGAAAATCTGGCGACTACGCCGCTGTCGGGTTCGGTCCTGTCGGGAACCGAGCTGGCGAACAAGGGCGTCGCCAACGTCGATGCGCTGCAGTTCGCGACCCCCAGCCTGGTGATCAATAATTTCGGTCAAGGCATCGATTTCAATGTTCGCGGCATCGGCAAGGGCGAGCATAACAGCCAGACCGCGACCGGCGTCATCACCTACCGCGACGGCGCGCCGACCTTCCCCGGCTATTTCCAGGGCGAGCCTTATTACGACGTCGCCAACATCCAGGTGCTGCGCGGGCCGCAGGGCACGATCGTCGGCCAGAATGCGACCGGCGGCGCGGTATTCGTCAACAGCAACGACCCGATCATCGGCGGAACGTACAAGGGCTATATCAGCGCGAACGTCGGCAATTATTCCGACGCCGGCGTGCAGGGCGCGATCAACATTCCGATCAGCGATACGCTCGCCGCGCGCTTTGCGGTCTATGGGCAGCGCCGCGACGGCTTTTACGACATCACCGGCCCCGGTGGGACGGACTATACCGGCAATAACGGCGACCAGCGCCATGTCGCCGGGCGCTTCAGCCTGTTGTGGAAGCCGTCGTCGCAGCTGACCGTGCTGTCCAAGACCGACGTCGTGTATCTCGACATGGGCGCCTATGTCGCCACGCCATTCCAGAACTACCGTCCGGTCGGCGTCGCACCCGCCACCACCTACAGCGATCTGTTCGACGCACAGCTGAACTCGCCGCAGGAAGCCCGCGACAAATTCTACCGCAGCATCCTGCGCGTGAATTACGAGTTCGATGGCGGGCTGCAGCTGCGCTCGGTCAGCGCCTATTCGCGCGGCAACACGAAGTACCGTGCCGATCTCGACGGCACCGCCCTGCTGGCTCCGGCGACCGCCAATCGAACCTTCTTCGACAACGTCGGCGAGCGTCAGTTTTCTCAGGAACTGACGCTGATCTCGCCCGATACCAAGCGGTTCACCTATCTGCTGGGCGCGTTCGGACTTTGGAACAAATATTATTTCTTCGAACCGTTCCAGTTCACGATCGACAATTCGTCGGCACCGGGCGCGGCCAGCCTTTATCAGCTGGAGGGCACCAACCCCAACCGGTCGCTGGCGGCGTTCGGCCAGCTCGGTTTTGCGATCACGCCGAAATTGAAGCTCGAAGTCGGCGGCCGCTACACCGCCAGCCGTAGCCGCAATTTTGTCGACATCCTTCAGTTCGGCTTGCCGCTGTCGGCAATTCAGGAAACCAAGTCGGACGACTTTTCGTACAAGGCGTCGCTGGGCTGGGAAGCCAACAGCACCAACTACCTGTACGGATTTATCGCGACGGGGTTCAAGCCGGGCGGGCTGAACGTCCCGGTCGGACTGGGCATCCCGGCGCCGTTCGACGAAGAAACCATCACGTCGTACGAACTGGGCTGGAAGTCGAGCTTCGCCGATCGTCGCATCCGCACGACGCTCAACGGTTTCTACAACAGCTACAAAGACTTCCAGGTCATCATCGGCAATCCGACGCTGCCGGTCTTCGGGCTTGAGATCAACGTTCCCGGCACAACCAAGATCTACGGCATGGAAGCCGAAGCCGAGGCGCGCTTCGGCCGGTTCGGGTTCGATGTTGGCATGAACGTCACGCATAGCGAATTGGGCCAGTTCTTTGCGCTCGATCAGCGCGGCACGCTGAGCCTTACCCCCTGTCTGCCCGAGACCGGACCGCAGAGCGCATTGTGCCTCAACCTGAAGGGCCGCGACCAGACGTATGCGCCGAAGTTCACCTTCAACGTGTCGGCGTCGTATGAAATTCCGCTCGGCGGCGACAGCACGCTGACTCCGCGGGTCAATTTCGGACATGTCGGCGCGCAGTGGGCGACGCTGTTCCAGAACCGCGCGCGTGGCGACCGGATCGAGGACCGCAACATCCTCAACGCGCAGCTGGCCTATACCAACGACACGCTGACGGTGACCGCCTATGCGACCAACCTGACCGACCAGCATTATCCGGGCGCGCTGAACAGCGGCCTCTATTTTGCCGGCCCGCCGCGTCAGTACGGCGTGAAGTTCACCAAGGCGTTTTAGCCACTTGCCCGGCCGGTCGCGCGCCGCTTTCGCGTGTCGCGCAACTGGTCGGCGGGTCGATCGTGCGTAGGGTGAGATGCAGACTTTCGGGCTGACGATCGACAAATTCCTCGACCACGCGGGCAAGTGGTTTCCGGACTGCGAAAACGTCTGGGCCGAGGCGGGTACGCCGGTCGCACGGTTCGGTTACGCCGAGCTGCGCGAGCGCGCCAACCGGCTGTCGGGGGCGCTGGCGACGCACGGTGTCTGCCCGGGCGACCGCGTCGGCACGCTCGCGTGGAACACCCGCCATCACCTGGAAATCTATTACGGCGTCATGGGCATGGGTGCGGTGTGCCATACGCTGAACCCGCGGCTGACCGCCGCGCAGCTGGTGGCCATGGTCAACGAGGCCGAAGACGGCGTCGTCGCGGTTGCCGCCGACCTGATGCCGCTGCTGCGCGAGATGCTGCCACACTGCCCCGGCGTCCGGTTGGTCATCGTGCTCGACGGCGCGGTCGGCGCGGTCGGCACGGTCGCGACGTACCAGCTGGATACGCTTTTGGCCGAACACGGCACGCCGCACCGTTGGGGTGAGTTCGACGAGAATTCTCCGGCCGGACTTTGCTATACCTCGGGTACGACCGGCCAGCCGAAGGGGGTGCTCTACACCCACCGCTCCAACTACCTTCACACGCTGCGCGCTTTGCAGGCGGATGCGATCGCGCTGACCGCGCGCGATGTGCTGTTGTTGGCGGTGCCGATGTTCCACGCCAACGGCTGGGGGCTGCCGTTCGCCGCGCCCGCGGCGGGCACCAGACTGGTGCTGCCGGGCCGGCAGCTCGACGGCGCCAGCCTGGCCAAGCTGATGCGCGATGAGGGCGTCACGGTCGCGGTCGGGGTGCAGACGGTCTGGCTCGGAGTGGCCGACCATCTCGAAGCGCGCGGCGAGGCGTTGCCCGCGCTCGAACGGGTCGTGATCGGCGGCTCGAGCTGTCCCGACGCACTGCTCGACCGGCTCGCGACGCAGCTCGGGGTGCGGGTCCAGACCAGCTGGGGGATGACCGAGCTGTCGCCGGTCGGGACGATGGCGCCCGCCGGCCGCGCCGCCCAGACCGGCGGCAGCGCGGGGCGCCCGCCGGTCGGGCTGGACCTCAAGCTGACCGACGCGACCGGCGTCACCTTGGCCGAACAGCGCGGCGTCGTCGGACATCTCAAGGTCAAGGGCGCAAGCGTCCTCGACCGTTATTTCGGCAGCGATGCCGATGCGCTCGACGCCGAGGGGTATTTCGACACCGGCGATCTCGCGACGATCGACCGCGCCGGCAATCTGACGATCTGCGGCCGCGCCAAGGATCTGATCAAATCGGGCGGCGAATGGATCAACCCCGCGGAGATCGAGGCGATCGTCGGCGCGCATCCCTCGGTCCGTCATGTCGCGGTCATCGCGCGGCCCGACCCGAAATGGGGCGAGCGTCCCGTGCTGATCGTCGAGCGCGGTGTCACCGGCGACGGCCGCGTGCTGCTCGACCTGCTGCGCGGCAAGGTCGCTGATTGGTGGATCCCAAGCCAGGTGATCGACGTCGCCGCAATGCCGCTCGCCGCGACCGGCAAGATCGACAAGGTCCGGCTGCGCGCCGATTATGCCGACGGCGTCATCGTCGCCGAGGCCGCCTGATCAATTGCAACCGGCGATCTTCGGCGGCAGCTTCTGCGCGTTCAACCCGACGTTCCAGTTCCAGCCGTTCTTGCCGTCCGCGCGGCGGCGACACATCACCGTCTCGTTGAACTCGAACATCCCGGGCATCAGCGCGGTGCGCACTTCGGGGGTCGCGCCGAACAGCATGAAGCTCCCGCTCGTGTCGTAGGTCGGCCAAGCGGGCGCCTTTGCCGCGACCGGCGTGCCGTCGCGCGCGAAGCTCGCCCAATAATCGAGCATCGCGTCGGACAGCGCGCGCTCCTGCCCGGTCGCCGGGATCTTGGGCCAGTTGGGAGGCGTGCGATCGGCGGTCCCGAACACATAGGGCAGTTCGGCAGCGTGAAAGGCATGCAGCCCGGCTTGGTCCATCGCCGGATAGCCGTGGTCGAACAGGTACAGATACGACCGCACCCCGAGCGCGGCCTGTTTGCGCGCCAGCCGTTGCGAGGTCCAGCCGTAGAGCGCATCGCGCGGCGTCGCGAGGACGCTGTCGCGGTAATCCGCCGCCGGATAGAGCTTCAGAAACGCGTCGGCGAGGTCGCCGTAGCGCTCGCGAATCTGCTTTTCATAGTCCGCCGCAGTGGCGGGTGGCTTGGCGGCCAGCATCATCAGCGTGCGGATTTCGCCTTGGTTGAACCCCGCCAGTACCGGCACCGGGGCCTGTTTCCCTTGGTCGAACGTGTCGACCATCTGCTGCGGCAGAACCAGGCCGTCGACCACGCCGAACGGCGCGAAGCCCAGCTTTGCCGAGGTGTCGGTGATCTGCTGAGCATCCATCGCGCGCATTGCCGCGAGGTCGGGTGCCTGCAGTCCGCCCGCGACCAGCTGGCCGAGCGCTTCACCCGACGGTGCGCCGAACACGCTTTTGCGCAGCTCCGCCATCGAGACCATGTATCCGCTCTGCGCGATCGCGCGCTGGAACAGGCCGCGCGCGGCGGGCGAGGACAGCAGGTACAGCGTACTGAGCGCCCCCGCGGACTCGCCCGCGATGGTGACGTTGCGCACGTCGCCGCCGAATGCGGCGATGTTGTTCCGGACCCAGGTCAGCGCCGCGATCTGATCGAGCAGGCCGTAATTGCCCGAAATCTTCTGCGGCGATTCGCTGGTCAGCGACGGGTGCGCGAGCCAGCCGAGTACGCCGAGCCGGTAGTTGATCGACACGACGATGACGCCGCGCTCGGCCAGCTTGCGGCCGTCGTAGACTGGCTCGCGGCTCGCCCCGGTCAGCAGCGCACCACCGTGAATCCAGAACAGCACCGGGGCGTTCTTCGCGTTCGCCGGGGTCCAGATGTTGAGCGTCAGGCAATCCTCGCTGACCGGGATCGGGTCGTTCGAATAGACCGACGCCGATTTGACCTGCGGCTGGACGCACGCCGGGCCGAAGTCGCTCGCGGCGCGTTCGCCGCTCCAGCGCGTAAGCGGCACCGGCGGACGCCAGCGCAGCCCGCGCACCGGCGGGCGGGCATAGGGCAGCCCCTTGAACACGCGGATGGTGCCGTCGGTCGTCCCCCGCGCCTTTCCGGCGGGAGCGTCGACGATTGGTGCCTGGGCGAGCGCGGTCGATCCCGTGACGACGAGCGCCAGCCCCAACAAGCGAGCCAGGACGGTCATGCTGATTTCTCCTGAATGCCGAGCGTCCGCGCGAGCCGCAAGAACAGCCCGATCGCGATGAGATAGAATGGCGTGATCGAATAGAGCGCGAGCTGGAGCGAGTTCGCGTTGCCGCGCGCCGCAAACCAGTCGCTCGCCGCCCCGACGAACGTCGGCCCCAGCCCCAGCCCGATGAAGTTCATGATCAGCAGCAGCAGCGCGCCCGCCAGCACGCGCTGGTTTGCGGGCACCTCTTCCTGCACCAGCGTCACCGAGCAGGAGAGGTAGAAATAATTGAAGAACATCACGACCGTCAGCAGCGCGAGCGCGAGCGGCCAGGCCGGCGCCCACACGAACGCCATGTAGAATGGCGCCGCGACCGCGAGCGAGATCGCCGGCGCCAGCGCGAACGCGCGGCGCGACCGGCGCGTGAAGCGGTCGATGATCTTGCCCGAGGCGATCATCCCGCCGCCCATGCCGATGATCAGCGCCAGCGCGTACCAGACCGCGACCTCGGTCAGCGCCATGTTCTTTTCACGCATCAGGAACAGCACCGCGAAATTGCCCAGCCCATAGGTCACGAATTGGGTCGCGCCGCTGCCGAACGCCGCCAGGGTCAGCACCGGGTTGGCGAAGAACGCGCGTACCGTGGCCCAGAACGGCGCCTTTTCATGGACTGCCGTTGCGGCCGGATCGGTCGCGCCGCGCGCTGGCTCGGGGACGATGAACGGCAGGACGGCGGCGGCGACGATACCGACGATGCCGATCGCGACGAAGGCATCACGCCAGTCGAACAGCGCGGCGATCGTCGCGCCCAGCGAAATGCCGAGCGCCGCGCCGATCGGCGGACCAAGATTGTAGATGCCGAACGCCATCCCGCGCTTGCCCGGACCGAACGTGTCGGTGATCAGCGCGTAGGACGGCGGCACCCCGCCCGCTTCGCCAAATCCAACCATCATCCGTGCGACCACCAGTTCGGGATAGGTCCGCGACAGGCCGCAGGCGATGGTGGCAGCACTCCAGATTGCGCAGGCCGCGGTCAGCACGGCGACCCGGTTGGTGCGGTCGGCGAGCCAGCTGACCGGAATGGCGATGAAGCAATAGAACATCGCGAAATACAGCCCGCCGATCAGCCCGAGCTGACCATCGGTGACGTGCAGCGAGTCCTGGATCGGCTTGGCGAGGATGCCGAGCAATTGGCGGTCGAGGAAGTTCAGGACGTAGACGAACGTCAGCATCGCCAGCACGATGCCGGGATGCCGCGACCGGGTTCCGGCGCGAGCGGACGCGGCTGTGGCGCTCCCGCTGTCGATACCTGCCGCCATCGTCCTCTCCTGCCCGCGGACCGGGCTTGTCGCTGCGATTGTGGCCTCACCGCCGCCTTGCTGTCAATGGACGCTCACTCGCGTGTGAATATTTATCGGGGGTACGGTGCAGCCGCTTGACGCTCGCGGATTTAGCCGGGAGTGACGGGGCCATGACCCAGCCCGCCACGCCCGTCCGCCGCACGCGCAAGGCGGAACAACGCGCCGAAACGATCGAACAGATCGTCGATGCCGCGGAGGAGCTGTTTTCCAAACACGGGCTGTACGGAACGACGCTGAAGGACGTGGCCAAGCGCGTCGGGGTTCATCACACCCTGCTCAACTATTATTTCGACGACAAGAAGAAGCTGTTCGACGCCGTCTTCGCGCGCCGCGCGCCGATCACCAATGAGCGCCGCATGAAGGCGATGGAGGACCACGACCGCGCGACCGGCGGCAAGCCGACCGTGGAGGGCGCGCTCCACGCCTTTCTCGATACCGACCTCGACCTGTACATCCAGGGCGGCGAGGGCTGGCGCAATTATGCCGCGCTGGGCGCGCAGGTCGCCAATACCCCCGAATGGGGAGCGGAAATGATGGACAGCCACTTCGACCCGGTCGTCCTCAAGCTGATCGACCTGCTCAAGCGCGCGCTGCCGGACTGTGCGGAGGTCGATATCTTCTGGGGCTATCACTTCGTGACCGGGGCGCTGATGCTGACGCTGGCGCGAACCGGACGGATCGACAAACTGTCCGGCGGCCTCGCCCGGTCGGAGGATTTCGTTGCGGTGAAAGCGCGCATGGCGACCTTCATGGCGGCGGGCTTCCGCTCGATCTGCCGGCCGGCCGACCCGGCCTCCTGAGTCTTTGAACCGTCACGGACGAGTCCCCGAACCGTCACGCAATCTACGCCGAACCGTCAAATCCACCGCCTAGGGCCTGCCTCACAGGGGCGGCTCGAACGGGGTGATTCGGCCACGCGCAAACCGCTCCGTCGAACCTTTTTCACGAGCGGAGAACTCTTCCGATGTCGCGCACTCGCATCCTCGCCACCCTGTTCCTCGGCGTCGCCAGCCTGGGCCTCAGCGCCTGCGGCGGCGACAGCACCGCCGAACTCGCCAGCCCCGGCACGACCGGCACCAATCCCGGCACCGGCGGGACCGGAACCGGCACCGGCACGGGTGCCGGCACCGGCACGGGCGGCGGGACCGGCACCGCCAATTGCCCGGCGCAGACCACGGCGGTGACCGTCGGCAGCGAAACGCATTGCCGCCTGCCCAGTCGCATCCTCAACGACCTGACGCTGACCCCGGGCAACATCTATCAGCTCAACGCCCGCTTCGACGTCGGCGTCTCGACACTCGAAACCGGCGGCGGCGACCCCGCGGTGCTGACCGTGCTGCCGGGCGTGACGACCTACGCATCGGACCCGAACGCCTATATCGTCGTCCAGCACGGTTCGCGCATCATCGCCGACGGCAACGTCGCGCAGCCGATCATCTTCACCAGCGCCGCCGATCTCGATTATGACGACGATCTGAATCTGTCTGCGCAGCGCGCCAGCTTCCGCGGCCGCGCCGACCTCGACACCAATGCCACCGCGCGCGGCGAATGGGGCGGCATCGTCATCAACGGGCTCGCCCCGACCAACAACCCGACCCGAGTCGGCGAGGGTTCGACCGGGATCAGCGGCTCCAACCAGATTCGCGGCGGGACCAATCCGGCCGACAATTCGGGAACGCTGCGCTATGTTCAGGTCCGCTATGCCGGCTTCGACGTCGGGCTGGCGGTCGGCGGCGCGGCAGGGCAGAACGAACTGAACGGCGTCGCCTTCCAGGCGGTCGGGAACGGCACGCTGGTCGACTTTCTCCAGGTTCACCAGGCCTATGACGATTGCGTCGAAATGTTCGGCGGCACCGTCAATTTGAAGCACGTCATCTGCACCGGCACCTCGGACGATGCGTTCGACTGGACCGACGGCTGGGTCGGCAATTTCCAGTTCGGGCTCTACGTCGCCAATGGCAACAACCCGACCGGCGACAACGGCATCGAAGCCGACAACCTCGCCGGCGCGAACGAAACCACGCCGCGGTCGAATCCGGTCCTGTCGAACATCACGCTGATCGGCACCAATCAGACCGGGGTGACCGGGTCGGGCGGCCGTGCATTGTTCCGCGATGGCACCGGGGTCCGCTTCCTGAACTCTGTGCTGGCGGGGCCGACCCGGACCGAAGCGCTCGATATCGACGGCTCGTCGAGCTACGCGCAGGCCAGCGCCGGCAATGTCGTGTTCCGCTCGCTGTTCGTCAGCGCGCCCAAGGCGCTGGCGACCGACACCGATGACGGCCCGCTACCGGCCCTGTTCGCCGCCGATCCGAACAACAAATCGGGTCAAGGCAGCACGCTGATGCCGCAGGTCACTGGCGGCATCGCCTATATCAACGGCGGCAACGAGAATGGCACGCCGGTGTTTTCGCTCGCCAGCTTCGGCGCGTTCTTCACGACCCCGACCGGGATCGGCGCGGTGCAGAGCACGGCTGCCAACTGGACGCTCGGCTGGACCGAATTCCTCAACCGCGCCTGACCCCGACACCCGGTTTCGAAAGGGCCAGCCAATGAATCGCCGCACGCTGAAGCGCTTGCTGCTCGTCACCACGTTCGCGCTCTCCACCCCTGCGTTCGCGCAGGTGGCGGAGACGCCGAACGAAAATCCGGCCGCCGACGCCGAACTGCAACCACCGCAATCGACCCCTGCCACGCCCGCCACCGACACGCCGCCAGTTGAGGGCGAGGTGGTCGTCACCGGGCGCTTCATTCCCGACGTGAAGCGCGAAACGTCGGAAATCGTGTCGGTGCTCGATCAGGCCGCGCTGCAGCGGACCGGCGACAGCGACATCGGCGCGGCGCTCAGCCGCGTCACCGGCCTCAGCCTGGTCGATGGTCGCTTCGTCTACGTCCGCGGTCTCGGCGGCCGCTATTCGTCGGCGATCCTCGACGGCTCGGTCCTGCCGAGCCCCGAACCACTCCGCCGGATCGTGCCGCTCGATGTGTTCCCGACTGAATTGCTGTCGGGTGCGGTCATCCAGAAGACCTATTCGGTCGAATTTCCGGGCGAATTCGGCGGCGGCCTGGTCCAGCTCAAGACGCTCGCCATTCCGCGCAAGCCCTTTTTCGAAATCGGTGGGTCGGCGGGCTATAACGACGCCAGCACTTTCAAGTCCGGGTTCAGTTTCGAGGGCGGCGATTTCGACAGCCTCGGCTTCGGCGACTTCCACTACGAACTGCCGGACGCGGTCAGGCTGGATCCGACGCTGACCAGCCTGACCCCGGTCCAGCTCCAGCGCGCCGGCCGTTCGCTCGTCACCGCGCGGCCGCGCTTCAGCATCGACCGGCAGGAAAATCGCCCCGACCTCGACATCAATGCGACCGGGGGTACCCGTTTCGACCTGCTCGGGATGCGCGCCGGGATCGTCGGCGCGTTCAGCCTGTCGAACCAGATCCGCAACAATTTCGGCGTCCGGAACCGCTTCGGTACCGTGGCGACCGGGCTCGAGGTGCGCTCGTCGTTCGCGCCCGCGGCCTGCGCGGGGTTCAACCCGACCCGGCTCGACGCGAGCAGCTGCGGCCTGAACCAGACGATCGAGACCGCGCAGCTCGGCGGGATCGTCGCCTTCGGGCTCGACCTCGACGACCGCAACAAGCTGAAAGTCACCTCGACGATCGTCCGCAAGGCCGACAAGATCGCGCAGATCCAGCGCGGCCGGAACCCGATCGACGATTCGACCAACGTCATCAGCGACCAGCGGATCGCGTTCATCGAACAGGAATTGTGGGTCAACCAGCTGACCGGCGACCACCGCTTCGACCTGGGTCAGGATTGGCGCGTCGATTTCGACTGGCGCGGCTCCTACGCCCGCGCCAGTCGCGTCACGCCCTTCCTGACCAGCTATCGCTACGTGATCGGCCCGAACGATGCGGGCTTCAGCCTGGCGCCGCAGACCCCGCGCAACTCGCGCCGCTTCACCGCGCTGGTCGACGACAATTACGAAGGCGGCGCCGACCTGAAATTTTCAGGGGACATCGGCGGGCTGGAAACCGTGATCAAGCTGGGCGGCCAATATAACAAGAAAGAACGCGAATACGCCTCGCGCAGCTACAGCTTCATCATTCCGGGCACCGCCGCCGGCACCGGGCTGCTGACCCGGGTTCCGGAAATCATCTTCAGCCCCGACAATATCGGACCGGGCGGGCTGGTGCTGACGCAGACCGACGGGCCGGCCAACTCGTTCCTGGCCGATCAGGAAAGCTACGCCGGTTACGGCGCGCTGGAGTTACAGCTGACCGAGCAGGTGCGGCTGACCGGCGGGGTGCGCTACGAGCATTCGGAGCAGACGGTGAATGGCGCCGCGGTTGTCGGGACCGTCCCGGCGTCGAACCGCTGCACGATCGGTGCGACCGCCGGCTT
This sequence comes from Pseudomonadota bacterium, assembly GCA_040385975.1. GTDB lineage: Bacteria > Pseudomonadota > Alphaproteobacteria > Sphingomonadales > Sphingomonadaceae > Sphingomonas. The sequence goes on along the minus strand of JAZKGJ010000074.1, from coordinate 26,572 downwards.
CGTCGCGCCGATCGTCTGCACGCTGAAACAGGGTGAGTTCCTGCCGGCGGCGACCGCGACGTGGGAATTTGCCAGGAATATGCAACTGCGCGCGGGCTATTCGAAGACGCTGTCGCGCCCCGATTTGCGCGAGCTGTCGCCGGCGGTGATCCTTAACGTCGAGGAAGACGTCGAGGAGCAGGGCGACCCGACGCTCAACATCACCAAGATCGACAATTACGACGCCCGCTACGAATGGTATTTCGGCAAGCAGCAGATCTTTTCGCTCGGCGGCTTTTACAAGAAATTCGACAATCCGATCGAGCGGTCCTTGTCGCCGTTCGGCGACGGCGCGCGGCGCATCTTCATCAACGCCGCGGGCGCCGAACTGTACGGCGGCGAAGTCGAGCTGGAGCTGACCGCACCGCTCGGCGAATGGATCGGCGGCGAGAATTTCTTTACCGATCGCCGCGTTTTCGTGATCGGCAATTTCACCTATTCGAAATCGTCGATCGACATCACCCCGGCGCAGGCCGGCATTCTGACCAGCCTGTCGCGGCCGCTGGAAGGACAGTCGAAGTACCTCGGCAATTTGCAGGTCGGCTTCGAGAAGACCGGCGAGCGCTGGGCCTTCCTGTTCAACTATGCGAGCAAGCGCATCTCTGACGTGGGGTCGTTCGGGGTTCCGGACGTGATCGAAAAGCCGCCGATCACGCTCGACTTCGTGACCGCCAAGGCGATCGACATCGGCGGCAAGCAGATCGAGCTGTCGTTCAAGGCAAGCAACATCATCGGCGAGGAATTCCGCCGGACGCAGGGCGGGCTGACCTACGAGAACTACCCGCTCGGCCGCAGCTTCAGCCTGGGCGCGAAGACGCGCTTCTGACCCGCTGAACAAATCGCACCGCCGGCGGTTTCGCGACCGTCGGCGGTGGGCTATCCTGCCCGGCGACGTTTCAAGGGCCGGACCATGCGCAAACACATTCTGATCGTTCTGGGGCTGCTGGTGCTGCTCGGCATCGGCGGGCTCGTGTATCTCGGCTGGCCCGACACCGCGCAGGTCGACATCGCTCGCGTCCAGGGCGCGCGGCCCGAGATCACCGCGCCGCGCAAGCAACTCATTCCGACGGTGCAGGTCGCCGACGCGGTCGGGTGGGGCGACGCGATCCCGACCCCCGCCCCCGGACTGGCGGTCGTGGCCTTCGCCAAGGGGTTCTCGCACCCGCGCTGGCTCTACGAATTGCCCAACGGCGATGTGTTGGTCGCCGAAAGCAATTCGCCGCCGCGCAAGGGCGGCGGATTGACGGGCTGGGTCATGAAGACGTTGATGGGCAAGGCCGGTGCGGGCGTGCCGTCGGCAAACCGCATCACCCTGTTGCGTGACACCGACGGCGACGGCGTGGCCGACGCGCGCTCGGTCTTCGCCAGCGGGTTGAATTCGCCGCACGGCATGACCCTGGTCGGCGACACGTTCTACGTTGCCAACACCGACGCGCTGGTGCGCTTCAAATATCGGACCGGCGCTACAAAGCTGACCGGCGAACCCGAAACCGTCGTCCGTTACCCGGGCGGCGGCAATCACTGGGCGCGCAACGTCGTCGCGTCGGCGGACGGCAAGAAGCTGTACGTGTCGGTCGGCTCGGCGTCGAACGTGGCGGAGGGCGGGCTGGAAAAGGAACGCCGCCGCGCGATGATCATCGAGGTCGATCCCGCGACGAAGGCGATGCGGGTGTTCGGCGCGGGCTTGCGCAACGCCAACGGGATGGCGTGGGAGCCGCGCTCGGGGCGCCTTTGGACCGTCGTCAACGAACGCGACATGCTCGGCTCCGACATCGCCCCCGACTATCTGACCTCGGTGACGCTCGGCGACAATTTCGGCTGGCCGTGGTTCTATTGGGGCGGGTACGAGGACGCGCGGGTCGAGCCCAAGAACGACGAGTTGCGGCAATATTCGCGGCGGCCGGACTATGCGCTCGGACCGCACGTCGCGGCACTCGGGCTGACCTTCGCGCAGAACGCCCGGCTCGGCGCGAACTTCGCCGACGGCGCGTTCATCGGGCTGCACGGCTCGTGGAACCGCAAACCGGTGTCGGGCTACAAGGTCGTGTTCGTGCCGTTCGGACAGCGCGGCTTTCCCGAGCCCGGGGTCAAGCCCGTCGACGTGCTGACCGACTTCCTCGACAAGGACGGCAACGCGCGCGGCCGCCCGGTCGGCGTCATCGTCGATCAGACCGGCGCGCTGCTGGTCGCCGACGACGTCGGCAACGTTGTGTGGCGGGTTGCGGCAAAATGATAGCGTCGATTGCTAGCGTGCATTCTTCACGGATCGCGTCACAGAACAGGGAGTTGAAATGATCAATCCATTCGCCGCCAAGCTGCTGTCGGCCGTCGCAATGGCGGGCGTGCCAGCGATGGCGCAGGCGCCTGCATCGCTGACTTCGCTCGCGGAGTGACGATTGGGCTTCGATCAGGCCTATAAACTGCTGAAACCCATGAAGACCACCAGACTAAGCGATGGTGACGACGGCTATATCAAAACCCGCGCGGGATATTTCGCCCAGACGGGCATCCGCCCGTTCGGGCTGGCCGCGCGCGAATTTGCATGGATTGAAGGGCGTGGATTCGCAACCACTCATGAAGCCAAGACCGTGTTGAGCGTTCCATATGAAAAGGCGCTCGCGGCCATGTTGCGGGCGCATGGCGTCAAGTCGTGTCCGGAAACGGGCAGCGAAAACCAGCGTTCGTGCAGCTTGGCGGAACGCAAGGATGTCGGAAAGGAAACTCACCGCGTCCATTTGTCGGTAACCGATAATAACGGCGTAGTGGCTTTGAATTGCATCTACTTTCACTAATGTCCTGCGGGCGTGGCGGCGGCGCGGCCACCCTTCCTAGTGCCTTGATCCCACCAATCGAACCGCGCCCCGATCCAGTATCATCTCCGTGTCAGCGCGGGGCGGGCGCGGGTACAGTATCTCGTCAGCACGTCTAAAGCCTATTCGAGCAGCTTCTGTCCGCCCTTCGCGAGCTGATCGCGGACCTTGCCGGCGAACATCGCGAGCATCGGCGGCAGGTCGAAGACCGCGTGGACCTTGTCTTCGAACACCTCCATCCGCGCGCCGACGCGCTGGCCCATCGCTTCGAGCGTGAAAGCCATCGTGTCGCCGTCCCAGCGGTGTTCGGTCACCGCCGAGCCGGGCACATAGTCGGCGAGCTTGCCGATCCCGCGGTCCATCCGTGCCTTCGCCTCGGCGCGGCCGAGCTTGTGCGGAATGTCGATATCGACCGGCTGATTCATGTCGTCTCCGTCGCAAAGATCATGTCGTCGTTCGCAAACGCCTTGAACTCAAGCGCGTTGCCGCTGGGGTCGCGAAAGAACATCGTCGCCTGTTCACCCGCCTGGCCGGCAAAGCGGATATGCGGCGCGATTCCGAAGCCGATGCCCGCCGCGGTGAGGCGGTCGGCGAGCGCGTGCCAGTCGGGCATCGTCAGCACGACGCCGAAATGCGGGACCGGCACGTCGTGGCCGTCGACCGGGTTGGACGCCCGAGCCGGCTTCGCGGTCTCGTCGAGGTGCGCAACCAACTGATGCCCGAACAGGTCGAAGTCGATCCAGCGCTCCGCCGACCGCCCCTCGCGACAACCGAGCGTGCCGCCGTAGAACGCCCGCGCGGCGGCGAGGTCGTGAACCGGAAAGGCGAGGTGGAAGGGGCGGATGGCCACCGCTTCGTCGGGCGAATGTTGAGAATGTTGAGACGCTGGCACGTTTTTTCGTTCCGACCTTAGCCCCTCGTTTGAGAAGCGACCTCCGCTGCACTTCGGCGGTTTACGCAGCAGATGGTATGTAGGACAGCGCAAACATCTTGGCAGACGACAACATTCAATGTGCTCCCGCGAAGGCGGGAGCCCAGGCTGGACCCCCGCCGTCGCGGGGGTACATCGGGTTTGGTCGTTCGATACACCGCTTCCCCGCCGCCCTCAGCCTCTTCCTCGGCGCGCTCGCGGCGCTCGGGTTCGCGCCGCTCGAAGTTTGGCCGCTGACGGTTGCGTGCCTCGCCGCGTGGCTTTGGCTCGTCCACGACGCCCCTACGCTCCGCCAGGCGCTGCTGCGCGGTTGGGTGTTCGGGGTCGGGCATTTCACCGTTGCCAATAGCTGGATCCAGCAGGCCTTCGAGTATCAGCAGGCGATGCCGCCAGCGCTGGGGTATGGCGCGGTGGTCGCGCTTGCGCTCTACCTGGCGGTATATCCGGCGCTGGCGGCGGGACTGGCGTGGCGGTTGGCGCGCGGCGTGAAGCCCGACGCGGCGTTTGCGCTGGCGTTCGGGGCGGCGTGGATCGTGACCGAATGGCTGCGTTCGCAGCTGTTCACGGGCTATGTCTGGAACCCGCTGGGCGTGATCTGGGTGCCGGTGCAGCCGGTCGCGCACATCGCGGCGTGGGTGGGGACCTATGCACTGTCGGGGCTGACGGTGGTGCTGGCGGGAGTGCTCCTGCTCATCCCCCGCCGCCCGGCATCCATGCTGACCGCGACCGCGGGTCTCGCCGCGTTGCTGGCCGGACAATGGGCCAGCTATCGCGGCGTCGCGCCATCCCGTGACACTCCGATCGTCCGCATCGTCCAGCCCGGGATCGGCCAGGATCTGCGCAGCGAGGAAGACCGCGAGCCGATGCTGCGCACGCTGATCGCGCTGTCGGGCAAACCCGGACCCGCGCCGCGGCTGATCGTCTGGCCAGAGGGCGTCGTCCGCGACCTGGTCGAGGACGGGTATCCGTGGCGCTATTATTTCTGGCAGGATTCGCCGCGCCGGCTGCGCGCGCGGTTGGCCAGCGTGCTGGGTCCGCGCGACGTGTTGCTGTTTGGGGGCAACGCGCTTGATTTCGATGCCAAGGGCGAGCTGCAGACCGCGACCAATTCGATCTATGCGCTCGGCGCGGGCGGACGGCTGATCGGGCGCTACGACAAGGCGCATCTGGTCCCGTACGGCGAATATCTGCCGATGCGCGGGCTGCTCGAGCCGCTCGGGCTGTCGCGGATCGTGCCGGGCGACCTCGACTTCCGCGACGGTCCGGGACCGCGGGGAATGGCGCTTGGCACCTTCGGCCGGGTCGCGATGCAGATCTGCTACGAGATCGTGTTTTCGGGACAGGTCGTCGACCGCGCCAACCGTCCGACGCTGATGTTCAACCCCTCCAACGATGCCTGGTTCGGGGCGTGGGGTCCGCCGCAGCATCTGGCGCAGGCGCGGTTGCGCGCGATCGAGGAAGGGGTCGCGATCGTCCGTGCGACTCCCACCGGGATTTCGGCGGCGATCGGCGCGGACGGCGCGCTGCTCGCGCGAGTGCCGGGACACGGCCCGGGCGCGATCGAAGTACCGCTGCCTGCGGCCCGCGCACCGACACTGTTCGCAACTTTAGGCAATTGGCTCGCCGCCGCGGTCGTCGCGCTGCTGGCTGCGTTGGCGATTGCGCTGCGCCGCCGCGCCCGCTAACGGGCGTGATATAACGAAAGCTTTATATCACGTTCTGCCCGCGAGGAAATTCATGCGCTCGTCCTACCTCTTCACCTCCGAATCGGTCTCCGAAGGCCATCCTGACAAGGTCTCGGACCAGATTTCCGACGCGATCGTCGATCTGTTCCTGGCGAAGGACCCGGAGGCGCGGATCGCGTGCGAAACGCTGACGACCACCCAGCTGGTCGTGCTGGCCGGGGAAATCCGCGGCAAGGGCATCATGGACGAGGACGGCAATTGGGCACCCGGCGTGCGCGACGAGGTCGAGCAGGCGGTGCGCCAGACCGTGAAGCGGATCGGGTACGAACAGGACGGTTTCCACTGGGAGACGCTGCGCTTCGAGAACAATCTGCATCCGCAATCCGCGCACATCGCGCAGGGCGTGGACGCGAGCGGCAACAAGGACGAAGGCGCCGGCGATCAGGGCATCATGTTCGGCTATGCCGCCAACGACACCCCGGACCTGATGCCGGCGACGCTGTATTACAGCCACAAGATCCTCGAGCAGATGGCCGCCGACCGCCATTCGGGCGCGGCCCCGTTCCTCGAGCCCGACACCAAGAGCCAGGTGACGCTCCGTTACGAGGGCAGCAAGCCGGTCGCCGCCACCGCGATCGTCGTCTCGACCCAGCACGGCAAGGGCTATGACGAAGGCGACAAGGAAGCCGAGCTCCACGCCTATGTGAAGCAGGTGATCGCGGGCGTGATCCCGGCCGACCTGCTGAGCGACGAAACCGTCTATCACATCAACCCGACCGGCAGCTTCGAGATCGGCGGGCCCGACGGCGACGCCGGCCTGACCGGGCGCAAGATCATCGTCGACACCTATGGCGGCGCGGCCCCGCACGGCGGCGGCGCGTTTTCGGGCAAGGACCCGACCAAGGTCGATCGCTCGGCCGCGTACATCACCCGCTATCTGGCGAAGAACATCGTCGCCGCGGGCCTGGCCCAGCGCTGCACGATCCAGCTGGCATACGCGATCGGCGTGTCGAAGCCGCTGTCGCTCTACGTCGATACCCACGGCACCGGCACGGTCGGCGACGACCAGATCGAGGAAGCGATCGGCAAGATCGCTAAGCTCGGCGGCCTGACCCCGCGCGGCATCCGCACGCATCTGGGCCTCAACAAGCCGATCTATGCCAAGACCGCCGCTTACGGCCATTTCGGACGCAAGGCCGAGGGCGACTTCTTCCCGTGGGAACGGACCGACCTGGTCGATGATCTGAAGGCGGCGCTGGCCTAGCGCCCCTTCCCTCGCCGACTCGTATTGGTGGTCTGGGTCGGTGGCTTCCTCGGCTTTGTCCACCCGCTCGGCGCGGCCGGGCGGGGGTGTTGCGAGCCGATCCCCATCGCGCCGGGTTGCTGGCGCTTGATGCCGGCGAAGTCGCCGCCCTCTGCGGCCGCCTGACCGCCGGCGCGCAGGACGAACAGTTCGTTGCGCAGGCGTGCGGCTTCCTCGAAATCGTCGCGCGCGGCCGCCGCGGTCATCGCGGCTGAAAGTTCGGCGAGCCGGTCGGTCATGACCGCGCCCGCCACGCGCGCTCGGCAGCATCGAGCGCGCGGCTGGCGAGCCATTCCGACGCCAGCCCGATGATCAGTCCCGCGGTGATGTCCGACACATAATGCTGCGCGCGTGGCACCTGCACCGCCGCGATCGCACCGGCCCCGGCGAGGGCGGCGGGCGCGGCCTGCGGATACGCGCGCGCGACCGCGCGGGCGACCGCGACCGCACCGGCGGTGTGGCCCGAGGGAAAGGAATTGAGCGCGGGGTCGTGGCTGTGCCCGCGTTTCGCCTTGTATACACCACCGTTGAGCGGCGCATGCGGGCGGGTACGGTCGATGTTGCGCTTGAGCACCGTCTTCGCCCCAGTCGCGAGCGCGTGCGCGGCAAGCATCCGCAGCCCGGTCCGCGCCAGCTTCGCATCGCGCCGCACCGCGCTGCCGAGCAGGGTCGCGACGCCCAGCGCGACCATCGGCGGCTGGTCGCCGATTTCGCTCAGCGTGCCGATCGCCTGCACCAGCGCCGTGTCGCGGCGCTTGCCCGCCTTGGCGGCGACATTGCGATCCGCCCGCTGGACCTTTTTGCTGACCGATTTCGCCTTGCCCATGCGCCCCTCAACGCCGGCATGGCCGCGGCGGGTCCACCGCGCTAGAGCGCCGCTCCGATGACCGACCCCGCCACGATCCGCCGCCTCTATGGCCGCAGCCAGGGGCACAAGTTGCGCCAGGGCCAGGCCACGCTGGTCGAGGAGATGCTGCCGACGGTGGCGGTGCCCGACGGGCCGCTCGATGCGATGCGGCTGTTCGGGTCGGAGCGTCCGCTGCAGCTCGAGATCGGTTTCGGGGGGGGCGAGCATCTCGCGGCGCAGGCGGCGGCCGACCCGGCGACCGGGTTCATCGGCTGCGAACCTTTCCTCAACGGCGTGGTCGCGGCGCTGATGCACATCCGGGATGACGGGTTGGACAACGTCCGGCTGCACATGGGTGACGCGCTGGATGTCGTGGAGCGGTTGCCCGACGCGAGCCTCGACCGGCTCTATCTGCTCCATCCCGACCCTTGGCCGAAGGCGCGGCACGCGAAGCGGCGGATGGTCAACGACGGGCCGCTCGACCTGATCGCCGCCAAGCTGAAGCCCGGGGCCGAGTTTCGGCTCGGCACCGACGATCCGACCTATTGCGCGCACGCGATGATGGTGATGGACCGGCGGCGCGACTTCGAATGGCTGGCGCAGGATGCGGGCGACTTCCTGACCCGCCCGGCGGACTGGCCCGAGACGCGCTACGAACGCAAGGCGCGCACGAAGGGGCATGAGGTCTGGTATTTCCGCTACCGCCGGGCGTGAGCCCGATTGCGGAAGCCCCGGGCATCGCCCATGCTGGTCGGACAGGCAGGAGAGCGGGCATGGAACGGTTCACCGTACGGAACGGCGCGACGACGCTGAGCGTGCTGGCCGACGGCCCGGCCGACAGCACCGACACCCCGATCCTGTGCGTGCACGGCTGGCCGGAGCTGGCTTATTCGTGGCGGCATCAACTGGCGTATTTCGCGGCGAAGGGCCGGCGGATCGCAGCACTCGACGTGCGTGGCTATGGCGATAGCGACAAGCCGACCGATGTCGCATCCTACACGATGGCCGAGCTGACGTCGGACGTCGCGGCGGTGATCGATGCGCTCGGGGGCAAAACGATCCTGTTCGGGCACGATTGGGGGGCGCCGATCGTGTGGCAGACCGCGCTGCGCTATCCTGACAAGGTCGCCGGGGTGGCGGGGCTGAGCGTGCCGTACGTGCCGACCGGCGACACCAACTTCCTGGCAGCGATGCGGCATTTCTATGCGGGCAAGTTCTTCTATCAGCTCTATTTTCAGACGCCCGGCGTGGCGGAGGCCGAGTTCGCGGGCGATCCCGACGCGTTGGCGAAAATCTATCACGGAATTTCAGGCGCGGGGATCGCCGATTATGCCGCGATCAAGAAAGGTCCCGACGACCAGTTCCTGACCGGATTGAAAACCCCCGATCCGCTGCCCGATTGGCTACCGGCCGAAGATCTCAAGGTCTACAATGACGCGTTCGCGGCCGGGGGCTGGACCGGCCCGCTCAATCGCTACCGCGCGCAGGACCTCGACCACGCGGCGCGCGCCGATGTGGTCGGCAAGCACATCACCCAGCCCGCCGCCTTCATCGCCGGGACGCGCGACCCGGTGCGCGCGTTCGTGCCGGGAGCCGATATGTACGCGAGCGCGGGCGCGGCGTGCGACGACTTCCGCGGCACGACGCTGATCGAGGGCGTCGGCCATTGGGTACAGCAGGAAGCGCCCGGCGAGACCAATGCCGCGCTCGACGCCTTCGTCAGCGGACTTTGACAGGAGCCTCATCGATGCGTCGTCGTACCTTCCTCGCCGCGCTGCCAGCGGTCGCCGCCGCGCCCGTCCTCGCGCAGACCCGCCCGGTCGAGAGCCCCGGCGCGGGCGACGCGCCCCCCGCCGCCCCCGCCGCACGCTGGGCACCGGGCGAGCCGCGTTTCGTGCGGTCCGACGTCGGTCCGGGCGACCGTCCGGTCGGCGCGAGCTTCGCCAGTCGCACGGCATCCTATGGCCTGCACGGTGCCGCCGGGACCGCGCATCCGCTCGCGACGCAGGCCGGGATCGACATCCTGAAGCGCGGCGGTTCGGCGGTCGACGCGGCGATCGCGATCAACGCGTGTCTGGGGTTTCTGGAGCCGACCAGCTGCGGGATCGGGGGCGATTGCTACGCGATGCTGTGGGATCCCAAGGCGGGCAAGGTCGTCGGCATCGCCGGGTCGGGCGCGTCGCCCCGTGGCTTGAGCCTGGAGACCGTCCGGTCGCGCGCGAAGGGCGGGTTCCTGCCGGCGCTCGGCGCGGTCAGCGTGTCGGTGCCGGGCGCGGTCGATTGCTGGTGGACGCTGCACCAGCGCTACGGGAAGCTGAAATGGGCCGAGCTGTTCGCCCCCGCGATCGCGCTGGCGGAGGAAGGCGCGCCGGTCCCCGACATCATCGCTTATTACATCCGCCGGTCGATGACCGCGTTTCAGCGGACCGGCAACGGGATTGAGGAGGTCGCAAACGCGGTCAGGGTGTGGGGCAACGGCCCCCAGACCGGGCAGATCTTCCGCAACCCCGACCTGGCGCGGACCTATCGCAAGCTCGCCGCGGGCGGGCGCGATGCGTATTACCGGGGTGAGATCGCGGCGACGATCGACGCCTATTTCAAGCGGATCGGCGGGTGGCTGTCGAAGGCCGACCTGGCCGCACACAAGAGCGAATGGGTGACGCCCTACGCGACCGACTATCGCGGCGCGACCGCCTATGCGCTGGGGGCGAACACGCAGGGCATCGCGACGCTCCAGATGCTCAACATCCTGTCGCATTTCGATCTGGCCGGCGCGGGCTTCCAGTCGGCGCGCTCGATCCATTTGCAGGCCGAGGCCAAGCGGCTCGCCTACGAAGACCGTGCGCGATATTACGCCGACCCGCATTTCGCCGACGTCCCGGTCGATTGGCTGCTGTCGAAGGACTATGCCGCCAAGCGCGCCGCGCTGATCCGCCCCGACGCGCGGATGACGGATGTGAAGCCGGGCGACGCGCCCGCGAAGGGCGACACCACTTATTTCACCGCGGCGGACAGCGACGGCATGTCGATTTCGATGATTCAGTCCAATTTTCGCGGAATGGGGTCGGGGCTGGTCGCCGATGGGCTGGGCTTCATGTTCCAGGACCGCGGGCAATTGTTCAGCCTCCGGGACGGCCACCCCAACATCTACGCGCCGGGCAAGCGGCCCTTTCAGACGATCATCCCCGGTTTCGCGACCCGCGACGGCAAGCCGTGGCTGAGCTTCGGGGTGATGGGCGGCGACATGCAGCCGCAGGGTCAGGCGCAAATCCTGATCAACCGGCTCGATTACGGGCTCGACGCGCAGGCGGCGGGCGATTCGCCGCGCTGGCACCATGAAGGCTCGTCCGAATCGATGGGCGAGGATGGCGCGGGTTCGCCGCCCGAGGGGGTGCTGCGGCTCGAGAGCGGCGTTCCCGCGAAGACGAAGGCGGCGCTGGCCGGGCTGGGCTGGAAAATCGGCGAGCCCGACGGCGGGTTCGGCCGCTATCAATGTATCGAGCACCGCGACGACGGCGGGCGGCGGGTCTATGCCGCAGCGAGTGAAATGCGCGCCGACGGGTGTGCGCTGGCCTATTGAAGCGCGACGAAGCGGCAGCAGCGAGCGACAAATCGCAGCGCCAGCCTTGTGATGATACATTGTTACGCGTAACGACGCCCGAATTCGTTTTTCCGGGAGTCATCATGCGTTTCATCCTGCTCGGCGCCAGCGCGCTGACCGTCTTCACCGC
>JAZKGJ010000074.1:9599-15126 GCA_040385975.1 Pseudomonadota bacterium | reverse complement strand
GTCAGCGCCGAGGTGATCGTGACCGCACCCGTCCGCACCAGCGAGCGCGACGTGTTGCAGGGCATTTCGGTGCTGTCGGGCGACGCGCTGACCCGCGCCCTCAAACCTACCATCGGCGAAACGCTGGCCAAGCTGCCCGGCGTGTCGGCGACCTCGTTCGGGCCAAGCGCCTCGCGGCCGATCCTGCGCGGGTTCCAGGGCGAGCGGATCCGCGTGCTGACCGACGGCATCGGCTCGATCGACGTCAGCAACACCAGCGTCGATCACGCGGTCGTCATCGACCCGCTGCTGGCCGACCGGGTCGAGGTGCTGCGCGGGCCGTCGGCGCTGCTGTTCGGGTCGTCGGCGGTCGGCGGGGTCGTCAACGTCATCGACAAACGCATCCCGCGTACGCGCCCAGCGAACGGCTACCGGCTCGACGCGATCGCCAACTACGGATCCGCCGCCAACGAACGCTCGGGCGGCGCGGCAGGCGATGTCGCGGTCGGCGAATATTTCGTGCTCCACGCCGACGGATCGTATCTGAAGGCGGACAATCTACGGACCGGCGGGTTCATCCTGTCGCCCGCCGCCCGCGCCGCCGCGTCGAGCCAGGTCGGTCTGCCGCAAATGCCCGAGCCGGGCGAGGATCCGATCGATTTCGCCGCGTCGGCGGGTCTGCGCGGCAAATTGCCCAACACCGCCGCCGAAACCTGGACCGCGGGACTGGGCGCGAGCCTGATCACCGACCGCGGCCAGCTGGGCATATCGTACAGCCATTACGACAGCCTGTACGGCGTGCCCGTCCGCTTCGCGACCGCGCTCGGGCAGGAGCAGGAGGCCCCCCGGCTCGATGTCGTCCAGAACCGCGTCGATCTGCGCGGCGAAGTCGCGGTCGGCGGGTTCGTCGATCGGCTGCGGCTGCGGATCGGCCACGCGACCTACCGCCATTTCGAGCTGGAAGCGGACGGCGCGGTCGGCACCGCGTTCTTCAACAACGGGACCGAGGGCCGGCTGGAAGTAATCCAGGGCAACCGCGGCGGGTGGCAGGGCGCGAGCGGGGTGCAGTATTTCAACCGCATCTTCAACGTGAACGGCGACGAGGCGTTTCTCCCCAAGAACGAGACCAACCAGACCGGGCTCTTCACGCTCCAGCAATATGACGGCGGTGCGTTCAACGCGGAGGGCGGCGTCCGCTACGAATTCACCGATGCCGACGCGCGCACCTTGCCGGGCGACGCGCGCTTCTTCCGCGGGCACCGCGATTTCCGGGCATTCTCGGCCTCGCTCGGCGGGTCGTACGGCGTTACCGACGACGTCCGGCTCGGGGTCAATCTGTCGCGCACCAGCCGCGCGCCGTCGGCCGAAGAGCTGTTCGCCAACGGCGCGCATGCCGGCACGCAGGCGTATGAGCTGGGCGACCCCGATTTCGGGCTCGAAAGATCCTGGGGCGTAGAGGGCACGCTGCATGCCCACGGCGACGGCTTCAGCCTGGATGGATCGGTGTATTACAACGATTTCTCGAACTTCATTTCCGAAAACCAGGTCGATCAGTCGGTCTGTGAAGCCGCCGCCGCGCCATCCGGACGCGATGTCGACCTGCCGTGCTTTCAATACCAGCAGGCCGACGCGGTCTATTACGGGATCGAAGGCGAAGCATCGCTGCGGCTGGCGCGGATCGGCGGGTTCGCACTCAACGCCGACGTGCTGGGCGATTACGTCCGCGCGCGGATCAAGCGGATCGGGCCGGTCCCGCGAATCCCCGCCGCGCGGATCCTCGGCGGGCTGGAGGCGCAGGGCGACATCGTCAGCGCGCGCGCCGAGGTCGAACATGTCTTCGAACAGAATCGCACCGCGACGTTCGAGACCCCGACCGGCGATTACACGCTGGTCAACGCCAGTGTGTCGCTCAAACCCTTCGGACGCGCGAGCAAGACGCTGTTGCTGCTGAGCGCGAACAATGTGTTCGACGTCGTCGCGCGCCGACACGCGAGCTTCCTGAAGGATTTCGCGCCGCTCAGCGGACGCGACATCCGCGCGACGGTGCGGGTGAGTTTCTAGCCGCTGCGTGCCCAGGCGTTGCGAATGAGCCCGCCCGCCGCCGCGGGAAGGCCGGGGCGCAGCAGCAGCCAGTCCTGCACGTCGGGTCCGCGGTCGGCGCCGATCGTGCGTTTGTAACCGCTGTCGCCCAAGCCCCAATCAACCCGGTCGATACCGCGCTCGATCGCGTCGGTCAGGTTGCGATAATATAGCAGCTTGCCGGGCGAATGCTTTGCAAAGGCGGGATCATAGCTGTTGGCGATTGCATATTTGGTCGCCCCCGCATCGAGGTCGAACGAAAACGCGGCCGGTTCGCCGTCCACCCGCAGCAGCGCGGCGTGCAGCATGTCGGCGATGACCGGGTCGCGCGCCGCGGCTCGCCAGAACGCACCGTGGCCGGCGGCGGTGAACTTGGCATCGGAGCCGTCGGTCCGACTGGCGATCCAGCTGGCCTGTTCGACCGCGGCCAGGTCGGCGAAGGCAGCATCGTCGAACCGCTCGACGAATTCCCACGACAACGTGCCATGTTCGGCCAGATGCTTTTCGTGGAAGCGGTTTTTGCGCAGCGTCGAGCCACGCGGCCACGCCCCCTCGGCCCGCTGCGCGGCGATATCGAGCAGGAAGCTTTCGCCGACCGTTCGGGGCAGCGCCGCCCAGCCGGCGCGCCGTGCCGCCGACAGCAACGGCCGCAGCGCCGGATCGTCGGCATAGATCGGCCCAATCCTGACCGCCCGAAACGCGCGCGCGACCGTCGCCAGCAACGCATCCCACGCCGCCGGATCGCGCGTCGCGGATGGAAACGAGCGGAACGGCCAGAACGACCCCGGCAGCATCGCCAAGCCCAGCCAGGCGAAGGTCGCGATCAGCGGCAGCGCGATCCCCGGCCCCATTTCGCTCGCGACGACGATGGTCTGCGCGGGGCCGCCATAGGCCTCCAGCGCGGCGGAAAACCATTGATAGCGCAGGAACCGGTGGCTGTCGGGTCCGGCGTCGGCGACCGCGTCGAGCGCCGCCGACAGGCCGTCGCCGATCGACCCCGTCCACGACAGCGGCAGCCGTTCGAAATCGTCGAGGCGAAGCAATTGGGTCATCGTACCCGGCGACCCTAACCGATCAGGCGTTACCAACCGGTTGGCGCTTGCCGCCTTCGCACCCGGGCGTCAGGAGCGGCGCATGGAAACCTTTCCCGCCGTCGATACGATCGCGCAGGCGATCCAGCTCTCGCTCTCGCCGGTGTTCATGCTGGCGGGGATCGGCGCGCTGTTGAACGTGCTGGCGGGGCGGCTGTCGCGCGTGGTGGACCGCGGGCGCGCGCTCGAGGCGCTGCATCCGCGCACCACCGGGCCGGAGCACGACCGCCACGTCGGCGAATTGCGCGTGCTCGACCGGCGCATCACGATCATCAACCGCGCCCTGGTGCTGGCGGTGTCGAGCGCGGTGATGACCTGCCTGGTGGTCGCGACGCTGTTCGTGGCGGAGCTGGCCGATCTGAAGCTCGGCAGCGTGCTGGCGGTCGCGTTCATCCTGGCGATGGGGCTGCTGATCGCCAGTCTGATCGCGTTCCTGATCGAGGTACGGTTGTCGCTGGCCGCAATCCACATCCGCGCTGAATTGCTGGAGCATTTGCCCAAATGAAAAGGGTTGCCGAGACACATCAGCGTCCCGACAACCCCCAACATGGTCAGCGGCCGGAGAGCTCCAGCCCGGGAGACCATGGAACCGCCAAATCGCCGCGCGGGCTGTTAGCTTGGGGACCTTACCCCACCCGCGCGAACAGAATTAGCGGCTCATCTCCCGAACGAACTGAACCGACCCCATTGCTGAACCATGAGACATCGGATCACCTCCTTTCGCTTGTTGAGCACGACGCGGCCGTGTTCGACCGCAGGACGGAATCTGGTGCATTCGATTCGGCGATGCAAGCCCGGATTTGCGCTCAGCCGCGACAATCTTCGGTGACGCGCAGGATCTCGGGCCAGGCGGGAATGACGAGCGGGGCGCGCCCGGCCTGTTCGATCACGAACCGCCCGCGGCTGAACCCCATCGCGTCGAGCAAGGCATCGTTCGCGCCGAGCGTTACCGCGACATAGCTGGGGGTGCCGCCGGTCGGCTGCGCGGCGAGCGGGCGCAGCAGGCTGCTAGTGCGCACGGTCAGCGTCGCCGCACTCGCACCAGGCTCGGCCCGGCGCGCCAGCTGGATTTGCCGCAGATTGCGCTCGCAACGCAGCGTCAGTTCGGCGTCGAAGCCCGCCCGTCCGAACCGCGCGATCGAATCGCGCGCGTCCTGCGCATAGCTCCAGCTGCCGGGCGTCAGCGGCCAATCGCGCCAGTCGCTGCCGACGGGGGGCGGCGGCGTCACCACCGGGCGCGGTGGCACGACCACCGGTGGCGGCGGCGCGGGCCGGGGGGAGGCGCAACTCGCCAGAACGAGCAGCAGGGCGGCGGCGGCGGGGATACGCATCGCCGCGCGCTATGAACCGCGTGATCGCCGCGCTCAAGCGCCGCTTGCCGGTTGCGCGCGCCGCGCCCACATCGCTACCGTATTCCTATTTTCAATTAAGGACGCCGCCATGAACAGCTATCTGAAGCATTATATCGACGGTGCCTGGGTCGAGAGTGACGGCGGCACGCGCCACGACGTCATCAATCCCGCGACCGAACAGCCGGTCAGCGAGATCACGCTCGGCAGCGCCGCCGACGTCGACAAGGCGGTCGCCGCGGCGCGCAAGGCGTTCGCGAGCTTCAGCCAGACGAGTGTCGCCGACCGCCTCGCTTTGCTCGAACGGATCATCGAGGGTTACAAGGCACGCATCCCCGATCTGGCGAAGGCGACCAGTGAGGAGATGGGCGCGCCGGTCGGCTTCGCGACCGCGGCGCAGGCACCCGCGGGGCTCGGCTATTTCCTCGGCACGCTCGCCGCGCTGAAAGAATTCAGCTTTTCGGAAACAGTCGGCAAGAACCGCGTCGTCCACGAACCGGTCGGGGTGGTGGCGATGATCACGCCGTGGAACTGGCCGCTCAACCAGATCTGCGCGAAGGTCGCACCCGCGCTGGCGGCGGGCAACACGATGATCCTGAAGCCGTCGGAGGAAACCCCGGGCTGCGCGGTGATCCTGGCGGAGATCCTCGACGCGGCGGGAGTGCCGGCGGGGGTGTTCAACCTGGTCAACGGCGACGGTCCCGGGGTCGGCGCGGCGCTGTCGAGCCACAAGCAGGTCGATATGGTCAGCTTCACGGGTTCGACCCGCGCCGGGATCGCGGTCGCGCAGGCGGCCGCCGCGACGGTCAAGCGTGTGCATCAGGAACTGGGCGGCAAGGCGCCCAACCTGGTGCTCGAAGGGTCCGACCTCGCTACGGTGCTGCCGCCGACGGTCCACGGCGTGCTCGCCAATTCGGGGCAGAGCTGCATCGCGCCGACCCGGCTGCTGGTGCACAAGGATCAGGCCGACGACGCGGCTAACGTGGTGAAGGCGATCATGGACGGCGCGGCGGTCGGCGACCCCGCCGA
>JAZKGJ010000074.1:6489-9499 GCA_040385975.1 Pseudomonadota bacterium | reverse complement strand
CGGCTAACGTGGTGAAGGCGATCATGGACGGCGCGGCGGTCGGCGACCCCGCCGAAATGGGCGCGCATCTGGGTCCGGTCGTCAACAAGGCACAGTACGACAAGATTCAGGGGTTGATCCAGCAGACCATCGACGAGGGCGCGACCTTGGTGACCGGCGGGACCGGGCGGCCCGACGGGCGCAACGCCGGTTATTACATCAAGCCCACGCTCTTCACCGACGTGACCCCCGACATGACGATCTGGCGCGAGGAGACCTTCGGGCCCGTCGCGACGATCACGACCTATGACGACGCGGACCACGCGGTCGAGCTCGCAAACGACACCGATTACGGGCTGTCGGCGACGATTTCGGGCGATCCTGCCGCGGCGGCGAAAGTCGCGCCGAAGCTGCGCGCGGGGCTGGTAACGATCAACGCCTGGGCGGGCGGCGGCGGCACCCCGTTCGGCGGCTACAAGCAGTCGGGCAACGGGCGCGAGGGCGGCAAATACGGGCTCGCCGACTTCATGGAGCTGAAGACGATCGTCGGTGAGCCTGCCTAGGGCGATGCAGGTCGATGTGCTGATGCCGGCGGCGGGCAGCGAATATGCCGGCGTCGCGCCCGAATACCTCGCGCCGTATCGCCCGGCGTTTGCGGCGCGCGGGGTGAAGTTGACCGAGCGGCCGTGGGACGCGGGGCCCGGCGACGGCGACGCGACGCTCGCGTTTTTCGCGTGGGGCTACCACCACGATGTAATCGGCTGGGAAGCGATGCTGGCGGCGTGGCCCGCCGATCGCCCGCTTTTCAACCCGCCAGCTTTGCTCGCGTGGAACTGCCGCAAGACGTATCTGCGCGAGTTGGCTGCGCAGGGTCTGCCGGTGGTGCCGAGCCGGTTCGGACGGGCTGACGATGCCAGCGTGTCGGCAGCCCTCACCGACTTCGGTTGCGACGCGGTCGTAGTGAAGCCGCAGGTCTCCGGGGGCAGCTATCTGACCGTAAAGGTTGCGCACGGCGATGCGGTCGCGCCGCTCGACGACGCGATCATCCAGCCATTTCTCCCCGCGATCGGCGGCGAAGGCGAATTATCGTTCCTGTTCATCGGCGGACGCTTCAGCCACGCGGTCCGCAAGGTCGCCGCGGCGGGCGATTTCCGCATCCAGCCGCAATTCGGCGGAATCTTCTCGCGCTTCGAGCCGGAGCGTGCCGACCGCGCGCTGGCGGAACGCATCCTCGCCGCCGCGCCGATCCCGCCGCTTTATGCGCGCATCGACCTGATCCGCCTGCCCGACGGCAGCCTGGCGCTGATGGAGTTCGAGGCGATCGAACCCGATCTGTATCTGGAGCAGGAGCCGGCGGTGGCGGGCCGGCTTGCCGAGGCGTTACTGGCCCGCCTGTAATGGCGATAGGTTAACCCCAACCGTTCGTGTCGAGCGAAGTCGAGACACCTGCCTCACGCGCATGTCCCTCCACTTCGCTCGGGACGAACGGGCGGCTCAATAATCCTTCGACACGCGCACGTTCGCGCTCTGGCGGCCGATCGTCGAGATGCTCGACAGCAGCGACAGCCAGCGGGTGATCTGGAACTCCAGCCGGGTCGCCGAATAGCCCTGCCCGTCGGTCACGATCTCCGCATACACCCGCCGGGTGATGAACTTGCCCGCGGCGAACGCGGTGCCCTGCCCGGTCTGCGGATCGGCGGGGAGCACGCGGAGCCGGTCGAGTCCGACCGCGCGCCGGACCGCGTTGATCGGGTTCAAACCGCCGCCGCCACCGCTGTCGTTCAGCGCGGCGACCGCGGCGGCCAATTGCAAGGCCTCGGGTGCCGAGAGGTTGGTGATCGACGTCCCGAACAGCAAGCGCGAGAGCAATTCGTCCTGCGGCAGCGCGGGGACGCTCGCGAACGAGATTTCGGGACGCTGGCCGGTGCCGGTGACCCGGATCGTCGCGTTCAGACCGGTGACGCTGGCGTTGGCGGCGATGTCGAGCAGCGGGTTGGCGGGAACCGACCCGTCGAAGCGGATGATCCCGCGCTCCAATTCGAACTCACGCCCGGCGAATTCGTAATTGCCGCGGACCAGATCGGCACGGCCGGTAATCGCGGGGCTGGCGGGCTCGCCGCGGATATCGAGGTCGGCGGACCAGATGCTGTCGAGCCCCAGCCCCGTCACCGCGACGTTGCCCGGTGCACGCGCCTTCAGCGCGAGGCGCCACGGTCCGACCGGCCGGTCGTCGTCGGCGCGGCCGTCATCGGGGACGTTGATTTCGCGAATGTTGAGCCGCGGCACCGCGGTGGCCGCCGCCGCCTGCCCCAGCCGGAAGCGGCTCGCGACCAGCCGTACGTCGCCCGAGATCGTGCCGCCGCCGTTTGCGTCGGAACGGAACGCGAGCGGGCCGGTGACGGTCGCGTCGATGTCGTCGCGGTCGATCATCCGCGCGTTCTGCGCATCGAGCTTGAGGTCGATGTCGATTGCGCGACCGAAGCCGATGCTGCCGGTGCCGCTCACGCGCCCGCCCTTGCCCGCGTCGGCGCCGAACCGGTCGATCACCAGCCGCGACCCACCGAAGCGCCCGCTCGCCTGGACATTGGTCAGCACGGTGCCGGTCGTCGCGCTCTCGATCCGCGCGCCGTTCGCGACCAGTTGCCCGCGGATTTCAGGAACGCTCAGCCGCCCGCCGATATCGACCCCGACCGCGACCGGTCCCGACAGGTCGAACAGCTCGACGCCGGTCAATCGCCACAAGGTGTCGGCGGGGCCGTTGTAGCGAAGCTGCCCGAACAAGGGCGCGCCGACCAGCCGTTCGACCAGCCCGCCGCTGCCGAGCGGCGCCAGCCGCAGCTGCGCGCGTCCGATCGTCTTGCCCTCCGACGCCATCACCGCGCGTACGCCCAGCCGGTCGGCACCGAGTACCGCCGCGATCCCCATGTCGATCGGTCGCGAGGTGAGGACCAGCCCGGCGCGCGACAGGCCGCGCACGGTCAGATTTGCGGTCCCGGTCGGGACGCCGCGGTCCTGCGCGAAGGCGAAGCTG
>JAZKGJ010000074.1:0-6479 GCA_040385975.1 Pseudomonadota bacterium | reverse complement strand
GAACCAAAACCACCGTCGCGCATGGCCGAATAATTCAGCCCGTAATAGCCATTGTAGGTCGAACTTGCCGAGAAGCCGATGGACGTGACCTCGCTCGCTGCTCCCGACACAGAAATAGAGACCGTGCCGGTCGCGGTCCCGCCCAGCCCCAGCCCCGGGGCACCGATGTCGAGGATCGCGAGCGGCATCCGGGTCAGCCCGCCGTCGACGCTCCACCGCCCGCCGCCGAACAGTCCGCCGATCCGCGCCTCGCCGCCCGCAAAGCTCAGCTGCGTCGGTGCGAGCCGCCAGCCATTCCCTTCGCGCGTAATGACCGCGGGCGAGGTCAGCCGGAGCGGGCGGCGATCGACCGTCCCTTGCGCGATCACGCTGTAGCGCTCGGGCGCGATCTGGACGACGGTCTGGATGTCAAATGCCCGCCCGCGCGAGCCGGCGATCGAGGCGCGCGCTTCACCCACCCCGCCGCGCAGCTTCACATTGCCGGCGAAGCGCGCCAGCGTCAGCGGGCCGCTCCTGAGCGCGGTCGCGGTCGCGGTCGCGTCGATCTGCACCCCCGCGGGGTCGAGCAGCGTCACGAAATCGAGCCGCCCGCGCCGCACGCTCGCCGCGGTACCCAGCCGCGCGCCCGCCGCGGCGATATGCCCCTCGATCCGCTGCACGGCACCGACCGGGCGGAACAGCAATTCGCCGCTCAGCCCCCCGCCTGCGAGCGTCCAGCGCCCGTCGAACCCGCCGGCGACGATCTGCAACAGCCCAGACGCGCGGGTGCCCGACACGTCGAGCGCGTCCACCCGGATCGCCGCGCCCGGCCCCTTGGGCAACAGGATCGCGCCCGCGGCGGTGAACGGCCCGAGCGTCGAACCCCCGGTCGCGCGGAACTCGTAGCCCGTCGCGCTTGGCACCAACCGCGCCCGGACGTTCGCCAGCCCCAGCGCATCGGCGGGCCGCGCCAGCACCAGATCGACCGTCGGGCGCTCGATCTGTCCGTCGAGCACCAGCGACACCGGGCCATAGCGCGCCTGCGTCCCCCGCCCCTCGATATGGAAAGTCTTGTCGCGCCGCCGATATCCGTCGGCGGTCAGGGTGAGCGCGGGCGACGTCAGTCGCAGCCCGCGCAGATAGAGGATGCCGTCGCGACCCCGCTCGAGCCCCGTCGTGATCCGCGGCAATCCGCCGGTCAGCCCCGCGAAGAAGGCATTGTCGAGCCGCAATACTTGCGCGACCGCACTCCCCACCACCCGGGTGCCGCGTCCGTCCGGCCCCGGCACCACCCGCAGCTTCGAAGTGACATCGACGAGCCCGATGCCGGGAATGAGATAGCGCCCCAGCCGGCCGTTCAGCCCGATCTCGAAGCTCCCCGATTTCAGGTCGATCAGCAGGTCGATCGTGCTGACCAATTTGTCCGATTTCAGCCGCAAATCCTCACCGGTGATGACCCCGTCGCCGATCCGCAGCGCGCCGGTCACCGACAGATTGCGCAGGATCTGCCCCGCGACATCGCCACTGCCGGTCAGCCGCGCAGCGGTCAGCGTGAGCGGGATCCGCCACGGCTGGCGCGCCAGCCGCCCGCGCCCGGTTATCTGTAATTGTTCCAGCCCGTCTTCGCGCACCGCGGCGCGGTCGGCGGAAATGCGGTAGTCGAAGCTGGGCGCATTGAACGCCCCGTCCAGGATCGCGCGGGCGGCGATGTTGCGGCCGCTCAATCCGTCGATCAGCGCTTCGGGTCGCGCCAGCCGCGCCGAAATCCGCACGTTGCGCCAGGCGTTCGCGGCCAGGTCGATCGCACCGGTCAGCTCGGTAGCGACCGCCGTCGAGCGTAGCCCCAGTGTCCCGGTCAGCCGCCGGTTCGCATAGGTCGCTTCGCCTGCGACATTCAGCCGCCCCGCCGCCAGCCGCGGCGCCGCGCCGCTCAGCAGGTCCCCGGGGGTGAGTGCGCCCGACAGGCGATACGTCCCCGCACGGTTGATCAGCGCGAGGTCGAGCAGGCGCGTGCCCCCCGCCTGCGCCACCGCCGACCCGCGCCAGGCCTGCCAGTCGCCGTCGCCGGTCACGTCGATGCTGAGCGGTCGGCGGATCCCGCTGAACCGCGCCAGTAACCCGCCCGCGATCCCGCGCGCATGGACCTCGATATCGAACCGTCCCGCCGCCGGTGCCGCGTCGAGTTTCAGGCTCAGCCGGTCGCTGCCCGCCACGACGGTGGAAAGCTCGATCATCGCGCGTCCCGCACGAATGTCGGCGCGACCCGCGATCCGCCCGCCGCGGACCACGCCGGTCACCGCGCGTGCGACGATCAGGCGCTCGACCCGGAAATCGCCGATCGCGATGTCGAAATCGGGCAGGATCGGGCCGGTCGTGGTGCTCGGGATCAAATTGGGCGTACGCAGCAGGGTCGCTTGCGGCGCGACCAGCCGCTCGATCGCCAGCCGGTTCGACAGCCACGCGAACGGTCGCCAGTCGAGTTCGGCGCGCGGAATCGTCAGGAACGTGCCGGCGGGGTCGGCCACGCGCACATCGATCAGCACGGCGTCGGAATACAGCGACCCCTCGATCCGCCCGACGGTGTAGCGCAGGCCATTGGCGGGCTTCAGGTCGCCGATCTGGTCCGCGACCAGCCGGTGGCCGACCTGGCTGTCGAGCACCGCCAGCACCAGCGCGACGAGCCCCGCCAGCGCCAGCAGGCTACCGCCGATCCGGCGCGCCCAGACCATCAGAACGCCTGCCCGAGCGAGACGTAGACGGTAATCCGCGTATCGCCCTGCCGCGGGTTGATCGGGGTGCCGACGTCGAGCCGGATCGGCCCGAAGCTGGAATAATAGCGCACGCCGAGCCCGGTCCCGAGCCGCAACCCACCGAAGCGCGGCAGCGGATCGGTCGAAATGTTGCCGCCGTCGAGGAACGGGACGATGCCGAAATTGCCGAACGCCTTGACCCGCGCCTCAAGCGAGAATTCGGCCAGGCTGCGCCCGCCGATCGGGTCGTTGTTGACATCGCGCGGGCCGATCGCCTGAAACCCGTAGCCGCGCACCGACCCGCCGCCGCCCGCGTAGAAGCGCCGCGACGGCGCGACCGCATCGCGCGGCGCGCCCGCGATCGTGCCGAGCCGAACGCGCTGCGCCAGCACCACCCGCGTCCCGAACGGCTGGTACGCGCTGGCGTCGAGCTGAACCCGGGCGTAGCCGAATGCGCTCCCCTGAAACGAGAACTCCGGGGACAGCCGCCCGCCCAGCCGGAACCCGCGGGTCGGGTTCAGCAGGTCGTCGGATCCGTCGTAGGCGAGCGAGGTCGGCAGCGCGCCGATGAAGAAGGTCCGGCGCCGCGCCAGCCCGGTGACGCGCTCGACATCGCGCTCGTCCGACGCCGCCAGTTCTGCACCCAGCGACCAGGTCCAGGTCTTCTGGAAGAAGATGTTGGTTTGCCGCTCGAGCGCCCCCGACAGCGCGAATGTCCGCGCCTCATAGGCGTCGCGCTTCAGGTTCGCGGCGATCACCTGTGCGGTCAGCACGCGGTCGCGGCCGCGGAAATTGTTGCGGCGGAAGATCACGTTGCCGAGCTGTTCGCGCGTGCCCAGCACCCCGCGCAGCGTCAGTGCGCCCTCGGGCGGGAACAGATTGCGGTGGGTCCAGCTGAGTTCGGTGCGGATGCCTTCACCGGTGCCATAACCGATTTCGCCCGCGACCGTCCGCGGCGGGGCGGGTTCGAGCGCGACCGAGATATCGACCAGCGCAGGGTCGCCCGCCGCAACCGGCTTGACCTCCGCCGACGACACCAGCCCGGTCTGGATCAGCGCACGGCGCAGATCGTCGAGCGCGGCGGCATCGTAATCATCGCCCGGCTCGAACCGCGCGATCTCCTGCGTGTGGCGCGCGCCGAAGACACGCCGTCCGGCGCGTTCGGTCATCACGATCCGCCCGAACTTGCGCGGGGTGCCGGGGACGACCGACAGGTCGAGCGTCGCGGTCTTGGCGCTGCGGTCGACGACGATCGCGCTGTCGCCGACCTGCCCGAACGCAAAGCCCTGCCGCCCGACTTCGGTGGTCAGCTTGGCCTCGCCGCCGGCGATGGCGTCGGCGTTGACCGGCGCATTCTGCGCAACCCCGAAGGCGTCGGTCAGCGCCGCGGTCTTCGCGCCCGCCTGCTCCACCCCGGCCAGCGTGACGCGTTCGAACCGGTACAGCACCCCCGGTTCGGCGGTCAGCGTGACCTGCAGCCGCCCCGCTTCGGTCGCGACCGCAGTCGTCACCTGCGCGTCGTAATAGCCTTCACCGCGCAGCAGGGTGGTCAAAAGCTCGGCGTCCTCGCGCGCGCGACGGTCGATCTGCGCGGCGTTGGCGGGATCCCCATCGTTCGCGTCGAGCACCGACAGTTCGGCGAAGCGCTGGCGCAGCAGGGGGGTGGCGACCGCGTCGATCCCCTCGACCCTGAAGCCATAGCGGATCTCCCCGGTGATATCGGTGCGCGCGTCCGGGTCGGGCGCTTCCACCGGCGCGTTCGCCAGGTCGGGCCAGGCGACCCCGATGTCGGGCAGCTCGGTCAGCGGCGAATTGGGGTCGAGCGCTCCCAAGTCAGCGGCAACCGGCGGCGCGGCCTCCTGCGCGGCCAGCGGGCTCGCCCAGATCAGACAAAATCCGGCCGCGACCGCCAGGTCGCGACGCTTACGCAACATCATCGCGCGGCTCTACGCGGCGCGACTCGCCGCGCCAAGCGCTTGCGCGCGACTAGTGAACCGTGCCGACCGCGCGACCGGCTGCGAACAGGTCGACCAGCCGCTCGACCTGACGCCAGCGGCAATAGTGCAGGTGGTTGCCGACCGCGCGGCTGCGGTCGGCGCGCTCGGCGGCTTCGTTGCCGGCATCGCCGCCGAATTCGGCGATCAGCGCGGTCGCGCGCGCGACCTCGCCGCGGTCGGCAAGATAAGGGGGCAGGTCGAGTTCAGGCATGATCTGGGTTTAGTTCGGACGCGATTAGAATGCGTGCAGCGGAAGGGTAAACGACGTGGCAACCCGCGTGTCCGGGACTGGCCTGCGCGCGCACTTCGTGCGATCAGCCGCATATGGATGATCCCCCCTTTCGCACCGCGCCACGCTCCTCGCCGACCGCCGGCGGGTCTTTGATCATGC
Organism: Pseudomonadota bacterium; assembly: GCA_040385975.1. Lineage (GTDB taxonomy): Bacteria > Pseudomonadota > Alphaproteobacteria > Sphingomonadales > Sphingomonadaceae > Sphingomonas. The sequence goes on along the minus strand of JAZKGJ010000074.1, from coordinate 1,362 downwards.
TCGGTATTTTCGTCGGGGCGGCGGCTGGCTTTGCGATCGGCCAGGCGACCCCGGGGGTCCTGATCGGCGGCGCGACTGGCATCGCGCTGGCGCTGGCGCTCTGGCTGCGCGACCGGCGCTAGGTGCCTGCGGGGTTGCCACTCGTGGCGTAATCGAAATTTCGCTAGGTCAGCCTGCGCCCGAGCCAGACGACCCGCCCGACGATTTCGGTCCGGTCGGCAGCGATTGAGGCGATCGCTGGCGCGGCGGGATTGTCGCTCGTCACGACGATCTCGCCCCCGCTCAGCGCCAGCCGCTTGACGATCACCGCGCCGTCATGGCGCAGCACGAAGATCGCCGGCTTGCGCCCGACCCGGCGGTCGGCGGTGTCGACCAGGATGTCGTCGCCGTCGGCGATCGTCGGCAGCATCGATTCGCCGCGCGCCGCGATCAGCGTCAGCGCACCAGGCGCGAGCGCGAGCCGTCGCAACATCGTCGCGGGAAATTGCTCGACCGCCGCCAACCGGTCGTCGTCCGGAAACGCCCCCGGACCCGCCGACGCCGCGACGTCGAGCCGGCGCACCGGCACCGCATCGGCTTCGGGTCCGCCCAGCGCGGCAGCGGGAATGCCGAGATAGTCCGACAGGATGCTGCGTTCGCGCTCGGGCAAGCGCCGCGGCGACCCGCGCTGCACGAACTGCTGAAGGTAGGCGTCGTTGCGCCCGATCATCCGGGACAGCCGCAACAGGCTGATCCCCGACCGCTCGACGGCTGCGATCAGATTTGCGCGAACCTGCTCCATACCGGTGCCATAGCTTGAGGATTTTTCCTAGACAAGTTGGAATTGAAGATGTTCTTGTTGTGTTCCATCGAATCAGGACAGGGAACGACCGGTGCCGATCCTCCGCCAAATCCAGCTTTTCATCGCCCGCAGCGGAATGCCCGTCACCAAATTCGGGTGTAGCGTGACAAGAGGTTCTGGAGTCGCTGACAAGAGAGTCTGGAGCACTCGAATCACCCGCCGCCGCTAATTATTAGTTCTTTTGCCGAGGTCGTGGCCATGCCGATCTGGTATGTCACCGCCACCTCTTCGATCGCAAAGCCGTCGAACATCGCGCGGATCTTCGGCGTTGCATTGATCGACAGGACGAAGCGCCCCTTCAGGTTGCTTAAGAGGCCTCTCAGCGTGTCGAAATCGGCAGGTGAGAACACGCCAGGGCCGTAGTCGTCCTCGCAGCCGTCATAGGGCGGGTCGAGGTAGAACAGCGCGCCTGGCCGGTCGTATCGCGCGATGAACTTCGCATAGGGCAGCCGTTCGATGTGCACCGGCGCCAGCCGGTCGTGGACCGCCTCGAGCATCGGCACGAGCTTGGTCAGGTCGAA
>JAZKGJ010000073.1:0-53086 GCA_040385975.1 Pseudomonadota bacterium | reverse complement strand
GTTTCCATCAGCTCCGCCTCGGTCGTCTCCAGCGTCTTGCCGACGGCATAGCCCTGGATCAGTTCGGTGACCTCGGCGCCGACCATGTGCGCGCCGAGCAGCTCGCCGGTCTTGGCGTCGAACACGGTCTTGATGAACCCCTCCGCCTCGCCCAGCGCGATCGCCTTGCCGTTGCCGATGAAGGGGAAGGTGCCGGCCTTGACCTGGTAGCCTGCTTCCTTCGCCTTGGCCTCGGTCAGCCCGACGCTCGCAACCTGCGGGTGGCAATAGGTGCAGCCCGGGATGTTAAGCGGGTTCATCGCGTGGGGGTGGTTGCCGGCAATCGCCTCGGCCGCGATCACGCCCTCGTGGCTCGCCTTGTGCGCCAGCCACGGCGGCGCGGTGATGTCGCCGATCGCGTAGAGACCTTCCACGTTGGTCTTGCAGTCCGGCCCGGTCTTCAGGAACCCGCGCTCATCCATCGCGACGCCCGCTTCTTTCAGCCCGATGTCGGCGGTGTTGGGCACGATGCCGATTGCGACGATGACATGGCTAAAGTCCTCGGCGGTTTCCTTGCCGGCCTTGTCCTTCAGCCTCGCACTGACGCCATTCGGACCCGCCTTCAGGTCGCTGACCCCCGCCCCGGTCATGATCCGCATTCCCTGCTTGGCCAACGACTTCTCGAGGAACGCGGACACGTCGGCGTCCTCGACTGGCACGATCCGGTCCATCATCTCGATTACGGTAACTTCGGCGCCCACGTCGTTATAGAAACTGGCGAATTCGATCCCGATTGCGCCCGATCCGATCACCAGCAGTTTGGTCGGCAGTTCGGGCGGCGTCATCGCATGGCGATAGGTCCACACGCGTTTCCCGTCCGCCGGCAAATTGGGCAAATCCCGCGCCCGCGCGCCGGTCGCGACGATGATGTGCTTCGCCGCCAGTTCGGTCGTCTTGCCGTCCTTGTCGGTGACGGTCAGCTTGCCTTGGCCGGCCAGCTTGCCGGTACCCATGTGGACCGCGATCTTGTTCTTCTTCATCAGGTGCGTGACGCCCTGATTGAGCTGCTTCGCCACCCCGCGCGAGCGCTTCACCACCGCGGCAAGGTCGGCGGTGATGTTGTCGGCGGCGAGCCCGTAATCCTTGGCGTGCTGCATGTAGTGCAGGATCTCCGCCGAGCGCAGCAGCGCCTTGGTCGGAATGCACCCCCAATTGAGGCAGATCCCGCCCAGCAACTCCCGCTCGACGATCGCGGTCTTGAGCCCGAGCTGGCTGGCGCGGATCGCGGCGACATAGCCGCCCGGTCCGGAACCGAGCACGATGAGGTCGTAGCTTTCAGTCATCAGTGTCGATCACTCTCGCGTAAATTATTCCGAGGGAAGCACCGAACAGCAATGCGACCCACCAAAAATCGGACCACCACTGCCACTCGACTGGTAGCCGCGACAGGCCAACCGCATAAGCACAGCCGACCAAAATGCCTGTCCCTACGGCGATGTTTCTCGACGCCGAAAACAACCGCAAAAAAAACGCCACGAAGAAGCCTGTAGGCAGCGCCCAAGGCAAGCTAGCGAGGCCTACTCCAAAGAGAAGGCCTACAAAGACAACTGGAGAAGCTAGTATTGCCTCGTATGACAAGCCAATGCCCCAGAGGCCATAAGGGCCCAGACACATCGACACGATGAGTGTACCGCTGAGCCAACCCATCAAGGCCACAGCGCCAACTTCCATCCCATCGACGGGCCAATGCAATCTCATCCGCTCGATCTCTCCGCAGCAGAGCTCACCACCCGCGGCTTCCGGTCCCCGTCTACCGCCACGAACGTGAACCGCGCTTCGGTCACCTTGCGGCTGTCATCCTTGTGCCGATCCCGTGCCCACGCCTCGACCGCGACGGTCATGCTGGTCCTCCCGACCCGCTCCAGTGTGGCGTAGACCGAAACCTCGTCGCCGATCTGCACGGGGGCGTGGAACTGCATTCCGTCCATCGCCACCGTCACCGCGCGGCCATGCGCGTGACGCGCGGCGACCAGTCCGGCGGCGAGGTCCATCTGGCCCATCAGCCAGCCGCCGAAGATGTCGCCATAGACATTGGCGTCGGCGGGCATCGCGGTGACGCGGATCGCGGGGTCGCGCCGGTCCGACTCAGCCATTTGCACGGTCCTTCGCCAGCGCCTCGCGCACCGCGCGGACGTTGATCAGCACCACCAGCACGAACGCAACTCCGCCGATCACGCGAACTTCGGGTGCGCCCAGCGGATAGGCCCACGCCGCGCCCCAGGTCAGCAGCGCGACGACGATCAGCCCCGCGGCGAGATGGGCCAGTTCGATCAGGGTGTGGCGCACCCGCTCTCGCGCCTACGCCAGCAGCCCGAGCGGCGCTTCGACCAGCGCCTTGAACGCCTTCATCAGCTCCGCGCCATCCGCGCCGTCGATCGCGCGGTGGTCGAAGCTGCCGGTCGCCGACATCACCATCGCGACGCCGAGTGCGCCGTCGATCACACAGGGCCGTGGCTCACCCGCGCCGACCGCCATGATCATCCCCTGCGGCGGGTTGATGACCGCATCGAATTGTTTGATCCCGTACATGCCCATGTTGCTGAGCGAGGCGGTGCCGCCCTGATATTCCTCGGGCTTCAGCTTGTTGTCGCGCGCGCGTTCGGCGAGTTCTTTCATCCCCGTGGCGATGCTCGACACGCTGGCATTGGCGGCATCGCGGATGATCGGGGTGATGAGCCCCGACGGGGTCGAGACCGCGACCGACACGTCGGCACGTTGATAGCTGATCAGCTGATCGCCCGCGAAGGTGACGTTGCACTTGGGCACCTGGATCAGCGCGACACCCAATGCCTTGATCAGCAGGTCGTTGACCGACAATTTGACCCCACGCGCTTCCAGCGCCGCATTCAGTTCGCCGCGCAGTTTGAGCAGCGCGTCGAGCCGGATATCGACCGTAAGGTAGATGTGCGGAATCGTTTGCTTCGCCTCGGTCAGGCGGCGCGCGATCGTCTTGCGGATGTTGCTGAGCTTGTCGGCGGTGTGCGGGATGCTCTCGTCGAACCAGATTGCCTTGGCTTCGGCGGGGGCGACGGCGGGGGCCGCGATCGGCTGCGTCGCCTGCGGAACCGCGGTGCCGGGCCTGGCACGCTCGACGTCCGCCTTCACGACCCGCCCGTTGGGGCCGGAACCGGTGAGCGCGGACAGGTCCACGCCTTTTTCGGCAGCGATCCGACGGGCAAGCGGGGAGGCGGTGATGCGGGTGGTAGGGGCGGCTTCCTCCCCCTCTCCTTTAGGGGAGGGGGTCGGGGAGAGGGGACTATCTGGAGAAGGCTGCGCCAGATCGACAGCCCCCTCTCCCAACCCTCTCCCCTGAAGGGGAGAGCGCTTTTCTTCCGCCCTCTCTTTCGGTGCCGCTGCCTCACGCGACACCGAAGCCTCTTCCCCCTCGCTCGCGATCGTCGCGATGACGGTTCCGACCTTCACCCCGTCGGTGCCCTCGGCGACGTCGATGCTCGCAATCACGCCCTCGTCGACCGCTTCGAATTCCATCGTCGCCTTGTCGGTCTCGATCTCCGCCAGCAGGTCGCCCGACTTTACCGTGTCGCCCGCCTTGACCAGCCATTTGGCCAACGTGCCCTCCTCCATCGTCGGCGACAGCGCGGGCATCTTGATCTCGATCGGCATGGTAAAACCGCTTCCTCCTGGGGCGGTCCGTCTCTCGCGCCGCAGGGCCTTAGGGTCAAGCGACCCTTGCGCAGCGGTCGCTGGCGCGCCAACCTCGTGCCGCAGCGGGAGGGGTCAACGGATGCGCGTCTATCTGGTCGTGATCGACGACACCCCCGAAAGCGGGATCGCGCTGCGCTTCGCGGCACGGCGCGCGGTCAAGACCGGCGGCGGGGTCGAGATCCTGGCGCTCATCCCGCATCAGGAATTCATCGCGTTCGGCGGGGTTCAGGCCACCATCGAGGACGAGGCGCGCACCCACGCGCAGGCGCTGGTCGCGGCGGCGGCCGGGACGCTGCTCGAGGAATCGGGGCTGCGTCCGTCGATCACGGTGCGCGAAGGCGATGGCGCGGCGATCATCCGGGAGATCATCGCCGGCAATCCCGCGATCGCCGCGCTGGTGCTCGGCGCCGCCGCCACCGGCGCGCCGGGCGCGCTGGTCAGTCACTTCACCGGAACCGATGCGGGCGCGCTGCCGATTCCGCTGATGATCATCCCCGGCCGCCTCGACCGCGACGCGATCGACCGGCTTTCCTAGCTGCCGCACACCTTCCCGCACTCGCACGGGTCGACGCAGCGATACGTCGGCTGCGGCGTCGGGCGCCACTTGCGCGCGGGCTTGCGGTACACCGGTACCTTCTTGACGACGGTGCGATAGACGACCTGCGGCGGCGCGGTGCGATAGACCACGCGGGCCGGTGCCTGCTTGTAGATCACCCGGGTCGGGCCGGTGCGATAGACCACGCGCTCGCGCACCGGTTCGTACACGACCTGCGGCTCGTCGATATATTCGGTGGTTTCGGTGGTGGTCGTCGTCGTGGTCGTCACCGGCTCGGACCGCCCGCCTTCCCAGGTCGCGGTCGCAGTGATGCCGGGCGCATAGCTATAGCCTTGCTGCACATACTGCTGCTGTTGCTGCTGGACGTAGCCGCCCTGACCGCCCTGCGCATAGGCGTAATTTTCGTCGGCATAGGCATAGCCGCCTTGGCCCGCCGAACCCTGCCCGGCATAGCCGCCCTGCTGATACCCCTGCGCGTAATGGCAATTCGGATCGCTCCGCCGTCCGCCGCGATCGATCGCCTGCCCGGCCAGCGCGCCGAGCCCACCGCCGATCAGCGCCCCGCCCAGCCGATTGCCGCGTCCCGCGACACCGTAACCCACGCCCGCGCCCAACGCGCCGCCGACCAAGGCGCCGCCGACGCCGCTGCCGCGCCGGTCGTCGCAGCGCGGATCGTAGCCGTTGCCATTCGGCGAATTCCAATAGCCTTGGCTGGGATAGCCGTAGCCGGTCGAATAAGGCTGATCGGTCCGCCGCCAGTCGAGCCCGCTGACGCTATCGTAAACCTGCCCGTTGCCATCGACGAGCACCGCGTCGTCGTAATAACGCGACCAGCCGTAACCGTAGGGCGGCGCCTGCAACCCATAAGCCGCATAATTCTGGATGCGATATTCGGGCGAGCGCCAGTATCCCGGCATCTGCCATCCGCGCTGCGGTCGGCGGTACGCGTTCCAGCCGCCCGGCGCGCGCGTTCCGGCATACCAGCGCCCGTCGACATAGCCGCCGCCGTACCCCGGCCCGCTGGGATAGCCGTAACCGACATTTGCGCCGACGCCGCCGGTCACGACCTGTGCCTGCGCGCTGCCACCGGCCGCCGTCACCAGCACCGCCGCCGCGATCCAAAGCATCCGCATTTCGAAACCCTTTCAATCAAGCCGCAGCGCCAACGCGCACGCATCGTTAACGTTTCTTAACGATATCGGCGCTTTGGCGGGAGGGCCGTCCTGACGCGGGACCGTCCCGGTTCGGGTCAGATGCGCGCGGCGATAACCGCCACCAGCGCCTCGCACCCGCGCGCGTCGGCGGCGTCGAACCGGCCGGGTTCGGGCGAGTCGAGGTCGAGCACCGCGACCACGGCGCCGCCCCGCACGATCGGCACCACCAGCTCGGACCGGCTCGCCGCGTCGCAGGCGATATGGCCCGGAAAGGCGTGGACGTCGGCCACGAGCTGCGTTTCGCGCGATGCCGCCGCGGTCCCGCACACGCCGCGCCCGAACGGGATGCGGATGCACGCCACCTTGCCCTGAAACGGCCCGAGCACGAGTTCGCCGCCGATGTTCCGGTAAAATCCGGCCCAGTTGAGATCGGGCAGATATTCCCACAGCAGCGCCGCGACATTGGCCATATTGGCGACCGGATCGGGTTCGTCCGCGGTCACCGCTTCGACTGCGGCGAGCAGGTCGCGGTAGAGGTCGGGCTTGGACGCGGTCGAGATTTCGAATTCGTACATCGTTGTCCTCAGAAATCGGTGACTTTGCCCCGCCCCGCTTTGATCCCGGCGCGTGCCTTCTTGCCGTCGACCCGCCGCGCCTTCGCCGCGCGGCTCGGCTTGGTCTTCACCCGGCGCGGGTCGCGGTGGCGCGCCGCCGCCAGCAGATCGGCCAGCCGCTGGCGCGCGTCGAGCCGATTCGCCTCCTGGGTGCGGTAGCGGCGCGCGGTGATGACGATCGTGCCCGCGGCGGTCATCCGGCTGCCCGCCACCTCGCGCAGCCGTCGCCAGGTTTCGGGATCCAGCCCGAGTTTGTAGCCGTCGACCCGCAACTGGCACGCGGTCGCGACCTTGTTGACGTTCTGCCCGCCCGGCCCCGTCGCGGCGAGAAACTTCTCCTCGAGCGCATCCGCCGGAATCTCAGACATGCTCGAAGCCCGCTGCGCTAAACCGCTCGGGCCAGGGCGCTTTTCCTTCGACCGGTGGCTTGTCGCCGCGCGGCACCGACAGCTCCGCGGCGTGCAGCAACATACCATGCGCACCGCCCGCGCCGTAGGTCGGATCGCCCGTCACGGGACAGCCGAGCCCCTCTGCGGCGTGAACCCGGATCTGATGCGTGCGCCCGGTCGCGGGGCGGAACTCGACCAGCGCCTGCGCGCCTCGAACCCGCAGCAAGCGCCACGCCGTCCGCGCCGGCTTGCCGCCCGCATCACCGGTCATCCGCCACCCGTCGGCCCTCGTGGATACCTTGGCGAGCGACAGGTCGATCTCCCCCGCCTCCCCCGTCGGCACGCTGTCGAGCACCGCCCAATAGACCTTTTCGACCAGCCCCTGTTCGAACGCCTGCTGGAACCGCGCGTGTGCCTTGGGATTGCGCGCCAGCAGCAGGCAGCCGGACGTGTCGCGGTCGAGCCGGTGCACCGCGGTCGGCCAGCGCTTGAACCCGAGCGTCAGGCTGTCGAGATGATTGTCGAGGCTCAGCGACCCGTCGCGCGGCGGATCGACCGGCAGCCCGGCGGGCTTGTCGATGACGATCGCCTCGCCGTCGAGGAACAGGATGCGGTCCTTCAGCAATTTTTGTCCTTTGCGCCGCCCCTGTCGCTATCCCCGCCCTTGCCACTGCCGACGCCGCCATGCCAGTGGCGCGCACGATGCGGCGGCTGGCGATTTCGATGCTGCTGGCGGCGGCACCCGCCGCGGCGCAGGGCGTGCAGCCCGGCTTCGGCCCCGACGGCCGCTATTACGGCCATCTGCCCTACGCCGAGTTGCCTAATGCGGCCCGCGCGGCACTGGCGCAGACCCTGTCGCCCGACAAATCGTGCGAGCTGCACCGCGACGCCGCCGCCGCGCTCTACCGGCTGACCGACGCGGCCCGGCTGGCGGGGATTCAGCTCCGGCTGATCTCCTGCTTCCGCACGACCGCGCATCAACAGACGCTGTTCTGTGGCGCGGGCGCGATCGGCCCGTGCCGCGACCCTACCGAACGCGCGCGCAGCGTAGCTCCGGGCGGATATAGCGAACACGTCACCGGCTATGCCGTCGATTTCGGCACGCCCTCGCCCGCCGGGTGCGGCGACTTAGACCCCTGCATGGCGGGGACCCCGGGCGGCCTGTGGCTGGCGGCGAACGCGCCGCGCTTCGGCTTCGAGCTCTCGTTCCCGCCAGGCAACGCACAGGGCGTGACGTGGGAGCCGTGGCACTGGCGCTGGGTGGGCACCGATCCGGCCGAGCCGGGTGCCACCGCGGCCCGCGCGGCATTCGCCCGTGCCCGGTCCGGCTTCCCCGCCCGCCCCGCGGTGCGCGACGCCGCGCCACCCGCGGTCCGGCTAAAGCCGGTCGATCCGCGGACCTTTACCGGGCCGCGCGACTAGGCTGCGTCGACCAGCACCAGTTCGGCGTCGTCGAGCGCGACGATTGCGTAGCTTCCGCCGCGCAACGCCACGCCGTCGCGCGGCTCGACCCGTTCGCCGTCGATCGTCAACGCGCCCTTCGCCGACACCAGATACGCGTGCCGCCCCGAGCCGACCTCGTGCAGCACGCGCTCGCCCGCGCGCAGCGTCGCCGCCATCACCCGCGCATCGGCGTTGATCGGCAGCGCGTCCGCGTCCTCCGCAAACCCGCTGGCCAGTGTCACCAATTGCCCGGCGCGCTCACCGCGCGGAAACTCCCGCGCACCCCAGCCCGGCGTGCCGCCCGGACTGCGCGCCTCGATCCAGATCTGGAACAGCGTGGTCGGCTCGTCCTCCAGATTGTATTCGGCATGGCTCACGCCGCTGCCCGCGCTCATCACCTGCACGTCGCCGGTGCCGGTGCGCCCTTTGTTGCCGAGCGAATCCTGATGCGTGATCGCGCCCGAGCGGACGTAGGTCACGATCTCCATGTCGCGGTGCGGGTGCGGTGGGAAGCCCGACTGCGGCGCGATCGTATCGTCGTTCCACACCCGGATCGTGCCCCAGCCCATCCGGGCCGGATCGCGGTAACCGGCGAACGAAAAGTGATGACGCGCGTCGAGCCAGCCGTGGTCGGCATGGCCCAGGGTTGCGAACGAACGGACGTCCAGCTTGGTATCGATCATGGAATTATCCACATCGGCGGGGTGTTGCCGCCGGAACAGGCGAAAAATGGGAAAATAATTTTCGGCGTCAAGGCAGACCCGTATGACCTGGCTAAGCGATTCCGATGACTCGCTTTTCGGCGGTCAAAGCCCCCTTCGACGAGCGCCGGACTCGCCGCGACTCGTGGAGTCAGGCCGGTTAGCGAACAATTAACCTTTTGCGTTCAGAGCTTGTGAGGTTAATGATTCATGTCGCCGCGGTCCCAACAGGGGGGTCCGCGACAGGACAGGGGATGACGCTGATGCGCGTGCTGCTGATCGAAGACGAGCCGACGACCGCGACCGCGATCGAACTGATGCTCACCACCGAAGGGTTCAACGTCTACACCACCGATCTGGGCGAAGAGGGCTTGGACCTCGGCAAGCTCTACGATTACGACATCATTCTGCTCGATCTCAACCTGCCCGACATGCACGGGTACGACGTGCTGAAGAAGCTGCGCGTCGCCAAGGTGCAGACGCCGGTGCTGATCCTCTCGGGCATTTCCGAAATGGATTCGAAGGTGCGCAGCTTCGGTTTCGGCGCCGACGATTACGTGACCAAGCCGTTTCACCGCGACGAACTCGTCGCCCGCATCCACGCCGTCGTCCGCCGCTCGAAGGGCCACAGCCAGTCGGTCATCAAGACCGGCAAGCTCGCGGTCAATCTCGACGCCAAGACGGTCGAGGTCGATGGCGCCCGCGTCCATCTGACCGGCAAGGAATATGCGATGCTGGAGCTGCTCTCGCTCCGCAAGGGCACCACGCTGACCAAGGAAATGTTCCTCAACCACCTCTACGGCGGGATGGACGAACCCGAACTCAAGATCATCGACGTCTTCATCTGCAAGCTGCGCAAGAAATTGAGCATGGCGTGCGAAGGCGAGAACTACATCGAAACCGTCTGGGGCCGCGGCTACGTGCTGCGCGAGCCCGAGGACGTGAAGGCGGTCCAGGCCGCCTGACGCGTTCTCCCGGCAACGGGGCAATCAGGCCGCGGTGCGGGGGCACCGCGGCCTTTTTGTGTCAGGTCGGATGTCGCTCCAGCCGAAAGTCACGGCGTGCGAGCAGCATCGTGTTTCGAGCACGGCCAAGTGTGACGATGCCGCTACCGGCGCGCAGTTCCTGTCGGGCGCGATAAGCGGGCGTCACTCCGAACTCGCCCGCGAACACGACGTCATCGATGTAATAGGGTCGCCGGCCAAGCTCTGCGATGTAGAGGTGAACATGAGCAGGCATCGTCTGGCTCGGGTATGGTGCCGGCTTGATCGTCATGAAGACGTAGACGCCATCCGCTCCGGTCTTCGCCCAACCGCGCAGCTTCCCGTGGCGCATACTCCATTCGGTGCCACGCTGGCCCCCCGCATATAGCCCCGCAGCGTTGGTGTGATGAGCGTAGACGACCACGTTAGGAGCGGGACGCGCACCGTCCGCCGTCATCACCCGGCCGGTGAGGATCATCCGCTGGCCGGGCTCGTCCGGCCCTGCCAGTTGCACCCTGGAGGTCAGCGACGCGAGCGGCCGTTCCAGCGCGGCTTCGCAGCCTTCGCAATCGTATAGGTTCGCCCGCGGCACCGCCGCTTGCGCTGGGCTGTCCAGCCAATGCTGCGCGGCGACGATAGCACCGCCCGCCCCGCCAAATCCGATCAGTAAAGCCCGTCGATCGATCGCCATCGCGCATCTCCCCGCGGCGATTTGGCCATTCGCAACCTGAACACCGACTTACTCTGCCTTGGGCATCCGGTGCATCGCGCACAATTTGTTGCCGTCGGGGTCGCGCAGATACGCCAGATACAGGTCGCCGAACGCGGCGTTGCGGATGCCCGGGGCGTCCTCGATCGCGGTGCCGCCGTTCGCGACCCCCGCCGCGTGCCATGCATCGGCTTCCGCCGGCTCCTTCATCGCGAAGCCGATCGTCCCGCCGTTCGCGTGCGTCGCGGGCTGACCGTCGATCGGCGGCGTGACCAGGAACAGTCCGCCGTTGTGCATATAGATCAGCCGCCCCTTGTCGTCGGCGATCGCCGGCTTGCCGCCGGTCGCGCCGAACAGCGCGTCGTAGAATGTCTTGGACCGGGCGATGTCGTTGCTGCCGACCATCATGTGACTGAACATCCGTCTCTCCTCAAATCGGCGGCTATTTCCGCTCGAACATCTTTTCGCCGCCGACCCAGGTCTGCAGCACCTTGACCTTGCGCAGGTCGCTCGGACTCATCAGCAGCGGGTCGCTGCCGTCGATCACGATGAAATCCGCCGCCAGCCCGGGCGCGAGCCGGCCGAACCGGTCGTCCGCGAAGCCCGCATAGGCGGCATCGACCGTATAGGCCTTCCACGCCTGTTCGCGGGTCAGCCGTTCTTGCGGCTGCCAGCCGCCATAGGGCTCGCCCGCTGCGTCCTGCCGCGTGAAACCCGCCGCCCAACCCGCCCATGGGTCGGGCCGTTCGACCGGGAAATCGGTCCCGAACGCCAGCCGGCCACCGCCCCGCAACATCGCCGCCCACGCATAGGCGCCCGCCAGCCGCGTCGGTCCCAGCCGCGCCTCCGCCATCGTTCGGTCGCTGGTCTGATGGACCGGCTGCATCGACGCGATCGTGCCGTGCTGCGCGAAGCGCGGCAGGTCGGCGGGATCGACGATCTGCGCGTGTTCGATCCGCCAGCGCCGGTCGCCGGTGTAGGTGCCCGATAACTCGTCGATCGCACCCAGCACTTCGGCATTGGCGGCGTCGCCGATCGCGTGGACCGCCAGCTGGAAATTGTTCATCGCGGCGTGGCTCATGATGTTCTTGAGCTGCGCGTTGCTCAGGAAGCCCGCCCCGCGCTGGCCGGCCGCGTCGGCGTAATCGGCCTTCAGCCACGCCCCGCGCGAGCCGAGCGCGCCGTCGGCATAGAGCTTGACGCCCCCCATGCGAAGCCGGTCGCCGTACAGCCACGGGGTCGGCCCCGGCCCTGCGATCCGCGACGCCACCTCGAGTCCCCCGGCATAGCTCATGATCCGGATTCGCAAGCCGCCGACGTCGCCCAGCCGGCGGTACGCCAGCCAGTCGTCGCCGCTGGTCCCCATATCGGCGACCGCGGTCACGCCGCTCGCCAGCAACAGCTCCTGCGCCTTGCGCAGCGCCACGTCGCGTTCCAGCGCGATCGGTTCGGGGATGACCTTCGCAACCAGCGCCTGCGCGGCATCGACGAACACGCCCGATGGGTTCGCGCCGCTCCGTTCGATCCGCCCGCCCGCCGGCGACACCGATTTCGCGGTAATGCCCGCGGCTTTCAGCGCGGCGCTGTTGCCCCACGCCGCGTGCCCGTCGGCGCGGTCGAGCCAGACCGGGCGGTCGGCGACCGCGACGTCGAGCTCGGCCGCGGTCGGAAAGCGGCCCAGCCCCCAGACCTCCTGATTCCATCCGCCGCCGCGAATCCAGCGCAGATTGGGGTTGGCGGCGGCATAGGCGCGGATCCGTTCCTGCGCGTCGGCCAGCGACCGGCTGTCCGACAGATCGAGGCTCATCGCACGAAAGCCAAGGTCCATGACGTGGCCGTGCGCGTCGACGAACCCGGGCAGCACCGTCTGCCCCTTGAAATCGATCCGGTAATCGACCTTCACCGTCGGTTTGTCGCCGCGTTTCGCGATCAGGCTGGTGACCTTGCCGTTCGCGATCGTCATCGCCCGGAACCGGACGACCTTGCCGTCGGCATCGAGCGTCATGCCGTCGATATTGTCGATCAACGCGTCGGCGTGCGCCGGGCCCGGCAACAGCGCGACAGTGGCGGCGAACAGGGCGAAGCGGAGCGTCATGGCGCCGTCGTTAGGCGGTGTTCCCCCCCGGCGCCAGATGGTCTAGTTCGCGGCATGGCCACCCTCCCCGCCGCCAGCCCGGCGCTACCCGTCACGCTTGCCGACGTCCGCGCCGCGCACGACCGGATCCGCGACGCGATCGTCCGGACGCCGACGCTTTACAGCCGCACATTGAGCGCGATCACCGGGGCCGAAGTCTATCTGAAGTTCGAAAATCTTCAGTTCACCGCCGCCTACAAGGAACGCGGTGCGCTCAACACCTTGCTTCAACTCGACGCGGCGGCGCGCGCGAACGGCGTGATCGCGGCGTCGGCCGGCAACCACGCACAGGGCCTGGCCTATCACGCGCACCGGCTCGGCATTCCCGCGACGATCGTGATGCCGCTCAACACTCCGACCGTAAAGGTCGTCCAGACCGAGGGACACGGCGCGAACGTCGTGTTGCAGGGCGATACCTTCGACGCCGCCTACGCCCACGCCCGCGAACTGGAGGCAGAGCGCGGCTACACCTTCATCCACCCGTTCGACGACATCCGCGTCGTCGCCGGCCAAGGTACCACCGCGATCGAGATGCTGGAGGACGTGCCCGCGATCGACACCTTCGTCACGCCGATCGGCGGCGGCGGGCTGATCAGCGGGATGGGGGTGGTCGCGCGCGCGGCCGAGCGCGACATCGCCGTGATCGGGGTCGAAGCCGAGCTGTTCCCGTCGATGTACAACCGCATCAAGGGCGCGGCGCTGCCATGCGGTGGCGATACGCTGGCGGAGGGGATCGCGGTCAAGGAGCCCGGCGCGATCACCAGCGGGATGGTCGCCGAACTGGTCGACGACATCGTCCTGGTCAGCGAACGCCGGCTCGAGGAAGCGGTCAGCCTGTTGCTTCAGATCGAGAAGACCGTGGTCGAGGGTGCCGGGGCAGCGGGGCTCGCGGCGTTGCTAGAACATCCCGCGCGGTTCGCCGGGCGGACGGTCGGCGTGGTACTGTGCGGCGGCAACATCGACACGCACCTGCTCGCGAATGTCCTGTTGCGCGACCTCGCGCGCTCGGGCCGGCTCGCGCGGCTGCGCATCCAGTTGCAGGATGTGCCCGGAGCGCTGTTCAACGTCGCGCGCATTTTCGATCAACAGCGCGTCAACATTATCGAAGTCTATCACCAACGCGTTTTCACGACGCTCCCCGCCAAGGGGCTCGTCACCGATATCGAATGCGAAGCCCGCGACCGCGCGCATCTCGACCGCCTGGTCGAAGCGCTGCGCGCCGAAGGCTATGAGGTCCAGCCGGTCGAGCTGGCATAAGGCACGGTTCGATACCGAACGTCGTCATTGCGACGAGCGCAGCGACGCGGCAATCGAGTGCGGCGCGCGCAGCCGCGCTGGATTGCTTCGCTCCGTTCGCAACGACAGACGTATTGCCCGCCGCTTCGTTAACCCTCTTTTCATGGTAAAGCGGCTTTTCAGCACGTTTTCGGCGTCCTAGACATCGCCCATCGCGCCGCTCACCGGCCGACAGAGGGATCGATGCCGCGGTGACAGCTCCGTTTCGCCTGCCCCGCTTTTTCGTGACCGCGCCGTCGCCATGCCCCTACCTGCCCGGCAAACTTGAGCGCAAGGTCTTTACCGAATTGCGCGGACCACACGCAACCGAGCTGAACGACGCGCTAGGCCGAATCGGGTTTCGCCGGAGTCAATCGGTCGCGTACCGCCCCAGTTGCGGCAGCTGCAATGCATGCGTCTCGGTCCGCACCGTCACCCACGAATTCCGCCCCAACGGCACCCAGCGCAAGCTGATCCGTCGCCACGCCGACCTGGAAGTGACCGCGTGCCGGACCTGGGCGACCGACGAACAGTTTCAGCTGCTGCGCGGCTACCTCGGCAGCCGGCATCCCGGCGGCGGCATGACCGCGATGGACGAAGGCGACTATTCGGACATGGTCGAGCATTCGCCGGTCAATTCGTTCGTCGTCGAATACCGCGAACCGTCGACCGACGGGCGCCCGGGGCGGCTGGTCGGCGCGTGCCTGACCGATCAGCAGGCCGATGGGCTGTCGATGATCTACAGCTTCTTCGCCGCCGACGATCCCGCGCGCCCCGGACTCGGCAATTTCATCATCATCGACCACATCCTGCGCGCGCGCTCGGTCGGACTGAACCACGTCTATCTCGGCTATTGGGTGAAGGGCTCGGCGCGGATGGCGTACAAGACCAAGTTCCAGCCGATCGAAGTGCTGGGCGCACGCGGCTGGCGGCGGATGAGCGACGACGCGGTCGAAGGCGCGATGCCCGCGCTGCCCGCGGAGATCGCACGGGCGTTCGCGTAGCTTGGTTCAGCGGATTAGCGACGCTAATCTGCGTTTCGGAACCACGCGCGGCCGGCGAAGCGTAGCTGCAACCGGCGACTTGGGCTTCGCTTACGTCTGCGCGGCGAAACCCTTCAGCTATCCCCCACCGCGTCCACGCTGACATCGACCGCAAGCTCTTCGTCGCCCGGGCCGAGCCGCGACCCCGCGACCGGCGCCGCCCCCGCCGCGTCCAGCCCGACCGCCACCCGCACGTAATTCTCATCCGCCGACAGCCCGAAGCACGGGTCGAACGCGATCCAGCCGATGCGATCGACATAGGCCTCCGCCCAGCCATGCGGGGTCGGTCGCGACGCGCCGCCGAATCCCGACAGGCAATAGCCCGAGACATAGCGCGCCGGCGCGCCGATCGCGCGTGCCGCCGCGACCATCATCTGCGCCAGATCGCGCGGCGTCACGCGCTCCTCTGCGAAAGCGGCGCTCGCGGTGCGGGCCGGGTCCGAGCGAGCGTTGACGATCCGAAAACGGTGGTTGAGCGCCCCGTTCAAATCGTGCAGCCGGGTCAGCGGATTATCGCTCAGCGCGGTTCGCTCGACGAAGCCCAGGAAATCGCCGTCGGCCTCGGTCAGCGGGGTCGTGCGACAGAATACCGCCGGCGGCAGCGGGTCGAGCGCACCTTTCAGCACCCCCGGCGTCTCGCTCGTCAGCACTTCGCCGGTCACCGCGATCTCCAATCCGTCGAGCGGCCCTTCGGCGTAGAGCATCGTCACCTTGTTGCCGAACCCGTCGCGCGCGCTGCGCAGCCGGGCGTCGCAATCGACGTCGATCCGCCACGCGACGACGGTCTGATCGTGGGTGTCCTCGGGCGTGAGCCGCAGCATCTGCACCAACCGCGCCTGCGGCTTGCTGAACCGGTACGTCGTGCGGTGATCGATGCTCAGCCGCATCAGACGAAGCGGAACTGCCGCCCGATCGCGTGGTGCAACTCGGCATTCTCGTCGAGAAACGCCTTCAGATGCTCGTGCAGCCCGCTCGCGATTACCTCGCGGCTGCGGGTCTTGGTCATCCGCGCGTGCCGCATCCGCGCCATTCGGTCGGCTTCGCCCTGCAACCCCGTGCGCTTGCCGATCAGCCCGAGCAGCTCGACCACCTCCTCCGCCGACGCCGCCAGGCTGCGCGGCAATTCGTGGCGGGTCAGCAGCAGGTCCATCACGTTCGCGATCGACAGCCCGTCGCTGTAGAGCCAGCGGTACGCGGTCACCGCCGACACGGTCTGAAGAATCGTGGTCCATTGATCGCGGTCGATCGGCCCGCCGACCTTCTGGTCGGGCGGCAGCAGCAAATGATATTTAACGTCGATGAGCCGCGCGGTGTTGTCGGCGCGCTCGATCGCCTGCCCCAACCGGATGAACCAGCTCGCCTGATTGCGCATCATCCGGTGTATCGCGCCCTCGAACCCGCGCGTTTCCGCCTCGATCGCTTCGACCAACGCGAGCGTCGCGGTCGCGGTCGCGGCCGACGCGCGGCTGTTGAAGATCAGCCATGCGCGATTGATCGTCGTCCAGGCTTCGCGCGTGAGTGCGGTCCGCACCGCCTTCGCATTACCGCGCGCCATGTCGAGGCAGTGAATCACCGACCCGCCATGCGACGCGTCGAGCGTCAGGAAGCGCGCGACGTTCTTCTGGTTCACGTCCTTGCCCGATTCGGCGAACGCCTCGTCGGTTTCGGTCACCGCCAGCGCCGACGCCCACGCCGCCTCCCCCGCCGGCCGGGCCGACAGCACATCAAGCCGCACCGTCGCCTCGACCAGCCGCGCCACGAAATCCGCGCGCTCGACGTAGCGCCCAAGCCAATACAGCGAGGCGGCGGTCCGGCTCAGCATGAGCGACGCAATACAAGCCGTTCGTGGCGAGCGAAGTCGAGGCAGCGCGCAACCCGAATCGGTCTCTCCACTTCGCTCGGGACGAACGGGGTAAAAGACGCTTTCACGCCTTCAAACTCTGGCTCATCCCGCCCAGCGTCTGGCTCATTCCGCCCGGCCCCATCGACTGGCTCATCGGCGGCATCAGCACAAAGCTGTCCTTGGTCCCGCCGCCCTGGCTGGAATTGACGACCAGCGACCCGTCCTTCAGCGCGACGCGGGTCAGCCCGCCCGGAACGACCTGCACGCCCTTCGACCCCGACAGCACGAACGGGCGGAAATCGACGTGGCGCGGCGCCAGCCCCGCCTCGACCAGCGTCGGCACCGTCGATAGCGCCAGCGTCGGCTGTGCGATGTAGCGCTCGGGCTCGGCGATCAGCGCGGCGCGGAAATCGGCGATCTCGACCTTGGTCGCGGTCGGCCCGACCAGCATCCCGTAGCCGCCCGAACCGTCGACCAGCTTCACCACCAGCTGATCGAGATGATCGAGCGTGTATTTCAGGGCGTCGGGCTCGCGGCAGCGATAGGTCTCGACGTTGGGCAGTTTTGCGTCGGCACCGGTGTAGAATTTCACGATCTCGGGCATGAAGCTGTAGATCGCCTTGTCGTCGGCGATGCCGTTGCCGGGCGCGTTGATGATCGCGACATTGCCCGCGCCGTATGCCGCCATCAGCCCGGGCACGCCCAGCGAAGTATCCGGGCGGAACACCAGCGGATCGAGGAAATCGTCGTCGATCCGGCGGTAGATCACATCGACCTTCACCGGCCCGCTGATCGTGCGCATCCACACCAGATCGTCGTCGACGAACAGGTCCGCGCCCTCGACCAGCTCGATGCCCATCGAATCGGCCAGGAACGAATGTTCGTAATAGGCCGAATTGTAGCGCCCTGGGGTCAGCAGCACGCACACCGGATTGCCCCCGACCCCGTGCGGCGCGACCGAGCGCATCGTCTGGAGCAACCGGTCGGGATAGCTGTCGACCGCCGCCACCCGGAACTGGCGGAACAGCTCGGGACACAGCCGCAACATCGCCTCGCGGTTTTCGAGCATGTAGCTGACGCCCGACGGCGTCCGCGCATTGTCCTCCAGCACGAAAAATTCGTCCGCCCCGGTCCGGACCAGGTCGATCCCGCAGATATGCGCCCAGATTCCGTGCGGCGGGCGCATCCCGGCGATCTCGGGCCGGAACTGCGGGTTGGAGAAGATCAGCTCTTCAGGCAGCACGCCTTCACGCAGGATCCGGCGCTCGCCGTAGATGTCGTCGAGAAACAGGTTGATCGCCTGCACTCGCTGGATCAGCCCTTCGCTGAGCCGCGCCCATTCGTCGGGCAGGAAGACCCGCGGCACGATGTCGAACGGAATGATCCGCTCGCCCGCGTCGCTGTCGCCGTATACCGCGAAGGTGATGCCGAGCTGACGGAAGGTGCTTTCCGCCGATTGCTGCCGCCGCGCCAATTCTTCGGGCGGGGTATCGTTTAGCCACTGGCAGACCGCGTCGAGTTCGGGACGCGGACCGTCGCCGAAGCCCCGAATTTCGTCAAACGCTCCGCGCCGCGGCATTCAGTCGGCGTACTTGACCGAGCAGCCATAGGACCGCGTCTCCGCGACCGAGACCGGCTTGCCGGCACGCAATTCGCCCAGCGCCGCGGTCACGTGGTTGCGTGCGGCCTTGATGTCGGCCGGGTCGGCGGTCGGCTTGTCGTCGATCGCACCTTGGTAGGCGACCTGACCGTTGCCGCGGATGACGAAGATCTGCGGCGTGGTTTTCGCGCCATAGGCCTTGCCCACCACACCTGCGGGATCGAGCAGATAGTCGGTCGGCACCGCCTTCGCGGCCGTCACGAACGCCTTGGCCTCGGCCCCGCTCATGTGGCCCTGCTTGCCCGGCGCGCCCGAATTGATCGTCAGCCACACCGCGCCCTGCGCCTTCGCGGCCGCCTGCGTCGCCTGCATGTTGCCGGACGCGTAATGCTTCTTCACGAACGGACAGCCGGGGTTGTTCCACTCCAGTACGACCGTCTTGCCCTTGTACTTCGACAAAGCGACGACGTTGCCGTCGGTATCGCGCAGCTTGAAATCGCGCGCGGCCTGACCCGCGGTGATGTTCGCCGATGCCGGAATTGCCAGCGCCAGCGCAGTCACAACCATCAAAGCACGCATGTCAGCCTCCTTCGGTCAATCCGGTCAGCGTTCCCGGAGTCAATACCTGCGGCAAGACGCGCGGTTCCGCCAGTCCCCCCCCGGAAACTTTGGTGCCGTACCAGAGATAAAGCGGCACGCCCGCGCGATTGTGGCGTTCGATGAAGCGTCCCAGCGCCGGGTCGCCGTCGGTCCAGTCGCCGACCAGCACCACGACTCCCGCGTTTGCAAAGGCAGCGCGCACCGCTTCGGTCTCGATGGCCACCTTCTCGTTGACCTTGCACGTCAGGCACCAATCGGCGGTGAAATACGCGAACACCGGCTTGCCCTCGGCGCGCAGTGCGGCGAGGCGTGTCTCGCTGAAAGCTTCGTGGCCCGCTGCGGCGACCGGAGCACCCGGCGCGGCGCGCGCGCGCTGCACCAGCCAGGCCCCGCCCCCCGCGATCGCGACCAGCAGCAGCGCCGCCACCGCGCCGATGCCCAACCCGCGCACCTGTCGCACGCCCGCCGCCCACAATACGACGACGAAGCCGGTCAGCGCGAGCAGCGCGAAGCCGAGCGCGTCGTTCCCCGCCAGCTGCCCCAGCAACCACGCCAGCGCCACCGCAGTCACGAACATCGGCAGCGACAGGATCTTGCGAAACGTGTCCATCCACGCCCCCGGCTTGGGCAACCGCTGCCGCAGCGCCGGCACGAAACCGAGCAATAGGAACGGCAGCGCAATGCCGAGCCCAAGTCCCGCGAACACCAGCAGCGCCGCCGCGGTCGGCAGCACCAGCGCCGCGCCGAGCGCGACCCCCATGAAGGGACCCGCGCACGGCGTCGCCACGAACGCCGCCAGCGCGCCGGTCGCGAACGCGCCGCCCTTTCCGTTAGCGGACATGCGGTTGGCGACATCGGGCGCGGGCACCTCGAACAGCCCGGCCAGATTGAATGCGATCCCCGCCGCCAGCAGCAACAGCACGAACACCACGCGCGGATCGGTCAGCTGGAACCCCCAGCCGACACTCGTGCCGCCGGCCCGTATTGCCAGCAACACCCCGCCGAGCGCGACGCAAACCGCGACGACGCCGCCGGTATAGGCCAGCGCCTCGCCGCGCGCGTGCGACTCCGACTGCCCTGATTTTGCAAGGCTCAACGCCTTCAGGCTCAGGATCGGGAACACGCACGGCATGATGTTGAGGATCAGCCCGCCGACCACCGCGCCCAGGAACGCGAGCGCCGCGGTCGCCAGCCACCCCGATTCGGGTTCGGCGGCGGCAAGCGCTCCCGGCACCGCGCGGACTACAAACCCGCGCCCGCCCGCGCTCAACACCCCGGCGACTTCGGACGGTTTGCCGGTCGCAGCCTTGGTCGTCAGCGTCAGCGTGTCGCCGGCGCGCGTCACGCTTTGCGGCGCGGCGTAATCCACCGCACCGCTCGTCAGTGGATAGAAATAGGCATCGTCCGCCGACGCGCCCCCCGGAAACGGCACCGCCAGCGTGAACCGGTCGCCGGCGATCGCAAAGTTTGCGGTCGAGCCGAGCGGCTTGGGCAAGGCGCGCCGCCAGCCGTCGAATTGCGCGCGCCGCGCCGGCTCGATGGCGCCGTCCCCGACCGTCAGGACGGTCGACAATGCGGCGCGTTCGGGCACGCAGATCTCGCGCGTGCAGACCAGATAATCGACCGTCACCGCGACCGGCAACCGGGTTCCCGCGGCCAGCCCCGCGGGCACCTTCAGCGTCACGAACTGGGTGTACGGGCCCTCGTACACATAGTTCATCAGCCCCGCGATCAACAGCCGCTCCGGTACCGGATAGCGCAGCGGCCCGGCGCTCACCCCCGCCGACAGCGTCCATTTCAGCATCGTCTCGACCCCGGCGTCGCCCGGGTTCTGCCAGTAGCCGTGCCACCCCTTTTCCGGAGTCGCGGCGAAGGCCAGTTCGACTTCGCTCCCGGCCGCCGGTGTATCTGTTTCGGCGATCAGTTCGATTGCGACATGCCGTTCACCGCCGCCGATCTGCGCCGCAGCGGGGTCAGCGCCGAGTATCAGCGCGATGGCGCCGAGCGCCGCGTACCAAACTTGCCGAGCGATCATGCTTCGCCCATTACCCGCTTGCCCGGTCATTGAAAGGTCTCCCCCCGCGTTGCGTATACCCGCCCTCACGATGTTGCTGGCGCTCGCCGTGCCGGCCGCCGCGCAGCAACGCCTGCCGGTCCCGGTCACTCCGGCCGCTCCTGCGTTGCAACCCGCGCCGAAATTGCTGGTCGTGATCTCGGTCGATCAATTCTCTGCCGAGCTATTCGAAACCTATCGCCCGACGGTTACGGGCGGTCTCGCGCGGATGGCGGGCGGAATCGCGTTCGCTTCGGGCTATCAGAGCCATGCCGCGACCGAGACGTGTCCGGGCCATTCGACGATCACGACCGGCGACCGCCCGACCCGCACCGGCATCATCGCCAACGACTGGGTCGACCTGAACACCGCGCGCACCGACAAGACCGTCTATTGCGCGGAGGACGAGTTCGTCCCCGGCTCGACTTCGACCGCCTACACCGTTTCGGACAAGCACCTGCGCGTGCCGACGCTGGGCGAGCGGATGAAGGCGTGGCGGCCCGCGACGCGGGTCTATTCGGTCGCCGGCAAGGACCGCGCGGCGGTGATGATGGGTGGCCACGCGGTCGATCAATTGTGGTGGTGGGACGGCAAGGCGTTCGCCAGCTACGCCGGTCGCGCCGCACCGGCTGCGGTGACCCAGATCAACACCGGCGTCGCGGCGCAGATCGCCGCTCCCGCGACCGCGCTGACCCCGCCCGCATGGTGCGCGGCGCGCGACAAGGCGATCGACATCGGCGGCGGCAAGACCGTCGGCACCGGCCGCTTCGCACGCGCCGCCGGGGACGCCCGCGGTTGGCGCGCGTCGCCCGCGTTCGATGGCGCGACGCTGGCGCTCGCCGCGCGGCTGATCGCCGATGGACGGCTGGGCCGCGGCAGCGTCACCGACATCATTTCGATCGGCGCGTCGGCGACCGATTATGTCGGCCATACCTACGGTCCGGGCGGGCTGGAGACGTGTATCCAGCTCGCCTCGCTCGACCGCGATCTTGGCGATTTCTTCCGCGTGCTCGACCGGCTGAAGCTCGACTACGCCGTCGTCCTGACCGCCGACCATGCCGGGCTCGACCTGCCCGAACGCGCGCGCCTGAACGGCGTGCCCGATGCGCAGCGAATCGACCCCAACTTCACGCCCAAGCTGATCGGTGAAGCGATCGCCGCGAAATTCGGGCTGAGCGGGCAATTGCTGTGGGGCGGCTCGATCGGCGATGTGTGGATCGACCCCAAGCTGTCCGCCGCAGACCGCGCCCGGGTCGAGACCGAAGCGATCCGCGTCGCCAGGGCGCATCCGCAGGTCGAGACCATCCTGACCGCGCGGGAGATAGCCGCGACGCCGCTCGCCACCACGCCCCCCGACCAATGGACATTGCTCGAGCGTGCGCGTGCGTCGTACGACCCGCAGCGATCGGGCGTGTTCCAGATTGTGCTGAAGAAGAATGTCACGCCGATCGCCGACCCGACCAAGGGCTATGTCGCGACCCACGGGAGCTTCTGGGACTATGACCGGCGCGTGCCGATCCTGTTCTGGCGCAGGGGAATGATCCCGGCCCGGCCGACGCGGGCGATCGAGACCATCGATATCGCCCCGACCCTCGCCGCGCTGATCGCGCTGCCGCTGGCGGCGGGCGCGGTCGATGGAAAGTGCCTGCCGGAAGTCGCCGGAAACGCCTGCCGCTGAACGCTCGCCTGCAAAGCGTATTATGTAACTGACACACCGTTCAACTGCCGTTCATCCGGCGGGACGTTTACAGCTGTGAACGACAACGATAGGCCGAACTCCGGGGGGGCGAATGGCGCAGCATCTGATCTTGGGCCTAATGGCGGCGACCGCACAGGCCACGCCCGCCGCGGACCAGCCGCCCGCGCCTGCCGCCGACGCTCCGCCGCCGGTCGCGACGCTGCCCGCCGCGGTCGAAGGTGCGAAGACCTACACCCCGGCCGATTTCGCGCGCTTCGCGCCCAAGACCGCGCTCGACATGCTTCGTCAGGTGCCCGGCTTCACGATTCGCGAGCAGGCCGATCAGCGCGGGCTGGGCCAGGCGACCGGCAACGTCCTGCTCAACGGTGAGCGCTTTTCGGGCAAGTCGAACGACGTCGTCACCGAACTTGGCCGCATCTCCGCCGCCAATGTCACGCGCATAGAGATCGTCGATGGCGCGACGCTCGACGTGCCGGGGCTGTCGGGGCAAGTCGCCAACATCGTGTCGGTTTCCGGCGGCATCAGCGGCTCGTTCGCCTACCGCCCCGAAATCCGCGCCCGCCGCCTGCCCGCGCTGCTGACCCGCGGTGAAGTCTCGGTAAACGGCAAGATCGCCGGTGCCGATTACACCGTGTCGCTGGGCAACGACAGCCGCCGCAACGGCAACAACGGTCCCGAAGTCGTGTTCCTGCCCAACGGCACGATCACCGACCGCCGCGCCGAGGACCTGCGGATCAGCACCGAATCGCCCAAGCTCAGCGGCCGGCTCCACCACGTCAACGACAGCGGTGCGGTCTGGAATCTCAACGGCTCGGCGCAGTATTTCCGTCAGGATCTCGCCGAGATCTCGCTGCGCACCGGCCCCGGGCTGGTCGATCGCGACCGCCGGCTGAAGGAACGGCTGGAGCAACCCAGCTACGAACTCGGCGGCGATTACGAATTCGGCGTCTTCGGCGGAAAGCTGAAATTCATCGGCCTGCGACGCGCCAACACGACCGACTATACGCAATTGCTCACGGTCGATTTCGCCAACATGGCCCCGTCATCCGGCGACCGCTATGTCCAGGACGCAAGCGAGCAGGAAACGATTGCGCGCAGCGAATTCCGCTGGAAGGGCGGCAAGGCCGACTGGCAGATTTCGCTCGAAGGCGCCTACAATGCGCTCGACGTTTCCAACGCCTTGTTCTCCGCCGATGCGGCGGGCGTGTTTCAGCCGATTCCCTTCCCCGGCTCCGAATCCAAGGTCGAGGAAAAGCGCGCCGAAGCAATCCTCAGCTACGGCCGGCCGCTGTCGCGTACGCTGACGCTACAGGCCTCGCTGGGCGCGGAATATTCGGAACTCAGCCAGTCGGGACCGAACGGTCTGACCCGCAATTTCGTCCGGCCCAAGGGGTCGGCGTCGCTCGCGTGGAAGCCGTCGCCCAAGCTCGATCTGTCATTGAAGGTCGAGCGCGTCGTCGGTCAGCTCAACTTTTTCGATTTCGTCGCCTCGGGCAACATCAGCGCGGGCACGACCAACGCCGGCAATGCCAATCTCGTGCCGCCGCAGGCGTGGAACATCGACCTGGCGGCGACCCGCAACCTCGGCGCCTGGGGCACGGTCAACGCGCGCGGCTACGTCCGCTTCATCAGCGACATCGTCGACGTCATCCCGATCGGCGCGACCGGACAGGCGCCGGGCAACCTCGACAGCGCGGTGCGCTACGGGACGCAGATCACCGGCACGCTCAACCTCGACCCACTCGGCTTCAAGGGCGCGAAGATCGACGCCGACCTGATCTTCCAGCGCAGCCGGCTGACCGACCCGCTGACCGGCATTCGCCGCGAGATCAGCGAACAGACGACGCGGTTCGTCAACGTCAACTTCCGCCACGACATCCCCAAGACCGCATGGGCGTATGGCGCCAGCTACGAGGATTTCCGGCAGGCTTACGGCTACCGGCTGGACCAGCGGTTCCTGTCGCGGAATTCGCCGGGCGGAGTCGGTATCTTCGTGGAGAACAAGGACGTTCTGGGGCTGACCGTGCGCGGCTCGCTCTACGGCCTGCTCAACACCAACGAATCGTTCGAGCGCGAATTCTACAATGGCCGCCGCACCAACGGCCTCGCCTTCACCGAAAGCCGCGACCGTTATTACGGACTGATCTTCGGGCTATCGATCACCGGCAAATTCTAGCGGCGCTCGAACGCCCGCACTCCCGCGCCCAGCCGGTTGTCGGCGATCTCCAGCCGCTGCTTGCTGCCGTCCGCCACGAAGGCGGGCGAATGCTCCTGCCCCGGCGCCAGCGTCGCGGTGTTACCACGCACCGTCAGCCCTTCGGACGAATAGGTGTGCGCCTCCGCCGACACGACGATCAGCCCCGAGTGATTTTCCTTCTGCGCGCCCTGCACGAAGGTGTTGTTCGCGATCAGCCCGGTCGCCCCTTCGGGCAGGTCGATCATGTAATTGGTCTTGGTACCCTTGGTGTCGTCGAAGCTGTTGTCGGCGATACGGACGTTGGCGACCCTGAGCTTGACGTAATGCCCGCCGCGGCCGCGTTCGAAGCGTGAGCGGGTGATGCTCACCTGGCCTGGGGTCGCGAGGTAGATCGAATGCGCGCAGTCGCTCGTTTCGTCGCACTGGCCGAGCCCGGCGAAGGTCGAGCGATCGATGCTGATCCGCACCGGCGCGCCGTTGGCGCCCAGGATGCCTTCCTGGCTGTCGAGGAACATCGAATTGACGACGGTCAAATCGCCCAATTCGATCCGGATGCCCGCGCCGTTGCCGTCGGGCACGCGCAAATTGCGGAACACGATCCCGTCGACGGTCGATCCCGCCCCGCGTAGCACCAACGCGGCCTTGCCCTCGCAAGCCTCGCCGTCGAACACGACGCTGCCTGGAGTCGCAGCCTTGAAGGTGATGTGACCCGCCTGCTGGATGCCGCACTGGCGATAGGTGCCCGGCGCGATCAGGATTGTACCGTCCTGCCCCCGGATCGACATCAGCGCGTCCTGCAGGTTCGCAAAGCCCTGCCCGTTCTCGACGATCGTGAACGGTGCGGAGGATCGTTGCTGAGCGGCAGCGGGGACCGCTAGGGCGGCGGCGAGGATCAGAAATGTGCGCATGAATATGGTCATGCGCTCACGCGGGTTCCGATCCGATGGCGAAACGCGGTTAATTGCCAGCGCCGTTGCCGTCGGATCTGAACGTGCGCAGCACTTGTCCCAGAATCAGTCGAGATTGGGCCGCAGCCACCGCTCCGCCACGCTGAGCTCGACCCCGCGCCGCGCCGCATAGTCCGCGACCTGGTCCGGCCCGATCCGTGCGACGCCGAAATACTCGGCCTGAGGATGCCCGAAGTAGAACCCGCTGACCGCCGCGGTCGGCAGCATCGCGAAACTCTCGGTCAGCGAAATTCCCGTCGCGTGATGGGCGTCGAGCATCTCGAACAGCTTGCCCTTCAGGCTGTGCTCGGGACACGCCGGATAGCCCGGCGCCGGGCGGATGCCGCGATACTGCTCGCGGATCAGTGCTTCGTTGGTCAGTTGCTCGTCGGGCGCATAGCCCCATAGCTCCTGCCGGACATGCTGGTGGAGCCGCTCCGCGAATGCTTCCGCCAGCCGATCCGCCAGCGCCTTGAGCAGAATGTCGCTGTAATCGTCGATCCCCGCTTTGAACCGCGCCAGATGCGGCTCAATCCCGTGGATGCTAACCGCGAACCCACCGAGCCAGTCCCCTGCCGGATCGACGAAATCGGCCAGCGACATATTGCGCCGCCCCTCCCGTTTCACGATCTGCTGGCGCAGGAACGGCAGCCGCACCAGGTCGTCGTTCTCGGCCAGCCCGAGCAGCTCGAGCGAACCCAGTTCCTCGGCGGTCCACACGCCCTCGCAGTCCACGAACACATCGTCATTATGCCGCACGCACGGCCACAGCCCTGCCACCCCGCGCGCGGTCAGCCACTTCTCCGCGACGATCTTGTCCAGCATCGCGTTGGCGTCGGCGAACAGCGACGTCGCGCTTTCGCCCACGACCGCATCGCTCAGGATCGCGGGATAATTCCCGGCCAGTTCCCACGCGCGAAAAAACGGCGTCCAGTCGATCAGTTCGCGCAGGTCCTTGAGGTCCCAGTCGCGAAAAATGTGCACCCCCGGCTTAGCGGGCGTCCCGGGTTTCAGCGCCATGTCAGCGACAAACGGATTGGCGCGCGCCTTCGCCAGCGGCAGTAGCTCGTTCTGCCCCTTGTTCGCGCGAGCGTCGCGCACTTTTTGATAATCTTCTGCGACCCCAAGCACATAGGCGTCGCGGTTGGTGTCGCTCACCAACGTCGTCGCCACCCCGACCGCGCGGCTGGCGTCGAGCACGTGCACGATCGGGCCATCGTACGCCGGCGAAATCCTGAGCGCGGTATGCACTTTCGACGTCGTCGCGCCGCCGATCAGCAGCGGCATCGTCATTCCCGCGCGCTTCAT
The DNA here is from genome assembly GCA_040385975.1 of Pseudomonadota bacterium. GTDB lineage: Bacteria > Pseudomonadota > Alphaproteobacteria > Sphingomonadales > Sphingomonadaceae > Sphingomonas. The sequence continues at coordinate 26,133 of JAZKGJ010000073.1, read as the reverse complement.
CTCCTCGGCGACCGTCACCATCTCGTCGAGCGACGGTGTGATCAGCCCCGACAGCCCGATCATGTCGGCATCGTTCTCGTTCGCCGCCGCCAGGATCCGCGACCACGGCACCATCACGCCCAGGTCGACCACGTCGAACCCGTTGCACTGCAACACCACCCCGACGATGTTCTTGCCGATATCGTGGACGTCGCCCTTCACCGTCGCCATCACGATCTTGCCCTTGCCCTTCGCGCCCGGCTCCTTCGATGCCTCGATGAAGGGCAGCAGATGCGCCACCGCCTTCTTCATCACCCGCGCCGACTTCACCACCTGCGGCAGGAACATCTTGCCCGATCCGAACAGGTCGCCGACCACGTTCATCCCGTCCATCAGCGGCCCCTCGATCACCTCGATCGGCCGCGCGAATTGTTGGCGGCATTCCTCGGTATCGTCGACCACGTGTGCGTCGATCCCCTTCACCAGCGCATATTCCAGCCGCTTGGTGACCGGCAGAGACCGCCATTCCGCCGCCGCCTTTTCCGCCACCGCGTCGGTCCCGCGATATCTTTCCGCCAGCGCGACCAGCCGCTCGCCGGCCTCGGGATCGCGGTTCATCACCACGTCCTCGCACGCCTGGCGCAGCTCGAAGTCGATCTGGTCGTAGATATCGAGCTGCCCGGCGTTGACGATCGCCATGTCCATGCCCGCGGGAATCGCATGATATAGAAAGACCGAGTGCATCGCGCGGCGCACCGGCTCGTTGCCGCGGAAGCTGAAGCTCAGGTTCGACAGCCCGCCGCTGATGTGAACGTGCGGGCAGCGCGCCTTGATCTCGCGGCACGCCTCGATGAAGTCGACGCCGTAATTGTTGTGCTCCTCGATCCCCGTCGCCACCGCGAAGACGTTGGGGTCGAAGATGATGTCCTCGGCCGGAAAGCCAATCCCCGTCAGAAGCTTGTAGGCGCGCTCGCAGATCTCGACCTTGCGGGCGCAGGTATCCGCCTGCCCGGTCTCATCGAAGGCCATCACCACGGCGGCCGCGCCATAATTCATGCACTTACGCGCGTGACTTAGAAATTGCTCCTCGCCCTCCTTCATACTGATCGAATTCACGATCGGCTTGCCCGACACGCACTTGAGCCCGGCTTCGATCACGTCCCATTTGGAGCTGTCGACCATCACCGGCACCCGCGCGATGTCGGGTTCGGCGGCGATCAGCTTCAGGAACGTCGTCATCGCGACGACGCCGTCGAGCAACCCCTCGTCCATGTTGACGTCGACGACCTGCGCGCCATTCTCGACCTGCTGCCGCGCAACCTCGACCGCGCGGGCATAGTCGCCTGCCATGATGAGCTTCTTGAACGCGGCGCTGCCGGTGACGTTGGTGCGTTCGCCGACGTTGACGAAATTGGTGGAGGATGGCGCGTTCACAAAATATCCGTTCGGGCTGAGCGAAGTCGAAGCACTTGATTATCGACCGCCCTTCGACTTCGCTCAGGGTGAACGGCGGGGTCCAAACCGCAGCTAGGCCGCCATCGTGAACGGCTCGAGCCCCGCCAGCCGGGTCTGCACCGCCGGCTTAGGCAGCGCGCGCGGGGGCAAGCCCTTCACCATCTCGGCAATCGCCCGAATATGCGCCGGGGTCGATCCGCAACACCCGCCCAGCACATTCACCTGTCCGGCCCGCGCCCATTCGCCGACCAACGCCGCGGTGGTCTCGGGCAATTCGTCATACGCGCCCAGCTCGTTGGGCAGGCCGGCGTTCGGATAGACCATGATCAACGCGTCGCACAGGTCGCTCAGCACTTTCACGTGCGGCCGCAACTGCTCGGCACCGAACGAGCAATTCAGCCCGATCGTCAGCGGCCGAGCATGCCGCACCGCGTGCCAGAACGCTTCTACGGTATGCCCCGACAGGTTCCGCCCGCTCAGGTCGGTCAGCGTCATCGACAGCATGATCGGCAGGTCGCGGCCCAGCGCCTGCTCTGCTTCCAGCACCGCCATGATTCCGGCCTTGGCGTTCAGCGTGTCGAACACCGTCTCGATCAGGATGAAGTCCGCACCGCCTTCGACCAGCGCGTCGGTCTGCTCGCGATAGACGTCTTTCAAATAGTCGAAGTCGATCTCGCGAAACCCCGGGTCGTTGACATCGGGGCTCAGCGACAGCGTCTTGTTGGTCGGCCCGATCGCGCCCGCCACGAACCGCGGGCGCCCGTCCTGCGCGGCGAATTCGTCCGCCAACGCCCGCGCCATCCGTGCGCTCTCGACGTTGATCTCGCGCACGAGCCCCTCGGCGCCATAGTCGGCCTGGCTGATCCGATTGGCGCTGAAGGTGTTGGTCTCGGCGATATCCGCACCCGCCGCGAAATACGCGCGATGAATCGATGCCGGGACTTCGGGCTTGGTCAGCGCCAGAATGTCGTTGTTGCCCTTCTGATCGTGGCTCAAGCCCAGATTGCCGGCGTAACAGCCTTCCGACAGCTTCCAGTTCTGGATCTCGGTCCCGAACGCCCCGTCGGTGATCAGGATGCGCTCGGCGGCCTGAGTCAGGAAGTGTTCGCGCGCGCTCATGCCGCCACCGCCTTCGCATCATTAGCCCGCACCCCGAGCAGGTGACAGATCGCATAGGCCAGCTCGGCCCGGTTCAGCGTGTAGAAGTGGAAACTACGCACGCCCCCCGCGTACAGTTTCCGGCACAATTCCGCCGCGACCGTCGCCGCCACCAGCTGCCGCGCGGCGGGCATGTCCTCCAGCCTGTCGAACAGCCGTTCCAGCCAGGCCGGCACCGCGGTGTTGCACATCGCGCTCATCCGCTTGACGCTAGCGAAGTTCACCACCGGCATGATCCCCGGTACGATCTCGGCGTCGATCCCCGCCGCCGCCGCATCGTCGCGGAACCGGAAGAACGTGTCGGCCTCGTGAAAGAATTGCGTGATCGCCCGGGTCGCTCCGGCATCGAACTTGCGCTTTAGATTGTCGAGGTCGTGCGCGCTGTGCGGCGAATCGGGGTGACATTCGGGATAGGCCGCGACCGAAATCTCGAACGGATGCAGCCGCTTCAGCCCGGCGACCAGATCGGCCGCATTCTCATATCCGCCCGGATGGGTCGCGTATTTCGCCCCCGCGGTCGGCGGATCGCCGCGCAGCGCGACGATGTGGCGCACCCCCGCGTTCCAGTAATCCTCCGCCACCGCGTCGATCTCGTCGCGGGTCGCCTCGACGCAGGTCAGATGCGCCGCCGCCGGAATCGCGGTCTCGCGCGCGATCCGCGCCACCGTGGCGTGGGTCCGCTCTCGCGTCGAACCGCCAGCGCCATAGGTTACGCTGACGAAGCGTGGTCCCAACGGGGCCAGCGTCGCCACCGCGTCCCACAATTGCGCTTCCATCTTCTCGGTCTTGGGCGGGAAGAATTCGAAGCTGATCGCGGCATCGCCGGCCACGTCGGCATAGAGCGGCAGGTCGGTCGCCAGCCGGGCCTCCGCGGCGTGATCGCGGGTCATGCGACTTCCTTCAATCGGCGCGGCGGCTGTTTCACGCCGAGCCACAATTTCACCGTCAGCGCCCCGCCCTCGAGCGTCTCGACCCGGTCGAGGCCCAGGCCGGCGCTTGCGAACCACTGCCCGATCTGCTCGTCCGAAAAGCCGAGCCGGGTATGCGCGTCCTGCTGCCGCAATTCCTCGCGGTCGTGCGGCGCGAAATCGGCGATCAGCAACCGGCCTCGCGTGCCAAGCACCCGCGCGGCCTCGGCGATCGCGGCGCCGGGCTGCTGCGCGAAATGGAGCACATGGTGCAGGATCGCGACGTCGGCCTCACCATCGCCCAGCGGCAGCGCGTACAGATCGGCCTGCCGCAGCTCGGCCGGAATGGCATGTTCGCTCAGCTTCGCGCGGGCGAGCCGCAGCATCTCGCTCGACCGGTCGATCCCCAGCGCCTGCTCGGCGCGATCGCCGAACAGTTCGAGCATCCGTCCGGTCCCGGTGCCGATGTCGATCAGCCGGCCGACCTTGTCGGGTCCCAGCACCGCGCCGATCGCGGTCTCGACCTGCTCTTCGGCGACATGGAGCGAGCGGATCGCGTCCCATTCGCCCGCGTGCGCCTCGAACCACTGCGCCGCCGATGCCGCGCGGTCGGCGCGCACCGCCGCCAGCCGCGCGGCATCCGCCACCGCCCAATGATCGCCGTCGAGCGCCGCCAGCGTCTCGATCGCGCGCATCACCGGGCCGACCCGCCCGGCCTGCCCGAGCGCGATGAAGACCCAGCTGCCTTCCTTGCGCCGCTCGGCCAAGCCCGCGTCGCACAGGATCTTGACGTGGCGCGACACTCGCGGCTGGCTCTGCCCCAGCACCTGCGCCAGCTCGCCGACCGACAGCTCCATCGACCCGAGCAAGGTCATGATTCTGAGCCGGGTCGCGTCCGCCAGAGACCGAAAGATATCGAGTGCGCTGCGCATGATGGATCAAGACATAAAGATATCTTTATATGGGGTCAACGCGCTTGCCTCAACCCGATTCCGCGTGGACAATGATCGCGTCGTTCCCATCGAAGGATCTCCCAATGAAAAAGCTCGTCGTCGCGCTGAGCGCGCTTGCCCTGTCGGCCTGCAGCCAGAATGCGCAGAATGAGACCGCCGAAGCCGGCGACGCGATCGCCGCCGATGCCAACGCGACCGCCGGTGAAGGCGCCGCCGATGTCTCGAACGCCGCCGACGCCGCGCTCGGTTCGGCCGAACAGAGCATCGACGCGACCGGCAATGCCATCGCCAACGGTGCCGATGCCGCCGCCGACGCGACCGGCGAAGCGCTGACCGACGCGGGCAACGCGATCAAGGAATGATCGGGCGACCGGCGCGAACAGGAAGGCGAATCATGAAGCGACTGACGATCCTGCTCGGCGCCGGCCTGCTGACCGGATGCGGCCCCGCCGCCAACGACCCGGCCCCCGCGGGAGTCAGCGCCAGCGAGGCCGAGGCGCTGAACGAAGCCGCGGCGGCGCTTGAAGACAATGGCGCCGACGCGGTGACCGTCGATAATTCCGCCACGCCGGACAACGCGCAATGACCGCGCTCCGTCGCCTCGGTGCGACCGACCTGCGCATCGCGCCGCTCGTGCTCGGCGGGAACGTCTTCGGCTGGACCGCCGACAAGGCCGCCAGTTTTGCGGTCCTCGACGCATTCGTTGCCGGCGGCGGCACGATGATCGACACCGCCGACGTGTATTCGGCATGGGTGCCGGGACACCGCGGCGGCGAGTCCGAAAGCGTGATCGGCGAATGGCTGACGGCATCGGGCAAGCGCGACGCGGTGCTGATCGCGACCAAGGTCGGGATGCTGCCGGGCGAAGGCGGCGAAAAACTCGCCCCCGCGCGGATCGCGGCCGCGTGCGAGGCGTCGCTGAAACGGCTCGGGACCGACCGGATCGACCTGTATTTCGCGCATCAGGATGACGACGCGGTTCCGCAGGAGGCGGCGCTGGCGGCATTCGGCAGGCTCGTCGATGCGGGCAAGGTCCGCGTCGTCGGCGCGTCGAACTTTCACGCCGCGCGGCTGAAGTCCGCCAACGAAGCCGCCCGCGCCGCGGGCCTGCCGCGTTACGACGTGCTGCAGCCCGAGTATAATCTGATCAGCCGTGGTAAATTCGAAGGCGAGCTGCAGGATTATTGCTGTGAACAGAACATCGGCGTCGTGCCCTATTACGGGCTCGCTTCGGGCTTCCTGACCGGCAAATATCGCAGCGCCGCCGATTTCGGCAAAAGCATACGCGGCGCGCGGATGCAGGCGTTGCTCGACGGCACCGGCCCGGCGGTGCTCGCCGCGCTCGATCAGATCTCGGGCGAGACGGGCGCGACACTGGCGCAGGTTTCGCTGGCCTGGCTGATCGCGCAGGACGGCGTCACCGCCCCGATCGCCAGCGCGACGAGCGCGGCGCAGATCGAGGAGCTGCTCCCGGCGATGACGCTGGTGCTGAGTGCTGAGCAGTTGGCGCGCCTGGACGCGGCGGGGGCGGCTTGAGGAAGACGCGCCGCGGCTAAGCCGCGTCGTCGGTCGGGCTCACGCCCGCCGGCCGGGCTTGGCCGTCTCGCGGGCAGGTTGCCCTGCCCGCGTGCGGCCTACGCCGCGAACTGATTCATCGTGTTGTCCGCACCGCCGGCCTTGAGCGCGGCTTCGCCGGCGAAATATTCCTTGTGGTCGTCGCCGATGTCCGACCCGCTCATGTTCTGGTGCTTCACGCAGGCGATGCCCTGGCGGATTTCAGCGCGCTGGACCTGCTTGACGTAGCCGAGCATCGCCTGGTTGCCGAAATATTCCTTCGCCAGATTGTCGGTGCTGAGCGCCGCGGTGTGATAGGTCGGCAATGTGATGAGGTGGTGGAAGATCCCCGCCCGCGCCGCCGCGTCCCGCTGGAACGTGCGGATGCGTTCGTCGGCTTCGTCGCCCAGTTCGGTCCCGTCGTAATCGACGCTCATCAATTTTGCGCGGTCGTATGCCGACACGTCCCGCCTCGCTTCGGCCCAGGCGTCGAACACCTGCTGGCGAAAATTGAGCGTCCAGTTGAAGCTCGGCGAATTGTTGTAGACCAGCTTCGCGTTCGGGACGACCTCACGGATCCGGTCGACCATCGCCGCGATCTGCTCGATGTGCGGTCTTTCGGTCTCGATCCACAACAGGTCGGCGCCGTTCTGAAGGCTGGCGATGCAATCCATGACGCAGCGATCCGCCCCGGTTCCTTCGCGAAACTGGAACAGGTTCGAGGGCAGCCGTTTGGGGCGCAGCAGCTTGCCGTCGCGATTGAGGATGACGTCGCCGTTTTGCGCGTTTGCCGGGTCGATTTCCTCGCAATCCAGAAAGCCGTTATACTGGTCGCCCAGATCGCCCGGCGTCTTCGAAACCGCGATCTGCTTGGTCAGCCCCGCGCCGAGCGAGTCGGTCCGCGTGACGATAATTCCGTCGGGCACGCCGAGCTCCAGGAACGCGTAGCGGCACGCGCGGACCTTCGCCAGGAAGTCTTCGTGCGGGACGGTCACCTTGCCGTCCTGATGCCCGCACTGCTTTTCGTCGCTGACCTGATTCTCGATCTGCAGCGCGCACGCGCCCGCCTCGATCATCTTCTTCGCGAGCAGGTACGTCGCCTCGGCATTGCCGAACCCCGCGTCGATGTCGGCGATGATCGGGACGACGTGGGTTTCGAAAGTGTCGATGGCATTCAGCAGCCGCTTTTCCGCCACCGCGTCGCCGCTCGCGCGCGCCGCGTCGAGTTCGCGAAACATCAGCGACAGTTCGCGGGCGTCGGCCTGGCGCAGGAACGTGTAGAGTTCCTCGATCAGCGCGGGAACGCTGGTCTTTTCGTGCATCGACTGGTCGGGGAGCGGCCCGAAGTCGCTGCGCAGCGCCGCGACCATCCACCCCGAGAGGTAGAGGTAGCGGCCCTTGGTCGTGCCGAAATGCTTCTTGATGCTGATGATCTTCTGCTGGCCGATGAAGCCGTGCCAGCAGCCCAGCGACTGCGTGTAGGCGGCCGGGTCGGCGTCGTAGGCCGCCATGTCGCGGCGCATGATCGCGGCGGTGTAGCGCGCGATGTCGAGTCCGCCCTCGAACCGGTTCTGCGCGCGCATCCGCGCCACCGCTTCGGGGTCGATCCCGTCCCAGGTGCCGTTGAAGCCCGCGATCAGGGTGCGGGTGTCGGCGATGGTCTGCTGGTAGGTCACGGGCGGCGTCCTTGCGCTGGTTGCTCGCATCGCTGTGTGCCGATTTACAACCGAAAGCGACACTGGTGGGCAGATATCGGCGTAGCGCTGTCGTTGCCGCTCCCCATCCTATAGTCGGGTTGTAACGTTATTTACAGACCGGGTTCGACGAAGTGGATGCGGGTGACCCCGTGGTCGGCCAGCCGGAACGCGATTTTCGCCAGGCATCTGATGTCCGCCTGGCGCGGGGCGACGACCCGGACCGGAATGCCCGCGGCCCATTCCGCCGCGCGCTTCTTGAATTCGCGATCGGAGATGGTGCGGTTGGCGATCGAGATGTCGCACTTGCGCCTGCGCGCGGTCACGACCACCTCCGCTTCGACGGGAGCCGCGGCCTGCGCGATCAACATCGCTGCAAATATCAGCATCTCAATCGCTCGCGAAGGTGAAGGCGCTGACTCCGCGCTCGCGCTCGTCGATCTTGAGCGGGCGACCGGCGGGCGGAGCCGAGCGTTGCGGACACGCGACCCGCTGACACGCGCGACAGCCCAGCCCGATCGGCGTCGCATCTCCGCGCAGGTCGATCCCGCGCGACACCGCCAGGCTCCCGGCCAGCTCCGCCGCCACGCCGATGCCGACCGCGAATTCGGCTGGCACCGCGCCGTAGTTGCGCCCCTGCGGCGTCACCGTGCGTGCCATCGTCAGCCAGCGGCCGCGGTCTTCCAGCTCGACCAGCTGCACCGTCAGCGTGCCCGGCCGTTCGAACGCATGATGTAGCCGCCACAGCGGACAGCGTCCCTCGGCCTCCGCCAAAGCCGCCCCGCTTGCGCCGGAAAAGCGCTTCGACGCCTGCCCCGCGCGGTCGATCCGGACGAGGAAGAACGGCAGACCGCGCGCGCCGACGCGTTGCAGGCTGGTCAGGCGGTGCGCGACCTGTTCGAACCCCGCTCCGAACCGGCGTTGCAGCAACTCGACGTCATAGCCGGTCGCCTCGCACGCGCGCAGGAAGCGCCCGTACGGCATCATGATCGCCGCCGCGAAATAGCTGCCGAGGTGGCGGCGAAACAGGCGTTCGGCGGTGCGGTCGGTGAAACCGGCGCCACGCGCGAGTGCATCGATTTCGGCGCGCGCCTCGATCTGCGCGAGCTGGAACGCCGCGGCGAAGGTCCGCGACGCGGTGTCGAGCGTCTCGCTCAGCTGCAGCTGCCGCGCATGAAGGTCGAGCCGGCGCAGAAGCGTCGGCATGACATCGACCGGCAGGATCCGGATCGCGAGCTGATGCTTGACCCGCATCCGTTCGGTGATCGCGCCGTACAGGTCGCCCGCGCCGAGCCGCAGTTCGTCGGCGATCGCCTCCGCCGCCGCGTCGAGATCGGCGAAATGTCCCCGCCACCGCTCGATCTCGCGCCGCACCTCGGCAGTCGGATCGACCGCAGCGGCGGTGCCCCCCGCGCCGAGCCGGTCGAACACCCGCGCAAAGGCTTCCGCGCCCCCCGGCGCACCCGCCAGCCATTCCTCGACCTCGTTGCGGTCGATCTCCAGGTCGGCGAACATCGGGTCGGCCAGCCGCCGGCGGATCGCGTCGCCGCCCCCGCCGGGCTCCGCCGCCGCCAGCGTGCGCGGGTCGAAGTCGAACGCCTCCGCCAGCTTGATGAGCAAAGCGGCCGACACCGGGCGCTGGTTGCGCTCGACCAGATTGAGGTAGCTCGGGCTGATCGTCAGCGCCTCCGCCATCGCCAGTTGGGTCAGTCCCGCGCGGCGTCGCAAGCGCCGTACCGCGTGCCCGATCAGGAGTTTCTGGTCCGCCATGCCACCGTTTCCGCCCGATGCCGGCTTCTGTCAATAATGTGACAGACCGACCGCGCGCGATCGAACCACGGCGACGCCGTGACCGATTGCGGGCGACGCGGGCAATCGACACCGCGCGCGCCATGTGGCGAACGCGTGTCAGCTTTCCTGGGGAGGAAAGGTGTCCGCCGGGGCTCGTTCCCGGCGGACATTCCTGCCAAGACCGCCGGATGAAGGCGGGCGCGCAATCCAATCTGGTGATCTGGGCGGCGCTCGTCGCGAACCTCGGCATCGGGGTCGCCAAGTTCATCGCCGCCGCGATCACCGGCTCGACCGCGATGCTGACCGAGGGGATCCATTCGGTCGTCGACAGCGGGAATCAGGCGCTGCTGCTCTACGGCGAGCGCCGCTCGCGCCGGCCCCCCGACCTGATCCACCCGTTCGGCTATGGCCGCGAACTGTACTTCTGGGCGTTCGTGGTCGCGATCCTGATCTTCGGGGTCGGCGCGGTCGTCTCGATCTACGAGGGCTGGCAGCATATCAACGCGCCCGAGCCGCTCCACCCGCCGCTGATCAATTACATCGTTCTGGCGATCGCGTTCGTCATGGAAGGCGTCTCCTGGGCGATCGCGCTGCGTGAATTCATCGCGGCGAAGGGCGCGACCCCGTGGTGGCAGGCGGTGCGCGAATCGAAGGACCCGGCGACATTCATCGTGCTGTTCGAGGATTCGGCGGCGCTTGCCGGGCTGGTCGTCGCCGCGGCCGGGGTGTGGGCCAGCCACCATTTCGCCGACCCGCGGATCGACGGCGCGGCATCGCTGGTGATCGGCGCGATCCTGGCCGCGGTCGCCACCTTCCTGGCGCGCGAGGCCAAGGGGTTGCTGATCGGCGAACGCGCCGACCCCGCGGTGATCGCGCGGATCGAGGCGATCGTCACTGCGCACCCCGCGGTGACCGCGGTCAATCACGTCCGCACGATCCATACCGCCCCGCACGCCGTCTTCGTCGCGATCAGCGCCGATTTTCGCGACGATTGCACGATGGGTCAGGGCGAGCGGATGATCGAGGAGATCGAGGACGAACTGCGCCGCGCGCTGCCGATGTTGTCGTCGATCTACATCCGCCCGGAACGCGGCGAGGGTGCCGCGCCGGCGCCGCCCGACCGCTAAGCCGCCGGGACCAGTTCAATCAGGTCGAGCCGCGATTCGAAGCGTGGTTCGGGAAGCGCGATCCGCCAGCGCCGCGGGCCGATCCGTTCGACGAACCCGGCCAGGTCGCGCCGCAGGTCGCGACCGTAGGACAGGGCGTGCGCCTCGTCGCCGAGCATCATCGTCCCCAGGAATATGCCACGCCCCGCGCCGTCGCGGAATATCCGTCCGACGTGGCGCTGCGACCCGCCGAGCTTTTCGAAACCGATCACGTCACCATCGCCCATCACGCGGCAGGTGTAGGGCGGATAGGACGTGAACGGGCGCATCGCCGGGTCGCGGGCGCCGAGCTTCACCACCCGGCACGTGTAGTTTCCCGCCGGCGGGACCGCGTCCGGAAGCGCACGGTCGGGCGCGAACAGCGCCGGGTCGCGCGCCTGCGCACCATCGTCGGCACCCCGCGCCGCCGCCGTCGCCGCCAGCCAGCTTTGCCGCCAGTTCCTGAGCCGTTGACGGTCGCCGCCGGTCACGACCCGCCGCCAGTCGGCTTCCGGAACCCGCGCAGCCGCCACGACACCCGTCGGCAGCGGCGCGGGCTTGCCGCTGCAGCCGCCGACGGCACCCAGGCTGAGCGCCAGCACCGCGCGCAGCGCGCTTGCCGAAATGGCGGGCCAGCTCATGCCGCGGTCCAGCCGCCGTCCATCGACAGATTGGCACCGGTGATCTGCGCCGCTTCCTCACGGCACAGGAACAAGGCGAGCGCGGCGACCTGCTCGGGCGTCACGAACTGCTTTGTCGGTTGCGCGGCGAGCAGCACGTCGTTCACCACCTGATCGCGGGTCAGGCCGCGCGCCGCCATCGTGTCGGGGATCTGGTTCTCGACCAGCGAAGTCCAGACATAGCCGGGCGAGATGCAGTTCACCGTGATCCCCGCCTGCGCGACTTCGAGCGCGACCGACTTGGTCAGGCCGGCGACGCCGTGCTTGGCGGCGACATAGGCCGATTTGTTGGGACTCGCGATCAGGCTGTGCGCCGATGCGGTGGTGATGATGCGGCCCCAGCCCCGCGCCTTCATGTGCGGAATGGCGGCGCGCATCGCGTGGAAGACGCTCGACAGGTTGATCGCGATGATCGCGTCCCATCGTTCGGGCGGAAAGTCATCGACCGGCGCGACATGTTGAATTCCGGCGTTGTTGATGACGATGTCGGCGGGGTGGTCGGCGATCAGCGCGGCGATCTCGTCCGGCCTGGTCATGTCGGCGGGCGAATAGGCGGCGTCGGCACCGCTCAGCGCGCTCAGCCCCGCGCGCTCCGCCTCGATCGCCGCGGCGTCGCCGAAGCCGTTGATGACGACCCGCGCCCCCGCCCCGGCCAGCGCCTTTGCATAGGCCAGCCCGATTCCGGAGGTCGAACCCGTGACGATCGCGGTCTTGCCGTTCAGAAACATGGTTCGCCCTTAGTTGCCCGCCCGCTCCTGACGCGGACGCGACCGCGTTGCAACTTGCGTCGCGCCCGCGCATTTCATCACGCGACCATAACGATCAAGGCGAACGCCATGCGGCTCGACGATTTCGATCCCAACATCAACGTCGGCGACCAGCGCGGATCGGGCGGCGGCTTCGGCGGCGGCGGCGGCGGCGGAATGCTGCTCGGGCTGCTGCCGCTGATCGGCAGCAAGTTCGGCTGCGGCGGGATCATCGTCGTGGTGATCGTGTTGGCGCTGTTCGGGATGAACCCGCTTTCGCTGCTCGGCGGTGGGGGCGGGTCGGCGCCGCAAACACAGGTCGCAAAGGGCGACGCGAACACGGCCTGCCGGGTCGACGCCGCCAGCAAGGCGACCTGCGATGCGTTCAGTTCGGCCGAAAATACGTGGGAACGCATCTTTGCCGCCTCGGGCGAGCAGTTCCGTGCGCCGTCGCTGCAATTCTATTCCGGCAACGGCGGATCGGGCTGCGGCGCGGCGCAGGCGGCGATGGGGCCGTTCTATTGCCCGACCGACGGCGGTATCTACCTCGACACAACCTTCTACGACGAACTCGGCAACCGGTTCGGTGCCAAAGGTGACTTCGCGCAATATTACGTGATCGCGCACGAATTCGGTCATCACATCCAGTCGCTGACCGGGCAGTCCGAACGCGTCCAGCGCGAGATGCAGCGGCTGCCGGCGGCGCAGGGGAACGCGCTGTCGGTGCGGCTCGAATTGCAGGCGGATTGCTATGCGGGCGTGTGGGCCAAGAAGAACGAGGCACAGCTCGACCCCGGCGACATCGAGGAAGGCATGACAGCGGCACAGGCGATCGGCGACGATACGCTGCAAAAACAGGCGCAGGGCCGCGTCGTGCCCGACAGCTTCACGCATGGATCGTCGGCGCAGCGGATGGAATGGCTGCGGCGCGGGTTGCAGACCGGCGACCCGGCGGCGTGCGACACGTTCGGCGGGGCGGGCTAAGCGAAGGGGCAATTCAAAACTTCCGTTCGCTTCGATTAGCCGTCGAGCGTGTCGAGACGGCGTGTCGAGAGGTCCGCGCCTTGCCGATACATCGCTCGATACGGGCGCTCGACACGCCCGATCCCTAAGCGAGACGAATGGACGGGGAGCGTTGGGTGGGCTGGTCAGCCAGCACACATCCCCCTAGCCACCGCGCATGACCGACGCGCTCGCGCTCTATATCCACTGGCCGTTCTGCGTCTCGAAATGCCCGTATTGCGATTTCAACAGCCATGTCCGGGTGGGCATCGACGAGACCGCGTGGCGCGACGCGTTGCTGGCTGACCTGACGTATGAGGCGGCGGCATTGCCCGGGCGGCGGCTGGGGTCGATCTTTTTCGGGGGCGGGACGCCGTCGCTGATGCCGCCCGCGACGGTCGCGGCGCTGTTGGTGGCGGCGGAGCGGCATTGGGGCTTTGCCGAGGAGATCGAGATCACGCTCGAGGCCAATCCGTCCTCGGTCGAGGCGGCACGGTTCGCCGATCTGGCGGCGGCGGGGGTGAACCGCGTGTCGCTGGGGCTACAGGCGCTGGACGATGCGGCGTTGCGCTTTCTGGAGCGCGCGCACGGCGTTGACGAGGGGCTGGCCGCGCTCGCCACTGCACAGCGGCATTTCGATCGGGTCAGCTTCGACCTGATCTATGCGCGCCCCGATCAGTCGCTCGCCGCTTGGGAGGCGGAGCTGAACCGCGCGATCGAATTCGGGACCGAGCACCTCTCGCTCTATCAGCTGACGATCGAGCCCGGCACGCGCTTCGCTACCGACGCGGCGGCGGGACGGCTGACGGTGCCCGAAAGCGATGCCGCCGCCGATCTGTTCGAGGCGACCCGGGCGCGGACTGCCGCCGCCGGCCTGCTCGCCTACGAAACATCCAACCACGCGCGGGCCGGGGCGGAGAGTCGCCACAACCTGACCTATTGGCGCTACCGCGATTACGCCGGGGTCGGACCGGGCGCGCATGGCCGCCGCGGCGGGCTGGCGACGACGCGGCATCGCAAGCCCGAGAACTTCCTGACCGCGGTCGCGCGCAACGGGCACGGCGCACAGGAGGAGGCCGCACTGACGCCCGCCGAGCGCGCGACCGAGGCGCTGGTGATGGGACTGCGGCTGACCGAGGGGGTCGATCTGGCGCGAGTGGCGGCGCTGGCGGAGCAGACGGTGGGCGAATTGATTGACGAAGCCGCACTCGCGCTGCTCGCTGCGCAAGGCCTGCTGAAGCGCGACGGCGACCGCATCGCGCTGACCGAGGCCGGCGCGCCGGTGCTCGACGCGGTGCTGCGCGAGATTGCGCGCTAGGTGCCGAACCCGCTCGGCGCGGGAGAGACCGTCACCGTCGCGCCGCCGCGGATTTCCTGCACTTCGAGCGCGCGTTCGGCGATGCCGTCACGGCCGAAGCGAAAGGCGCCGTCGATCCCCGAAAAACCGCCGCGGTCGTCGAGCCGGTCGGCGGGAAAGACGCTGCCGATCCGCCAGTCGCGCGCGATCCTGACCGTCAGCAGCACCGCGTCATAGCCCATGCTGGACAGGCGATATGGTGCGGCCCCAAACCGCGCGCGGTATTTGGCGGCATATTGCCGGTAGAAAGTGTCGGGGACGCTCGCGAACCACGCCCCGGTCAGGCCGGGCCGCGCGGCGATGCCGCTCTCGGAATTCCAGAGTTCGGTGCCCAGGATGCGCGCGCCCGTCCCGCCGTTCCTGCGGATCAGCGGCGCCGCCGCGCTCGCGCTCGCGCCGCCGTCGGCGATCAGCACCGCCTGATAGGGCGAATTTCGCGCCAGTCGCGTCACCGCCGCGGTGATCGAACCGGGTGCCCGGTCGTAGGTCTGGAGCGAGACGACCTGCCCCCCCGCCCCCTCTACCGAGCGCAGAAACGCGGTCGAGGCGCGCTCGCCGTACAGGCCGTTGGGGATGAGGCCGGCGAAGCTGGTCACGCCTTGCCCGCGCGCATAATCGACCACCCGCGCGACCGCCTGCGCGGGCGAATAGCCCAGCACATAGGTCCCGCGTCCGGCGACGCTCAGGTCGTTCGAGAAGCTGACGAGCGGAACCCCCGCCCCGCGCGCGATCGACGCGACCGCGCGGACATCCTCGGCCAGCAGCGGGCCCAAAATCAGCCGGTTGCCGTCGGCCAGCGCGCGCTGCGCCGCCGCGGCCGCGCCGCCACCCCCCGCTCCGCCATTGGTGTCGTAGCTGGTGATGCGGATCGCATTGTTGTTGAGGTCGAGCAGCGCCAGCTGGGTCGCGTTGGCGATGCTCTGCCCGACCCCGGCGTTGCCGCCGGTCAGCGGCACCAACAGTGCGACACGGTGCCGCGCGACGTCCTGCGGGATCCCGGGCTGAACAACGGGCCGGTCGGGCAGCGGCTGCGGGCGGATGACCGGGCCCGAAACCGGCGGGGGCGGCGCCTTGGGCACGATGGTCGAACACGCCGCCAGCGCCAGCCCCGCCACCCCGACCAAAGCGCGCGCCAACCACCGCTTCGATTTCGCCGCCGCCTCTGCCATGACCACTCCCGATGAACGCAAACACCGCGCCCCTTTTGTCGCCGGGTCTCTACATCGTTGCGACCCCGATCGGCAATCTCGGCGATCTGAGCCCACGCGCCGCCGACGTGCTGGCGCGCGCCGACGTGGTGGCGGTCGAGGACAGCCGGGTGACCGCCGGGCTGCTGCGCCATGTCGGTGTGAAGCGGCCGATGACGCCGTATCACGACCACAATGCCGAAGGGGTCCGCCCCGGGCTGATCGCGCGGATGGCGGGCGAAGCGGTCGCCTTAGTCAGCGATGCGGGGACGCCGCTGATCTCCGACCCCGGCTACAAACTGGTGCGCGACGCGCGGGCGGCGGGGCATCTGGTGGTGACGATTCCGGGGCCATGCGCCGCTATTGCCGCGCTCACGCTGGCGGGGCTGCCGACCGACCGCTTCCTGTTCCTCGGCTTCCTGCCGAGCAAGGCGAAGGCGCGCGCGGACGCGATCGCCGAAATTGCCAAGGTGCGCGCGACGTTGGTGCTGTACGAATCGGGACCGCGGCTGGCGGCATGCCTGGCGGCGCTGGCGGCGGGGCTCGGCAACCGGGACGCGGCGGTGACGCGCGAAGTGACCAAGCGCTACGAAGAGGCGGTGACCGGTACGCTGTCGGCGCTCGCCGCACGCTATGCCGACGCACCGCCCAAGGGTGAGATCGCGATCGTCGTCGCGCCGCCGGGGGAGCCCGCGCCCGCCAGCGCGCAGGATACCGATGCGGCGCTGGCCGAGGCGTTGACTCGACTATCGACCGGGCAGGCGGCGAGTGAGGTCGCCAAGGCATTCGGGCTGGATCGCAAGGCGCTGTACGCGCGCGCGCTGGAGCTGAAAGGTGCGTGACCGCGCCGCGGCCGAAGCCGCCGGCCGGCGCGGTGAACGGATCGCGGGCTGGTGGCTGCGGCTGAAGGGCTGGCGGATTCTCGACCGTCGGGTTCGCACGCCCGCAGGCGAAGTCGACCTGATCGCGCGGCGCGGCAATCTGATCGCATTCGTCGAGGTGAAGGCGCGCGGAACCGCTGCGGAATTGGACTATGCGATCGATCAGCGCCGGCTGGCGCGGGTCGCAGCCGCGGCGGAAGTGCTAATTCCGCGCTATGCCGGCCCCGGCGACGACGTGCGGGTCGACGTCATCCTGCTCGCCCGGGGGCGGCCGCCGCGGCATATCGAGAATGCGTGGATCGGGGGCTAGCGCCCTCCCCCCGTTGGTCCCGAGCGGAGGCGAGGGACCCCTCGGTGCCGAAACGCGCGGTGTCTCGACTTCGCTCGACACGAACGGATTTGGGGTTAGGGCGGGCCCCATGACCCTCACCGTCGCCGTCCAGATGGACCCGCTCGCCGGCCTCAACATCGCGGGCGATTCGACTTTTGCGCTGATGCTGTCGGCGCAGGCGCGCGGGCACCGGCCGTTTCACTACGCCGCCGAAGACCTCAACTGGTCCGACGGCAAGCTCTGGGCGAAGGCGCATCCCGTCACCGTCCAGCGCGTCGAGGGCGATCATTTCGCCTTTGGTACAGCCGTCAGCCTCGACCTGGGCGAGGACGCCGACGTCGTGCTGATGCGGCAGGACCCGCCGTTCGACCTCGGCTACATCACCGCCACCCACCTGCTCGAACGGATCGCCGACCGCACCTTGGTCGTCAACGACCCCGCCAGCGTCCGCAATGCCCCGGAAAAGGTGTTCGTGCTCGACTATGCGCGGTTCATGCCGCCGACGCTCGTCACCCGCAGCCTCGATGAAGCGCGCGCGTTCCTGGCCGAACACGGCGCGATCGTGGTCAAGCCGCTCCACGGCAACGGCGGCAAGGCGATCTTCAAGGTAGAGCGCGACGGGGCGAACCTGTCGGCGCTGATCGAGGTGTTCAATCAGACCTGGCGCGAGCCGCATATGGTGCAGGCGTTCCTTCCCGACGTGGCAAAGGGCGACAAGCGCATCGTGCTGGTCGACGGCGAAATCGCCGGAGCGATCAACCGGCTGCCGGGCGAAGGCGAAATCCGCAGCAATCTGGCGGTCGGCGGGTCCGCGGAGAAGACCGTGCTGACCGACAAGGAGCGCGAGATCTGCGCCGCGCTCGGCCCCGAACTGAAACGCCGCGGGCTGATCTTCGTCGGGATCGACGTGATTGGCGGCGAGTGGCTGACCGAGATCAACGTGACCAGCCCGACCGGCATCGTCGCGATCGAACGTTTCGACGGCTCCGATGTCGCGGCAATGATCTGGGACGCGATCGAAGCGCGCCTAGCGGGCTAGGTTCCAGCCGCCCGCCTGACCGTCGAGCGCGTGGCGATCTGCGCAGCATAGCTTTCCATCTGCGCGTAATAGTCCGCCAGACTGGTCTCGCGCGGAGCCGGATCGATCGCACACAGGGTTCCGAAGAAGCTGCCGTCCGCGCGCGTGATCGGCACCGAGATGTAGCTCTGGAAGCCGTACAGCGTCGGCGTGTGGTGCGTCTGCCAATCGTCATGCCCGGCGACCGCGTCGATATAGACGCCGCGCCCGCTGCAACGGATTTCCTCGCAGATCGTGGTCTTCAGTTCGAGTTCGTCACCAGGCTTCAGACCGAACTCGATCCGGTCCTCGACCTGACACGCGATCCAGCGCTGGTCGGTGACGCGTGCGACCGCGGCAAAGCCCATGCCGGTGTCGTCGCACACCTGCCGCAACAGCGTCTCGACGCCATCGATCCGCGCAACCGCGGCGATATCGTCGGCGAAATCGTGTTCCATTTCCGTCCCTTACGCCCGTGGATGCGCGGCGCGATAAACATCGAGCAGATGCGCGGCGTCAACCTGCGTGTAGATTTGCGTAGAGCTGAGGCTCGCATGGCCGAGCAGTTCCTGCAGCGCGCGCAGGTCGGCGCCGCGCCCCAGCAGATGCGTCGCGAACGAATGACGCAGCGCGTGCGGGGTGGTGCGCTCGCCGAGCCCCAGCCGCCGCCGCGCGCCCTGCACCGCGCGGCGGATGATCGCGGGCGACAGCGGCCCGCCCTTCGCCCCCCGGAACAATGGTGCGTCGCGCGGGGCCGGCCAGGGGTTGGCCGCGGCGTACGCTTCGATCGCAGCGCGGACCTGCGGCAACAGCGGGACGATCCGGGTCTTGGCGCGCTTGCCGGTCACGCTCATCGTCGCGCCGAGCGGCAGGATCGCGCCGGTCAGCGCCACCGCCTCCCCGATCCGCAGCCCCGCGCCGTAAAGCAGCATCAGCACCGCCCAGTCACGCAGCCCCAGCCACGGTTCGCGCGCGTCGTCGGCGACATCCTCCGCCAGCGCGACCGCTTCGTCGGGAGAAATCGGCCGCGGCACGCCCTTCTTGACGCGCGGCCCACGCAGCCGCGGCGGCGCGGCCCCCGCCCAGGTCAGGAAACCGCGCACCGCCGACAATTCGCGCGCCGCCGATGCGTTGCCCAATCCTTCGCTGCGCCGGCTCGCCAGAAAGGCGCGCAGATCGGCCGGCGTGACCTGGCCGAGCGCCGTGCGATCGACCGCCGCACCCCAATGCTCGCCCAGAAATGCCAGCAGCCGCGCCACCGTCGCCTGATACGCCCGCACGGTATGCACCGACCGCCGCCGGTCGCGGGTCAGGTGCGCTGCGTAGTCGGCGGGCAGGGTCATCCAGAAATAATCGTCATTGCAAGCGAAGCGACGCAATCCAGCGTGGTTGCGCGCACCGCCCTGGATTGCCGCGCCGCTGCGCTCTTCGCAATGACGGCGGACGCGTCATCCGATCGACTGCCCGGTCTTGGCCCAGTCGGCCAGGAACCCCTCGATCCCCTTATCGGTCAGCGGGTGCTTGACCAACTGCCGGATCACCGCGGGCGGGGCGGTCATCACGTCGGCACCCATTTTCGCGCTTTCGAGCACATGGATGGGATGCCGCACGCTCGCGACCAGGATCTCGGTCGCGAAATCGTAATTGTCGTAGATCAACCGGATGTCCGAAATCAGCGCCATCCCGTCGAAACCCGCATCGTCGTGCCGCCCGACGAACGGCGAAACGAAGGTCGCGCCCGCCTTCGCCGCAAGCAGCGCCTGGTTGGCGGAAAAACAGAGCGTCACGTTGACCATCGTCCCGTCGTCGGTCAGCGCCTTGCAGGTCTTCAGCCCGTCGATCGTCAGCGGCACCTTCACCGCGACGTTGTTGGCGACTTTCCGGACGATCTCGGCCTCGCGCATCATCCCCGCATGGTCGAGCGCGACGACTTCGGCCGACACCGGCCCCGGGGTGATCGCGCAGATTTCGGCGACCACCTCCAGGAAATCGCGCCCCGCCTTGTGAATCAGCGACGGGTTGGTAGTGACGCCATCGACCAGCCCGCTCTCGGCCAGATCGCGGATTTCGGCGGTGTCGGCGGTGTCGACGAAGAATTTCATGGGTTCGGCCCCTGACCTGAATGACATGGTCGCCATGGCGGGTTAGTGCGCTGGCGATGCCAGGCACGCTCTATCACCGGCTGGCCGCGCGCTCCATCCTGATCGTGGCCGCGATCGGTGCCGTGCCCGCCCGCGCGCAACAACACGACGTGCAGCTCTGGCTACAGATCAATACCAATGTTCCGCTAAGCGACCGGTTGCGCGTCACGCTCGAACAGATCGCGCGGTTCAGCGACCGGCAAGACGGGCTCTATCAGACCGAGTTCGGCGGCATCCTAGGCTACAAGGTCGCCCCCAACGTCGAACTCGGTTTCGGCTATCGCAAGGTCGGCAGCCACAACGGCAACACCGGCGCCAACGAGGACCGGCTCCGCCAGCACGTCGTCGCGACCTTCGGGCGACTCACGACGCGCTTCCGGGTCGATGAGCGCTTCAATCCGCGCGGTGACGAGATCGGTTTCCGGGTCCGCCCGTTGCTTCGCTACAATCATCCGCTGGGCAAGGGCCTCGGCCTGTTCGCCAGCCACGAAAGCTTCTTTCTGCCGAATTCGACGGCGTGGGGACAGCGCGCAGGGTACGAACGGATGCGCAATGTCGCGGGAATGACGGTGCCGGTGGGGCGCACCCTGAGCGCCGATCTCGGCTATTTGAACCAATATCGCTTCGCGCGCGGCGGCGGACGCGCGCAGGTGGATCATGCGCTCAGCCTGCAATTGACGCTCAACCTGGGCGGCGGCGCCGCGCCGACGACGGAGGATTAGGCTCCTAAGGCTTGCGCACCACCAGCACGCGCACCGGCGCGGCGCTGGTCAGCCCGGTCGCGAGGAAGGTGTAACGCCCGGGGCTAAGCGTGAAATCGACGACCTTGGTGATCGACGTGCACGCCGCGCCGTGACCGTGTGCGGCGGATTTCAGCGGCTTGCCGTCGGCCCCGGCGACATCCAGCCACAGCGGACGAACCGGAGCGTCCACTCCGCCCGCGGCAACGCTGTAAGTACCGGCGGTCTTCACCGTGAACGTGCCGCTGGCGAAGTGGCTGCCGCTGAGCGGTCGGGTCGGCTGGATCGCCAGCCGCACGTTGGCGACCGGGATCGCGGTCAATTCGACCGTGCGGCCGATCACGAAACCGTGCGCGGCGGGGTGCGCGCTCGGCCACGCGGCGAGCGCGGGCGGAAAGCTCGGCGTGCAAGCGCCGGGCTGGGCGGCGGGCTGGGCGGCGAGCACGGCAAGCAGGGTCAGCATCATCGCCACCGTCTAGCCCAACCGGTGGCGGCTCGCCAGCCACAGCCGCCGCTTGCGCCCCCCGGCAGTTGGTGTATTGCCCGTATATGACACCAGGAGTTCTAACGCCTGCGCGGCTTTACACTTTCGCGGCGGCAATGGCGGTGCTCGCGGCGGCGGGCCTTGCCGGACTGGACCAGGTCGTGGCAACCGCGCTGGCCGGGCCGCGCCTCGACCAGGCGTTCGCGACCGGGATCGGCTGGCTCGACCTGCTGGTCGGCAAGGAGATTTCGACCTTCCTGCTCGGCTTTGCGATCATCGTCGTCGGCGCGATGCTGTTGCTGCTGCGCCACCGGGCCGGGTGGCCAACGCTGTTCGTCGGGATCGTCCAGTTTTCCGCCACCGTCGTCGCCGACCTGGCCAAGCCGGTATTCGGGCGCTTGCGGCCCGGCGAGACCCCCGGGCCGACCGACCGCTGGTTCGCCGATGGTAATTCGTTTCCCTCGGGACACAGTGCGTTCTACCTGGCGCTCGTGTTGCCCGTGGTATTGCGGCATCCGCGGCTGTGTCCGCTGCTGGGCGTGCCGATGTTCGTGGCGGTCGGGCGGGTGGTCATGACGGACCATTATTTCAGCGACGTGGCAGTCTCGCTCGCGCTCGCCGCAGTGATCACCGCAGCCGCCGCGCAATTGCTTCGCCGGCGACTTGAGGCTTCCCGCCGCGGCTTCGAATGACGATATGCGGGCGCGATGTCCCGCGTCCGCGTCCTCGTCCTGAATTCCGCGCTCGGGCCGCTCGATTATCGCGTCCCGCACGGGATGACCGCCGGACCCGGCAGCATCGTCGCGGTGCCGCTGGGTCCGCGCCAGCTGATCGGCGTGGTGTGGGAACCCGAACGGATGCCGAGCGACGCGCAGGTCGGCGACAACAGGTTGCGCAACATCCTGGCGGTCGCCGACGTCCCTCCGCTCGGAGCCCCGCTGCGCCGGCTGGTCGAATGGACCGCGGACTATTACCTCGCCCCGCCGGCGAGCGTCGTGCGGATGGCGCTGGCCAGCAATTCCGCGCTGGAGGGCGCGCGCACCGCGACCGAATATCGCGCGACCGGGGAGGAGCCGCCCCGTCTGACGCCGCAACGGCAGCAGGCGCTGGAACGGATCGGCGACCGCCAGGGCCTGATCCGCGAACTCGCGACGATCGCCGACGTCAGCGACGGCGTGATCCGCGGGCTGGTGAAGGCTGGCGCGATTCGATCGGTCGAGGTCGATATCGATTCGCCCTTCCCGGTCCCCGACCCCGACTTCGCGGTCCCGACGCTCAGCGCCGCACAGTCCGCCGCCGCGACCATCCTCGCCGCCAACGTCCATGCCCACGCCTTCGCCCCGACGCTGCTCGACGGCGTCACCGGCTCGGGCAAGACCGAGGTGTATTTCGAAGCCGTTGCCGCTGCGTTGCGGGAGGGGAAGCAGACGCTCGTGCTGCTCCCGGAAATCGCGCTGACCGAGCCGTTTCTGAAGCGCTTCCACGACCGGTTCGGCTGCGAACCCATCGCGTGGCATTCGGGGCTGCGCTCGACCCAGCGCCGCCGCGCGTGGCGCGCCATTGCCAGCGGTCAGGCGCTGGTCACGGTCGGTGCGCGCTCGGCGCTGTTCCTGCCCTACGCCGACCTCGGGCTGATCGTGGTCGACGAGGCGCACGAGACGAGCTTCAAGCAGGAGGAAGGCGTCCATTATCACGCGCGTGATGTTGCGGTGATGCGCGGCAAGTTCGAGGACATCCCCGTCGTCCTCGCCAGCGCCACCCCGGCGATCGAGACCCGGCAACAGGTCGCGGTTGGCAATTATGCCGAGCTGAAACTGCCCGGCCGCTACGGCGCCGCGGAGCTTCCCGCGATCGAAGCGATCGACCTGCTCCAGAATCCGCCCGAACGCGGCCGCTGGATTGCCCCGCCTCTGGTCCGCGCGATCGCGGACACGCTCGACCGTAACGAACAGGTGTTGCTGTTCCTAAACCGCCGCGGTTACGCGCCGCTGACATTGTGCCGGACCTGCGGGCATCGTTTCCAGTGCCCGAACTGCACAGCCTGGATGGTCGAACACCGCCTGGTTCGTCGACTGTCGTGCCACCACTGCGGTCATATGGAGCCGACCCCGCGGGTCTGTCCGGCGTGCGACAACGAGGACACGCTCGTGCCGATCGGCCCCGGCGTCGAGCGCATCGCCGATGAAGTCCGCGCGCTGTTCCCGCAGGCGAACACCGCGATCGTCACCAGCGACACGATCTGGTCCCCGGCCAAGGCCGCCGAGTTCGTGCACCGGATGGAGGCGCACGAAATCGACATCGTCGTCGGCACGCAATTGGTGACCAAGGGCTATCACTTCCCCAATTTGACGCTGGTGGGCGTCATCGACGCCGACCTGGGCCTTGGCGGCGGCGATTTGCGTGCGGCGGAGCGCACCTTCCAGCAGATCATGCAGGTGTCCGGGCGCGCCGGCCGCGGCGACAAGCCCGGCCACGTCTATATCCAGACCCACGACCCGAGCGCGCCGGTCATGCAGGCGCTGGTTTCGGGCGACGCCGAAGCCTTTTACGCGGCCGAAACCGACGCCCGGCGCGAGGCCGATGCGCCACCGTTCGGCCGCTACGCCGCGATCGTGGTGTCGAGCGAGGACCAGACCGCCGCGCTGGAGATCGCCCGCGCGATCGGCCGCGCCGCGCCGAAGCTGGACGGCATGGAAAGCTACGGTCCCGCCCCTGCGCCCTTGGCGATGCTGCGCGGCCGCCACCGTTACCGCCTGCTGGTTCACGCCCGCCGCGCGCTCGACGTGCAGGACGCGATCCGCGGCTGGCTCGCGAGGGTCGACTGGCCCGCGAAGGTGCGGGTCGTGGTGGACGTCGACCCCTACAACTTCTTGTGAAGCGGCGCGGCGCTCGATAGAACCGTGGGGATTCTCGGGGAGTTATCCATGTTTCGCAAATTGTTGGCCGCGTCGCTGCTGCTGTCCACCGCCACCGTCGCCGACGCCAAATGGCTGCGCGCGGAGTCGAAGAATTTCATTCTGTATAGCGATGGCACCGAGGCGGAGGTCAAAACGCAGGCGGAGAAGCTCGAGAAATTCGCGTTTGTCCTGCGGGCGGTTTCCAATCGCAAGGTGGCGGAATCGCCGGTCAAATTGAAGGTGTATCAGGTTGGCGATCTCAGCGATCTGAATGCGGTGCTGGACGGATATGGGGGCGGAACGCTGGCCTATTACGTGCGGCACGTCCGCGGTGCCTACGTGGTCGCGCCGGAACGTGCCGAAAAGGTCGATCCGCGATTGGCGCGTCGCTCATCGGTTCAGGAAATGGTCTTTACCGGCGACGATTCGATGTACCATGAGATCACTCACCACTTTATGTATCAGTATTTTCCGGGCGCGTACCCTACTTGGTATTCCGAAGGATTTGCCGAATTCTACGGCTCGTTCAACATCGATGAGAACAGCAAGGTCTTGTTGGGCAAGCCGCAAAAGGGCCGGATCGAAAATTTGGGGTACGGCGAATGGTTGCCGGTTGAAAAATTGCTGAAGGGCCGAAGCTACGCTGATTTCGGTTCGAACATCGGCCTACTTTACGCGGAAGGCTGGTTGCTCGTTCACTACGCGGATGGCAATCCGATCCGGGGCCCTCAGCTCAAACAGTATCTCACCGACATCAATGCGGGCAAGCCCTTTGCAAAAGCGGCTGAGGCGTTCGGCGACCTTAAGCTGCTCGACAATGAACTGCGCAATTACGCGCGCCGCAACACCATGGATCAGCGCGCGTTCGCGTTCAAGGCGATCGATCCGGGTCCGGTCAAAATCGAGGCGATGTCTCCGGCCGAGGTCGCGCTTTGGAAACTTGATGCCGACATCACCGGCGGGGTTCGTCAGGCCGATGCGGCCCGTTTTGCCACCCGGGTACGGGCTGCTGCGGCGCCGTTTCCGAACGACCCTTACGCGCTCCGGATGCTAACCGAAGTCGAGACGATGTCAGACGACAGGGTCAAGGCGGCGGCGGCATTGTCGCGGTGGCTGGCGGCGAAGCCGCAAGATCCATTGGCACTGATGTTCAAGGCTAACGCCGAGCTCGCCGCGCTCAAGGAGCAAAAGGTGCCGGCCGGCGACCCGCGCTGGGATGCTGCGCGTCAGGGGTTGCTGACCGCCAACAAACTGGCGAAGCAGGAACCGCGTATTCATGTGGCGATCTACAACAGTTTCGAGACCGAAGGCGTGATGGCCCCGGCTTACGCGCAGAGCGCGCTTGCGTTTGCGCACCGTGTCTCGCCATCCGACAACGCGCTGCGCAAGAAGGTAGCGGTCGATTACGAAAAGCGCGGGATGATTGCCGAAGCGATCGCGACCGTGCGTCCCGCCGCGGTCATGCTCAAGTCGCAAGAGGAAATGACTGAAAAGGAAAAATCCGATCGCGAAAAAGGTCGCGCGATGGCGTTGAAGGACCCTGACAAATATCGCCGCGCGGGCGAGCCGCTCGATCTCGAAAGCGCCCGCGATGTGCTCGACCGGCTCGAGAAAAAGAAGGCAGCAGCCGGCGGCACCGCCACCCCGGTCGCCAGCACCGGGCAGTGAGCTTGAGCCTCAGGCGGCGCCCTCGCGTCGCCTGAGCGCCGCCTTGCGGTCCGGCCCCCACGCATAACCGCCGGGCGAGCCGTCGGCGCGCTGGACGCGGTGGCATGGGACGACGACCGCGACCGGGTTGGCACCGCACGCACTGCCCGCCGCGCGCACCGCGCGCGGGCTGCCCGCGGCGGCGGCGAGTTCGGCGTAGCTGCGGCTCTGGCCCGCCGGGACTGCGCGCAACGCCTGCCACACCGCCTCCTGAAACGCCGTCCCGCGCACGTCGAGCGGCAGATCGTGATCGCGCTCGGGCGATTCGACCTGTGCCACGACCCGG
>JAZKGJ010000072.1:0-7021 GCA_040385975.1 Pseudomonadota bacterium | reverse complement strand
GTTACGCCGCAATCGCGAGTGCTTCGTTATCGTTGGCACTTGTGTATGGGCCGTCGCGGTGGTCCCATTCCGAGCAAAAGACAGCGCCGTTCAACACACGTCGATCCTGGTTCGGCCCCGTCAAAACCTGGCTGCCCCTGAAAGAAGCGACAAGGTTGTGGTGGAGCCGCCGGGTACTGCCCCCGGGTCCGCTGCGCCTATTATACGCCGTCGTTTATCGCCATAGCCAAGGCCCAAGAGCCTCCTGCGCGACCGATATAGGGCTTCATGTCGGCTACGCAAAGTCTCGGCCTTTTCCTCGCCGCAAATACGCACCATAATGATGGGAGATGTTGACGCAGCGGTCCCGTTACGCGCTTCGCGCGATGCTGTTCCTGGCCGAAGCACCGGCGGGCAGCGCGCCCATTCCGATGACCCGGATCGCGCAAGCGGCCAACGTGCCGCGCAAGTTTCTCGAGCTTATTCTCGCCGACCTGCGCGAAGCCGGGCTGCTCCACAGTCACCGCGGCAAGCACGGCGGCTATTGCCTCTCGCGCCCGGTCCACCTCATCTCGCTCGGCGACATCGTCCGCAAGATCGAAGGGCCGCTCGCCCTGGTGCCGTGCGTCAGCCGCACCGCGTACCGTGCGTGCGGCGACTGCCACGACGAAGCGACCTGCGCGATCCGCCACGCGATGGCGCGGGTACGCGATGAAACCGCGCGAATCCTCGACGGCACCAGCCTGGCCGACGCTGCCGGCCAGGAGCTGGCGGCGGCCTAGACCTTTCGCGCGCGAAGTTCGTCGCGGATTTCCCTGAGCAACACGACATCGGCCGGGTCGGCCACGACCGCGGGCGCTTCGTCGGGCTTGGGCATCATCCGGTTCACGGCACGGACCAGCAGGAAGATGATGAAGGCGACGAGCACGAACTGCACCGCCTGGGTCACGAACGCGCCATAGCCGAACAACGGCGCACCGGCTTTTTTCAGCGCGGCGTAATCGGTCAGCGAGCCGGAATAATTGGCTGGCACATCGCCGAGCAGCACGTAATAGCTGGAAAAATCGAGCCCGCCGAACACCTTGCCGATCAACGGCATGATGATGTCTTCGGTCAACGAGGTCACGATCTTGCCGAACGCCGCGCCGATGATGACCGCGACCGCCAGATCGAGCACGTTGCCGCGCGCGATGAATGTCTTGAACTCCTTGAACATCGCGTTCAGCCCTCCGATTTGTCGCAGCGGTCATAGACCATGAAGTTTTTGCGGAGGGAAGAGATGAAGCACCGGAGCCTGATCGCACTCGCCATATTGGCCGCGCCGCTGGGAGCTTGCGGGATCAACAGCGTCCCGACTGCCGAGGAAAACGCCAAGGCGAAATGGGCCGACGTGCAGGCGGCGTATCAGCGCCGCGCGAGCCTGATCCCCAATCTGACCGCCACCGTCAAAGGGGCCGCCGCCAGCGAGGGCAAGATCTTGGGCGACATCACGAACGCGCGGGCGAACGCCGGGTCGGTGCGCTTGACCGGCGACCAGCTGAGCGACCCGGCCGCGGTGCAGCGTTTTGCCAATGCGCAGAGCGGGCTCAGCGTCGCGCTCGCGCAGCTGCGGCCGTTGCAGGAGGCATATCCCGACCTGAAGAGCCAAGGCAATTTCGCAACGCTGATGAGCCAGCTGGAGGGGACGGAGAATCGGATCAACATCGCGATCGGCGACTATAATCAGTCGGTGCAGGCGTATAACACCCGGGTCCGGACCTTCCCCGATGCGGTCGGGGCGCGCATCTTTTACGGTGCCAAGCCGCTCGTGCCGTTCCAGGCGAGCACCGGTGCCGAGGTCGCGCCGACGGTGAACTTCGGCAATACCAACTAGGATGCGGCGCCTGTTCGCGGCGGTCGCGGCGCTGGTGCTGACCAGCGTCCCGGCCGCCGCGCAGACCTTCCCCAAGTTCACCGGCTTCGTGGTCGATGCGGCAAACGTGCTGCCGCCCGAAACCGAAGCCGACCTGACCGCCAAGCTCGATGCATTGCAGCGCGACACCAAACGTCAGCTGATCGTCGCGACGGTGCCCGATACGCAGGGGCGACCGATCGAGGATTACGGTTTCCGGCTGGGTCGGGCGTGGGGGGTCGGGCTGAAGGACGTCGATAACGGCGCGATCCTGTTCGTCGCGCCGGGCAACGCGCCTGGGCAACGCGGGCCGCGGCTCGAGGTCGGGCGTGGGCTCGAACCAATCCTGACCGACGCGTTTTCCGAAGGCGTGGTCGAGGGGACGATGGTGCCGCTGCTCCGCGGCGGTGACGTGCCGGGCGCGATGGTCGCGGGGACCGACGCGGTGATCGCGCAATTGCGCGCCAGCCCGGAGGAGGCGCAGGCCAGGCTCGATGCGGCGGTGAAGGAATTCGACAAGACCGCCGTCCGTCCCAAGTCGCGTAGCGGGTTGCCGATCGCGGCGGTGTTCTGGGGGGTAATTCTGCTGTTCTTCGTGTTGCCGTTGTTCCGCCGCAAGCAGCGCGCCGGGCCGTGGGGCAAAAAGTACCGCAGCCGCGGCGGCGGCGCCGACTGGCCGATCCTGTTGTGGACCATCGCCAATGAGGTGAGCCACCATTCGCGTGGCGGCGGTGGTGGCGGCGGCGGTTTTGGGGGCTGGAGCGGCGGTGGTGGTGGCGGTGGCGGCGGTGGCGGCGGCTGGGGCGGCGGCGGTTTCTCGGGCGGCGGCGGCGGCGGCTTCGGCGGCGGCGGCGCGTCCGGGAGCTGGTAGATGGCGTATTTGAGCGAAGCCGAGCATGTTCGCGTATCGGCGGCAGTCGCCGCTGCGGAAGCCGCCACCGATGGTGAGATCGTGACGATCGTCGCCGGCTGGTCCGACGAATATCGCGATGTCGCGCTGCACTGGGCGGTGCTCAAGTTGCTGTCCTGGCTGGCGCTGCTGGCGCTGTGGCCGGGGCTGGCCGAGCGGATCCATGCCGCGTTTGCCGGGCCGTGGGCGCCCCTAGCAACCCCCGCTGCGCTGTTCACGATCGCGTTGATCCTGGCGACCCTCGCATTCCTGGCAGCGCAGGCGTTTTTCGCTTGGCGGCGGATGCGGATCGCCTTCACGCCGCCCGCCACAAAGGCCCGCCGGGTGCGGCGGCGCGCGGTCGCGCTATTCCGCACCGCGGCCGAGGCGCGCACCAAGGCCAAGACCGGTGTATTGCTCTATCTGAGCCTGGCCGAACATCGCGCCGAGATCGTCGCCGACGCCGCGATCCATTCGAAAGTCGCGCCAGAGGTCTGGGGCGACGCGATGGCGGCGTTGATCTCTGCGGTGCGCGAGGGACGGACCGGCGACGGCATTGCCGAAGCGGTGACGCAGATCGGCGCGGTCCTGGCCGAACATTTCCCGCGCAGCGAAGGCGACACCAACGAACTGCCGGATCGGTTGATCGAATTGTGAGTGTCGATCACGACGCGCCGCTCGAGGTGCCATGGCAGGGCAAATATATCGAGGTGCGCAAACGCGGCCGCTGGGAATTCGCCGGGCGGCGCGGCGGGGTCCACGCCGCGGTGATCCTGGCCCGCGACGGCGATGACATAATCTTGATCGAGCAATATCGCGTGCCGCTCGGGCGGCGCTGCCTCGAACTCCCCGCGGGATTGGTCGGGGACGACGGGAGCGACGAGGCGGTCGAGACCGCGGCGGGCCGTGAGCTGGAGGAAGAGACCGGCTACCGCGCCGAGCGTATCGAGACGCTCGGCGAGTTCCATTCCTCGCCCGGAATGGTCAGCGAGGGCTTTACCTTGGTCCGCGCGACCGGCTTGACCCGGGTCGGCGACGGCGGCGGGGTCGATGGCGAGGACATCGTCGTGCACCGCGTGGCGATGTCCGGGGCGGCCGACTTCATCGCCGCGAAACGCACCGAAGGCGTGGCGATCGACGGGAAGCTGTTGTTGCTCCTCGCCGCCGATTACCTGAAATTGTCGGAATAGGCCTGCAGCTTCAACTTGCGCTCGGGCGCGGGCACGACGGTGAAGGCGAACCCGTTCTTCTCCGCATAAGCGACCGCGGCCTCCTGCGTCGCGAAGCCGAGTTTCACCTGTTCGCGAGTGTCGCCCGACCCCGCCCAACCCGTCAGCGGATCGGGTCGCTTGGCCTCCGCGGGGGCGAATTCGAGTTGCCAGCGATCGGTGCGCGCGCGGCCCGATTGCATGGCGTTCTTGGGCAATTGGTAGATGCGGGCGTGGGGCATGACGCGTGCCTTATCGCGATCCGCGCGCGCGCGCATCGGCATTTTTGGTGCGCATCGTCGCGTTTGCGCCGGCCGGATCGTCGGGCCAGGGGTGGCGTGGGTAGCGGCCGCGCATGTCCTTCGCGACCGCGGCCCAGCTGCCCGCCCAGAAACCGGGCAGGTCGCGGGTAGTCTGGATCGGTCGCCCGGCGGGCGAGGTGAGGCTGAGCACCAATGGCACGCGCCCGCCCGCGACGGTCGGGTGCGCCGCCATTCCGAACAGCTCCTGCGGGCGCAGCGTCACGGTCGGCCCGCCGTCCGCCGAATAATCGATCGCGTGATTCGACCCGGCGGGCGTTGCCAGCCGCGGGGGCGCCAGCCGGTCGAGCGCCTGCACCGCATCCCAGTCGAGCAGGCCCTGCAGCGCCGCGCTCAGCCCGGTGACCTGATCGAGCCGGCGCTTGCCCGCCAGCAACGGCGCAAGCCAGTCATTGGCGCGCGCCAGCAAGTCGGCATCGTCGGGCGCGGTGCCGCCGCCGTGCGCCGCTGCGAAGGTGAGCCGCGCGCGGAACGCCAGCGCGTCGTCGCTCCACGGCAGCAGCTGCAGTCCGTGGCTGCGGACCCCGGCGAGCAGCGCCGCGGCAATCGCAGCCGAATCCGGCTCGGCCAGCGGACCGCTGCCCAGCACGATCGCGCCCAGGCGGCGCGTACGCGTAGCGCCGACCCCGCCGGTCGCGGGATCGAACGCGATCGTCGCGCGCGTTTCAATCCGGTCGCCGAACAGCCGCTCGACCTCCGCAGCGTCGATCGCCGCCGCGGCCATGATCCGCGCGCCCGCCGCGATCCCCGCGGTCTCGGCGACTGCCAGCCATTCGCTGCGCGCCAGCGGCGATGTCGGGTCGAGCCGAAAGCCGCGCCCGCCGATCGACGCCCAATGTTCCCCCGATGCATCGCGCCGCTTCGCCACGCGGTCGGGGAAGGCGAGCGCGAGGCAGCTGGCGAGACCGCCGCCCCTTGCGGGCGCCCCTGCCGGGACGAGTTTGCTCCAGCGCTCCGCCAAGCGCCGGGCACCGTCCGCCCGCTGACCGCGTTCGCCGCGCCAGCGCCGCAGTCGCGCCTCGAGATCGACGTCGTTCCCGCCCAGCCCGCGCTCACCAAGCAAGACCGCGACCGCCGCCGCGTCGCGCGCCAGCCCGAGATCGCCCGCGCGGACCAGCATGTGCGCGAGCCGTGGCGGCATCGGCAGCGCCGCGACCGCGCGGCCATGCGCGGTCGGACGACCATCCCCGTCCAGCGCCCCGAGCGCGGTCAACCGTGCCTGTGCTTCCACTACTGCTGCCGCCGGCGGCGGGTCGAGCCAGCGCAGATCGCGCGGGTCGGCGACTCCCCAAAGTGCGCTGGCCAGCACCAGCCCCGACAGATCGGCCTCCAGCATCTCGGGCGGGTCGAACCGCGGCAATCCGACAGTCGCAGCCTGTTCCCACAACCGGTACGCGGTCCCCGGCCCCAGCCGCGCCGCGCGCCCGGCGCGCTGGGTGATCGCGGCCTGGCTCGCGCGCTCGGTCGCCAGCCGCGTCGTTCCCGCCGCGCGGTCGTAACGGGGCCGTCGTGCGAGCCCCGAATCGACCACCGTGTCGATTCCCGCGAGCGTCAGGCTGGTTTCGGCGATGCTGGTCGCGAGCACCAGCTTGCGGACCGGCGATGGCGCGATCGCGGCACGCTGGGTCGCGGGGTCGAGGTTGCCGTGAAGGCGATGGACCGCAACGTCGGCGATGTTGCCGAGCCGTTCGGCGGTGCGTTCGATCTCCGCCACCCCGGGCAGGAACGCGAGCACCCCGCCCGTCCCCGCGCCGAGCGCGG
Source organism: Pseudomonadota bacterium (assembly GCA_040385975.1). GTDB lineage: Bacteria > Pseudomonadota > Alphaproteobacteria > Sphingomonadales > Sphingomonadaceae > Sphingomonas. The sequence continues at coordinate 973 of JAZKGJ010000072.1, read as the reverse complement.
TGCGGCACGCTGCCGCCACCGCATCCTCGATCCGCTGGTCCGGTTCGCGGCCCAGATAGCGGAGCGTCAGCGGATAACTGCGCCCCGCGCTCTCGACCATTGGGGCGGCCATCAGGTCGGCAAAGCGCGCGCCATCGAGCGTCGCCGACATCGCGACCAGCCGCAGGCCCGGCCTGAGTCCGGCCTGCGCATCGAGCGCGAGCGCAAGTCCGAAGTCGCCGTCGAGGCTGCGTTCGTGCACCTCGTCGAACAGTATTGCCGATATGCCCCCCAGCTCGGGGTCGGCTTGAATGCGGGCAACGAAGATACCCTCGGTCAGCACCGTCACGCGGGTGGCGGCCGACCGCTTGCTGTCGAGCCGGGTCGCATAACCAAAGGTCCGCCCGACCGCCTCCCCCGCCAGCTCAGCCATCCGCTCGGCCGCCGCGCGCGCGGCCAGACGGCGCGGCGAAAGCAGCAAAATCTCGCCGGTGCACCAGGGCTCGGTCAGCAGCGCGGGCGCGACCGCGGTGGTCTTGCCCGCACCGGGCGGCGCGACCAGCACGGCATTCGATCCGTCTCGCAGCGCCGCGAGCAGGGCGGGCAGCACGGCATGGATCGGAAGCTCGCTCAACGCTCGGCATCCGCGGCTGGCAGAAACGGCGTCAGTACGCCCGGCTGACCGCGAATTGTACCGCCTCGACCATCGCTTCTTTCGCTGCGCTCGCGGGAAACCGCCCGAGCGCGTCGATCGCGCGTTGGCCGTAATGCCGCGCGCGCGCCAGCGTGTCGGTGGCGGCGGCGCTGGCTTCGACCCGGGCGACCGCTTCGGCGAAATCCAGCTCGCTCTGCCGTCGTCCCTCAACCGCGTCCTTCCAGAACGCGCGGCCCACCGCGTCGGCGCGGGCATAAGCGAGAATGACCGGAAGCGTCATCTTGCCCTCGCGGAAATCGTCGCCGGCATCCTTGCCCATCGTCGCCGCGGTCGAGGTGT
>JAZKGJ010000071.1:24178-26622 GCA_040385975.1 Pseudomonadota bacterium | reverse complement strand
ACAAGATCGTGATCATGACCGACGCCGACGTCGACGGCGCGCATATCCGCACGCTCCTGCTGACGTTCTTCTACCGCCAGATGCCCGAGCTGATCGAGCGCGGGCACCTCTTCATCGCGCAGCCGCCGCTCTACAAGGCGACCCGCGGGCGCAGCGAAGTCTATCTGAAGGACGACACCGCGCTTGACGATTATCTTGTCGAAAACGGTGTGGCGACCAGCGTGCTGGAGGGTGGCGCGGGCGCGCGCTCGGGAGCGGACCTGCGCGCGCTCGTCGATCACGCGCGGCGGATGAAGTCGCTGATGCGCTACGTGCCGCGGCGCTACGACCCGATGATCATCGAAGCGCTGGCGCTGGGCGGCGCGCTCGATCCCGCGCTCGCGCCGCAGGACCGGCTCGCGGTGGTGGAGCGCGTCGTCACCGGGCTCGACGCGGGCGACGAAGGCTCGCGCTGGAAAGTCGCGCTGACCGAAGACGGCGGCATCCATTTCGAACGGCTCTGGCGCGGCGTGACCGACCATCACATCATCGAGGCGAGCTTTCTGGGCTCGGCCGAATCGCGCAAGCTCCACACGCTGGCGGCCGAACAGGCCGATGCGTTCGGCGCACCCGCGCGATTGGTCTCGACCAAGGCCGCCGCCGCGCAGGCCGAAGCCGAAGCGGCGACCGCCGCCGCGGATGCGCAATCGGAAGAGGGCGAGGATCTGCCGCCGGTCGCTGCGAAGGCGGGCGGTTCGATCACCCGCCCCAGCCAGCTGCTCGACGCGGTGCTGCTGGTCGGGCGCAAGGGGCTGGCAATTCAGCGCTACAAGGGACTGGGCGAGATGAACGCCGAGCAATTGTGGGAAACCACGCTCGATCCAGCGGTGCGCTCGATGCTCCGCGTCGAGATCGCGCAGGCCGATGTGGCGGACGAGATCTTCACCCGGCTGATGGGCGACGTCGTCGAACCGCGTCGCGAATTCATCCAAGACAATGCGCTGAACGTCGCCAATCTCGACGTCTGAACCCGTGCCGCTCGTTGCGCGTTGACGGGCGGATGATAGGGAGACGGCGATGTCGATGATCGTGGCGGCAATCTTGGCGGGGCTCGTCGCGGGGCTGGTCGCGTCGGCGGTGATGAGCGGATATCAGGCCGCGACCGCCGGGCTGTTCGGACAGGATCAGTCGAACGACGATCCCGCCAACGTCAAGGCGGCCGACGATGCCAGCAAGGCTACCACCGGTAAGCCCGTGACGCAGAAGCGGCGTCAGCAGGCGGGAAGCGCGGTGCATTATGCGACCGGCGCGGCGCTCGGGATTTTCTACGCGGTGCTCGTGCTCTACTGGCCGCTGGCTGCTTGCCTGTTCGGGGTGGCGTTCGGGGTGGCCGTCGCGGTGGTGCTCGACGATCTGGTCGTGCCGGCGTTCGGCTGGGGGCCGTGGCCGTGGGCGACGCCGCTCAATACCCACCTCTACGGCCTCACCGCGCACGCGGTGTTCGGCGCGGCGCTCGAAGGCGTGAGGCGGCTTGGGCTGAGCCTGCTGACCTAGCGCTGCAGTTTCGCGAGCGCGGTGTCGAGCGCCTGCAGGAAGCGCGAGCGATCCGCTGGCGCAAACGGCTTGGGTCCACCCAGCTGCTCGCCGCCCGCACGCAAATCGGCCATGATCGCGCGGGTCGCGATCGCGCCGCCGATCGAGCCGGTCGTGAACGGCTTGCCGGTCGGGCCAAGTACCGTCGCGCCGGCCTTGAGGCAGCGGTCGGCGAGCAGGATGTCAGCGGTGATCACGACCACCCCGGGCCCGGCGGCGTCCGCGATCCAGTCGTCGGCGGCATCGAACGCGTCGCTCACGACCTGCCGCGTGATGAGCGGATGGTCGGGGATGCGGATCCGCTGGTTGCTGACGACGACGGCCGCGACTTCGCGCCGCCACGCGACCTTGTAGATCTCGTCCTTCACCGGACACGCGTCGGCGTCGACCAGGATACGCGGCGCGCTCACATTACCAAACTCGTCACCCCAGCGAAGGCTGGGGTCTCAGGCGGGACGAGATGCCAGCTTTCGCTGGCATGACGGATGAGTTGGGCACGAGCGGCCGCGTTCACCGCAGCTTCGCGATGCTCAGCCCGTCCTCCTTGGCGCGCTGCGCGGTCGATTCCTCGCTGCGGGTCAGCGCCTTGGCGATCTGTTTCAGCCCCATGCCCTTCTTGGCCAGCGTGTGCAGCTTCTGGATTTCGTCCTGTCGCCATGGCTGGCGGTGGCGTTCGAACTTTTCGGCCATCTACTTGCTCCACCTCGCCCAGATCGCGGTCGGCAGCAGCAGCCCGCGCGCCTCTTCGCGCACCGTCAGCTCGCCCGCCTCGACCACGCCGCCGAGGTGGCCGAGCGCCTGCCGAAGCAATTCCCCGATCGCGAGCGCCGACATCCGCACCGCATAGACCGTCAGGAACAGCGCGCGCGACT
>JAZKGJ010000071.1:5404-24168 GCA_040385975.1 Pseudomonadota bacterium | reverse complement strand
GTCGAGCAGCCTGGCGCAATCGGCGATCAGCGCGGGCAGGCCTTCCTCCAACCGCCACACTTCGCCTTCCGGCCCGCGTCCGAACTTGGGCGGGTCGAGCAGGATCGCGTCGTAGCGGCGACCCCGCCGGGCCTCGCGCGCGGTAAACTTGCCGGCGTCGTCGATCAGCCAGCGGATCGGTGCATCGCTCAGGCCGGACAGCCCCGCGTTGCCGCGCGCGGCCTCGACCGATTTTTTCGACGCATCGACATGAACGACCCGCGCACCGCTCGCCGCAAGCGCCAGGCTGCCGACCCCGGTGTAGCCGAACAGGTTCAAAAATTCGGGCTGTGCGATCCCCGTCGTTCGCTCGCGCAGCCAGCTCCACACCGGTGCCATGTCGGGAAAGAAGCCCAGGTGCCGGAACGGCGTCGCCTGCGCGGTAAAGCGCACTTGGTCCCACGCCAGCGGCCACCCTTCGCGCGGGACCGGGCAGGAGAAATGCCAGCGCCCACCGCCCTCGTCATCGGGGGCCGGGACGAACTCGCCGTCGGCGTCCCAATCTTCGCGCGCGGGTGCCCACATCGCCTGCGGTTCGGGCCGGATGAAGCGGTGCGGGCCGTAGCGCTCGAGTTTACGGCCATTGCCGGAGTCGAGCAGCCCATAGTCGGCCCACGGCTCACCGATGAGGGTGACGAGCTTCATTCTAAATCCGTTCGCCCTGAGCGTAGTCGAAGGGCAGTATCCGGTTTGGGGCGATGCTTCGACTTCGCTCAGCACGAACGGGGGCCGGGGTCTGGGTCACGAAGCGTGCTCGCGGACATACCCCCCGACCGCCGCCAGCGTCGGCGGCAGCGTGACGTAGCGCTCCTCGCGCGCGAACAGGTCGCCCAATCGCGCGGGGAGCGCCGGGCGCATGCCGATCGCGCGCTCAACCGCGTCGCCGAACTTGGCCGGATGCGCGGTCGCGAGGGTTACCGAGACCGAACGATCGAGCCGCCGCGCCGCCGCGAGACCGATCGCGGTGTGCGGGTCGATCATCTGGCCGGTCTGCGCATACGCCCAGCGCATCGCCGCCGCCATATCGTCGGGGTCGACCCGCTCACCGACGAAAAACCCCTGCGTCCCGGCGCGCTGCGCTTCGGTCAGCTGAATCGCGCCGGTGGCGGCGAATTGCGTCATTTGGCCGGCTACCGCGCCGGGGTCGAGGTCGTAAAGCAACCGCTCGAAATTCGAACTGACCTGGATGTCCATCGACGGCGCTTCGGTCGACACCACCGTCCCGCGACTATAGTCTCCGCTCGTCAGCGCGCGCGCGAGGATGTCGTTGACGTTGGTGGCGACGATCAACTGCGCGATCGGCAGCCCCATTTTCGCCGCGACATAGCCCGCATAGACGTCGCCGAAATTGCCGGTCGGCACGCTGAACGTCACGGCGCGTTCGGGTGCGCCGAGCCGGACCGCGGCGTAGAAATAATACACCACCTGCGCCGCGAGCCGCGCCCAGTTGATCGAATTGACCGCCGACAGCGTCAGCCGGGCCGAAAGGTCGGGGTCGGCGAACATCGCCTTTATCAGCGCCTGCGCGTCGTCGAAGCTCGCGCCTTCTAGCGCGATATTGTGGATGTTGGGCGCGGTGACGGTCGTCATTTGGCGGCGCTGCACCTCGCTGATGCGGCCCGCGGGGTGAAGCATGAACACCTCGACCCCGGCCAGCCCGGCCAGCGCGTCGATTGCCGCCGAGCCGGTATCGCCGCTGGTCGCGCCGATCACGGTGAGTTTGCGGTCGCCGATGAAGCGTTCGAACAGCAGTCCGGTCAGCTGCAGCGCGATGTCCTTGAACGCCAGCGTCGGCCCGTGGAACAGTTCGAGCAGCCAATGCCGGTGGTCGAGCTGAACCAGCGGGGTCACCGCGGCGTGCGAAAAGCGCCGATATGCCTGCTCACACAGCGCCGACAGTTCGTCGGGGTTCAGCGCATCGCCGACGAAATGCGACAGGATATTCGCCGCTGTCGCCGCATAATCGAGTGTGGCAAGCGCAGCGATCTCGTCGCGACCCAGCGTCGGCCAGCGCTCGGGCACGTACAGCCCGCCGTCGCTCGCCAATCCCGCCAGCGTCACCCCGGCGAAGTCAAGGCGCGGCGCACCCCCGCGGGTGCTGACGTACCTCATCCGCGCTGCCGCCGGCGCAGCGCGAGCAGGTAGATGCCGACCGCGATCCCCGCGAACAGGAACCATTGCACGGCATAGGCCAGGTGATTGTTGGGGATGGTGTCGGGGGCAGGCCGCGCGCTCGGCTTCAGCCCCGGCGCGGGGGTGTCGAGGATCAGCATCGGTGTCGCCGCGCTGCGCCGCCCGACCAGTCCGGCCAGCACGCTTTGATGCCGCGGGGCTTCGGTGATCGTGCCGGTGATGGGGCCACCGCGCCACGGCGGGTTGGCCTTGGGATCGCTGGCGATACCCGCGTCGACGACGAGCCCCGGTCCCTCCGCCCCGCCGGTCGTACAGGTCGCGAGCTTGCGCCAGCCGCGGGCGCCGTTGACCGCCCGGCCCGCTTCGCTGGTCCAGCTGGTTACCGACACGCACATCGCGCTGGCGCGGCGGAACAGCGCGTCCTGCCACCCGCCGGGGCGCGGGAAGGCGATGACCGGCAGGTTCTGATTCGCGGTGTAGCGCGCGATCAGCGCTGTTTTCTCGCCCCGCCGGTCGAGCTGCCAGATGCCGAGCGCGACCATCAGCGCGGCGGCGAGCCCGACGACGATTGTGGGCAGCACCGGCAGCTTCACGCGATCCGCCCTTCACGCGCGGCGTTGCGATATTCGGCGGCGATCAGCGCGCCCTTGGCGACGCGCAGCGACAGCAGCACCGCGCCGGCGGTAAACGGAATCCAGATCAGCATATGCACCCAGAGCGGCGGATGGAGCGTCAGTTCGAGCGCGATCGCGAGTGCGACGATCAGCGTGCCGAGGATCAGCGTCAGGAACGCGGCGGGGCCGTCGCCGACGTTGAAGCTGCTGAAATCCAGCCCGCAGCTGGGACAGCTCGTGGCAAACCGCGCCGTCCCCGCGAACAAGGTCTTCGCCCCGCAACGCGGGCATAGTCCTTTCAGCGCGACATCCGCGATCGCGGGTGCCGGCGCGGCGTCAGCCACCGTGAACCGGTGCGCCCCAGCCGCCCCAGACGTAGATGCTGATGAACAGGAACAGCCACACCACGTCGACGAAATGCCAATACCAGGCGGCAGCTTCGAAGCCGAAATGCTGCCGCGGGGTGAACGCGCCGCGATACGCGCGGACCAGGCAGACGATCAGGAAGATCGTGCCGATCAGGACGTGGAAGCCGTGGAAGCCGGTCGCCATGAAGAAGGACGCACCGTAATTGGTGCCCTTGAAGCCGAACGGGGCGTGCGCGTATTCGTACGCCTGGATGCAGGTGAAGAGTGCCCCAAGCACGACGGTCAGCCACAGGCCCTTCAGCACCCCGTCGCGGTCGCCGACCCCGATCAAACCCCACAAACCGGTCTTCGCGCCGCCCCGCTGACCGTGGATCAGCGCGTGGTGCGCCCAAGTCACGGTGGTGCCCGACAGCAGCAGGATGAAGGTGTTGAGAAGTGGCAGCTCGAACGCGTTGAGGACCTCGATCCCCTTGGCCGGCCAGGTCGCGACCGCGCCGGGTTCGCCCGCGGTCAGCGTCACAGCACCCTCGGCCACCGTCATCGGCACCGGGAACAGCGAAAAGTCGAAGAACGCCCAGAACCAGCCGACGAAGAACATCACTTCGGAGGCGATGAATAGGATCATCCCGTAGCGCAGGTGAAGCGAGACGACGGGCGTGTGATCGCCGCGATTCGCCTCGATCACCACGTCGCGCCACCACGCGTACATCACCGCCAGCACCCCGGCGAGCCCGGCGAAGAAGACGAGTCCCCCGCCGTTGGGCTTGCCGACATGACCGCCGTGCATCCACATGATCCCGCCGGCTGCCATCACCAGCGCGGCGATCGCCCCTGCCAGCGGTTTCCAGCTGGGGGCGAGGATGTGGTAATCGTGGTTCTTCGCGCCGGCCATGGTCAGGTCCCGTGTTCTTGCGTCCGTTGCCGTTGAACCGTTCGCCGAACGGAAAGGCATTGGTCCGCCTCTAACCCGCGGCCTTGCCGGAATCTACCGGGTAAAAGGTGTAGCTTAACGTGATCGTGTCGATGTCGCGCGCGTCGGGATCGGCCGCCAGTTTGGGATCGACGAAGAAGATCACTGGCATCCGCACCGTCTGTCCCGGTTTCAACGTCTGCTGGGTGAAGCAGAAGCATTCGATCTTCGTGAAATATTTGCCCGCCGCCGCCGGGGTCACGTTGAAGGTCGCGGTCCCGGTGACCGGGACGGCGGCGCGATTGCTGGCGGTGAAGAACGCCATGTCGCGGGCACCGAGCGTCACCGTTTCCGACGCCTGTTCGGGACGAAAGCGCCACGGCAGTTTGGGATTGGTGTTGGCGTCGAAATCGACCCGGATTGTGCGCCCCGCCGCGCCCGGCGCCTGAAGCCCACGCTGGGTCGTGCCGTTCAGCCCGGTGACTTCGCAGAACAGCCGGTAGAGCGGGACGCTGGCCCAGGCGACTCCGCTCATCATGCAAATGCCGGCGACTGCGATCAGCGCGGTGCGGGCGTTGCGGCCGACCATCCCTAAGCTTCCTGTCATCAATGCATCCCCGCGCGAATCTTGACGATCGTGATCGCGAAGAACAGCGCCGCCAGCGCCGCCAGCCCCCACGCCATCACTCGCGCGCGCGCGCGCTGCCGTTCGTGAATCGGGTCGTTCATTGAAATATCCAGCGGTCGACGACGAGCGCCCCGAACAGGAGGAAAAGGTAGAGGATCGAATATTTGAACAATCGCTTTTCGGGGATCATCGCATCGTCGCCGGCCGTCACCCGCACCGCGACCCGCCACGCCAGCCAGCCGAAATAGAGCGTGCCGGCGACCGCGACCGCGCCGTAGAGCGCGCCCGCCAGCCCCAGCGCCCAAGGCGCGACCGCGACGAGCGCCATCGGGATCGTGTAGAGCCCGATCTGGTGCCGGGTGGTCCGTTCGCCCGCCACCACGGGGAGCATCGGCACGCCGGCGTTGGCGTAATCGAGCTTCACGAACAGCGCGAGCGCCCAGAAATGCGGCGGGGTCCACAGGAAGATCAGTGCGAACAGCAGCACCGGCAGCAGCGCGACCTCCCCGGTCGCCGCCGCCCAGCCGATCAACGGCGGAAATGCGCCTGCCGCCCCGCCGATCACGATGTTCTGGGGGGTGCGGCGCTTCAGCCAGACCGTGTAGACGAACACGTAGAACAGGATCGACACCGCCAGCCAGATCGCCGCGACGAGGTTGAGCGCCAGCCCCATCACGACGACCGAGCCGACCGCGAGCGCGACCCCGAAATGCAGCGCCGATTGCCGGTCGATCCGTCCGGCCGGAAGCGGGCGTTTTGCGGTGCGCTTCATCTGCGCGTCGATGTCGGCCTCATACCACATGTTGAGCGCACCCGATGCGCCGGCGGCGACCGCGATGCACAGGATCGCGGTGAAGCCGAGCACCGGGTCGATCGCCACGGGTGCCACCAGCAGTCCGCACAGCGCAGTATAGACGACGAGCGTCATCACCCGCGGCTTGGTAAGCGCCAGGAAATCGCGCCAGTCGGGCGGCAGCAGGGGGGCAGTGGCGGCGGTCATCGGAATGGCAGCGCTATAGGACCTAGCGCGCGGCGGGGAAAGCGCCGCGACCGCACCACCCGCCTATTCGGCGGCGCGGGCCGCGATCAGTTTCACGCGAAAGATCAGGAAGCTGTTGGCGGGCAGCTGGTCGCGTGCCGTGCTGCCATAGCCGTATTGCGGCGGCACGTAGAAGGTCCAATCGTCGCCCGGTCGCATCAGTTGGACGAGCACCTGCCACGCCGGGATCAGCTGGTTCAGCGGAAAAGTGGCGGGTTCGCCGCGCGCGACCGAACTGTCGACCACCGTACCGTCGAGCAGGGTCAGCGTATAGTCGACGGTGACCATATCCTTGCGTTGCGCAGTCGCGCCGCTCGCGGGACCGGACGCGTTGATCGTGTAGCTGAGGACGGGCAGCCTGACCTTGCCGACCGGCGGCTTGGGCGATGATTTCGCGAGCGTTGTGGCGGGCGCGACAAGGAGCGCGGCGGCGAGCAGGAGGCGGATCATCGTCCGAACCCTAGGTCACCTAAATTGCGGCGTCGAGTAGTCAGCCCGCCTTCGCTTCGCCCGGAAAGAACCGTTCGATCACATTGGTCGCCAGCCGCGCCGGGCGCAGCGTCTCGGCGTCGAGACAGCACCAGCTCGACTTGACCTCGGCCAGCACTTCCTCGCCGCGGCGGATGATCGTTTCATAGAACGCGCGCGCACCCTGCACCTTTTCGAGCAGGACCGTCGCGATCACGTCGTCGCCCAGGAAGGTCGGCTTGCGGTAGGTGATCTCGTGCTTCAGCGCGACCCACAGGTGCGCTGCGACCGCCTCGGCCGGGGCGATCCGCTGCCAGTGGCTGACGACCGCGTCCTGCACCCACTTCAGATAGCTGGCGTTGTTGACGTGACCCATGAAGTCGATGTCGGCGGGGTCGATGCCGACCGCATATTGGTGGGGGAGCGCGCTGTTCACACCAATGTCAGTAGCACGCCGATCGTGACTAAGCCATGACGGAGTCGGCGAAAGGTCGTCAGACGAAGCCGAGGTTGACGCTCGACGGGTTGTAGTTGCCGATGTTGGGCAGCACGTCGGGGAGGCTGCCGCCGACCCCGAACCAGCTCGCCAGCGTCGCGGCATATTGATCGACCGACGTGCTGGGAAGCAGCCGGCCCTGTCCGACGTCGTCGGCGGTGTTGCTGCCGACCGCGGGGGGCGTGCCGTAGAAGCGCTGGCCGCGGACCGCGCCGCCGACCACGAAGTGCATCCCGCCCCAGCCATGGTCGGATCCGTCGGCGTTGGCGACCAGGGTGCGCCCGAAGTCGGAGGCGGTGAAGCTGGTGACACGGTCGGCGATCCCGAGCGCGGCGGTCGTGTCGTAGAATGCCTTCATCGCGTTCGCGACCAGCCCGATCTGGCGCGCATGGTCGTTGACCAACGTGCTGTGGTTGTCGAACCCGCCGAGCGAGACGAAGAACACCTGCCGTTTGGCACCCAGCTCCTGCGACACCGAGATCATTCGCGCGACGATCTTGAGCTGGTCGGCCAAGCTGTTGCCGGTCGGGAACAGCGGGAAATTGCCCGCCGGGGCGCCCGCCAGCGCGCCGGAGACCTGCGCATAGGTGTCGAGCGCCCGCTTGCTGATCCGCGCATGTTCGTCGGCGAGCAGGTTGCTGCTCCCCCCCGTCATCAGGCTGCGCAGCGTACTCGCCGCGGTCTGCGACCCGTAAAGCGTGCTGGCATTGCCGAGCAGCGCGACCGGCCCGCCGCTGCCGATCGAATATTGCACCGCGCTGCGCCCGGTCAGATAGACCGCATTACCCGACGCGTTGATGCAGGTCAGCGTCGACGAACCGTTGCCCGATTGCAGCAGGTCGCCGATTCGCCCGCCCCAGCCCGAAGTCGCGCCTTCGGGATTGGACGCCTGGAAATAGCTCTGCTGGTCGTTGTGGCTGAATAGCTTGGGCGGCAGCCGAACCGAGGCGGCCTGATATTGCGCTTTCGTGGTCGGCTGGACCAGCGTCCCGACGTTGAGCACCGGCGCCATCTTGCCCGCGTTGAACAGCGGCAGCAGCGGGCTGAGCGCGGGGCCCAGCGCATATTGCCGTCCGCCGGCCAGCGCGACGCTGGGGTTGAGGAGCGTCGCCGCCAGCGCATCGCGGCTATGCGCGATCGACGGCCGCGCGGCGGCATAGGCGTTGTAGCTTGCCTGATCGTACGGGGTCAGTGTGTTGGCGTAATCGTTGCCGCCGTACAGGAAGACGCAGACCAAAGCCTTGTAATCGGTCGCGGTCGCCGCCGCCGCTTCGCCGATCGCGGCCAGGCTGGTGACCAATGGCGTCGCGACTCCGGCCACCCCGAGCGCGGCGGTGCGGCGCAGGAACGCACGGCGCGACTGGTCGAGCGCCCCGTCCATCGCGGCGGACAGCGGCCCGCCCATCGCCCCGGCCAAGGCTTCGTGATGATCGTGACAGCTCATCCTAGCGGACTGTCAGATAATCGGGGGAGGCGAGCGTCAGCATGATCGCGATCCCGACCCGGTTGATGTTGGCGTTGGCGGCGCTCGGATTGACGCTGTCGACCGCGGCGCGGACCGCGGCGACCGTGGTGCTGCTCAATTGCCCGGCGGCGAGCAGCAAATTGACCTCATCGACCAACGCCAGACTGTCGGGCGCCTTGATCATGATCGCGGTGTAATCGGCCCTGAAGTCGCCGGTGCCGCTCGAGACCAGGGTGTACATGTAGTTGATGTAGCCGACGACGCTCTGTTCGTTGGTGATCTGGAACTCGGGCGCGACCAGCCCCGCGCTCGCCACCGCGCTGCCCGACGGGGTGTAGCCGGGGCGGAAGAAGTTGAAGACCGACGGCGCGCGCCCCAGCGACTGGCCCAGCCGGGTCGACTGGCTGCTGGTGTCGCCGATCGGCCAGGCGTTCGACGGCGAGGTCGCGGCGAAGGCGCGCGCCCAGCCGGTCAGCCGCATCGCCGGTTCGCGCAGCCGCCCCGCCGCGGTTGCCGCGACCGCGCTGTCGTCGCGCGCTTCCGCGTCGAGCAGGATCGCGCGGACCACGGCTTTCAGGTCGCCGCGTACGCCGCTGCCGTTGTTGGCGAAGACGCCTGCGACCCGCCCGACATAGGCGGGTGAGGGGTTGCTGGTGACGAGCCGCTGGATCAGCTGCTTCGACACGAACGGTGGAACGTTGGGATGCGCGAAGATCGTGTCGAGCGCGCTGTTGACCGCCGCCATCCCGCCACCCGAGACCGTGGTGCCGAGGAAGCTCGCCGCGCCGGTCTCGTTCTGGCTGGCGGTGATGACCAATGGCTGGCGGTAACGGGCGGGGGTGGTGCTGTCGGTGCTCGCCAGGTTCAGCCCGGTGAAAACCCGCGCCAGCCCGCTGACGTCGGCCAGCGTATAGGTCTCGAGCGGCGCGGCGGCACTGCCTTTGAGCGTACCGTCCATGTTGAGCTGGTAGAGCCCGATCGTGAACAGCTGCATCAGCTCACGCGCGTAATTCTCGTCGGGCACCGCGCCGGCGGCATTGGCCTTGCGGTTGCCGAGGAAGGTCAGGAACGACCCCATCGCCGCGTTGGTCGTGATCGCGCCCAGCAATGCGCGGTAATTGCCGAACGCATTGTCGAGCAACAGGTCGACATAGGCGGCGGTCGCGAACTGCCGCCAGTTGAGGTTGACCCCGTCGATCCCGACCACCAGAAAATCGAGCAGCGCCATGCCGACCCGCTGGCGCAGCTGATCGGGCTCGACAATCAGCTGGCGCCACATCGTCGGGTCGAACCCCGCGACGTTGTTGATGTTGGCGGCGACATTGTAGCCGGCGCCGACCAGCCAGTCCCAGTGCGAGGTCGCGCGCGGCAGCGCGAATTGTGCGTCGAGCCAGGCGGCGTAGCCGCGCGTGGCGACGTCGTCGATCATCGTCCGGGTCGCGCCGAGCGTTGCCTGTCCCAGGAAGCGGCTGGCCTGCTGCGCGCTCGGGCCGCTCGGCACCGGCGCGGTCGTCGCGACTGGCGCGGGCTCGGACACAGCGCCGGTTCCGCCGCTGGTCGTGCCGCCGCCACTGCCACCGCCGCACGCCGCCAGGAACAGTGCCGAGCCAATCGCTCCGGCCGGCGCAGTGCGCGCGGTATCGGCGCTGGCGTCTGGTGCCGCGGGCTCCGACGTCGCGTCGGGCGCGCATTGTTCGTCGAACATGACATCCACCCCGCGCCGATCCCCGCCACCCCTGGGGCGATCGGCCAAGATTTGTCTTACACTTTGAAATCTTTAGCGAAAGGTGAGCGCACTCGGTTTACCGCGTGGCAAGCCTGTTTGAGCGCAAATGCGGGCGCGGCGCCGGGGACCGCTCCCCGGGGTGCCTCGAGTTGTCCTCGACCAAGCCGCGACCCGGCAAAGCCGGGTCGGCGGAGGGTGGCTTCGCACCCCCGGCCGGCCGTTCGCGGTGTTAGCATTAGCTGTGCTAAGACTATGCCGCTCCGGCCTAATCGATCCGCGGCAGGGTCTCGAACTGGTGATACGGCGGCGGGCTCGGCAGCGTCCATTCCAGCGTCGTCGCGCCGTCGCCCCACGGGTTGTCGCCCGCGACCTTGCCCTTGGCAAAGCTCCACGCGAGGTTGATGAAGAACACCACCATCGACGCCGCCATGATCTCGTAGCCGTGGCTTGCGATGCCGTTCCAATAGGCCTGCGCGTCGGTATAATCGGGCACGCGCCGCGGCATCGCCTGCAGTCCCAGGAAGTGCATCGGGAAGAACAGCACGTTCACGCCGATGAAGAACATCCAGAAGTGGAGCTGGCCGAGCGCTTCGTTGAGCATCTTGCCGCTCATCTTGGGGAACCAGTAATAGAAGCCCGCGAACATGCTGAACACCGCGCCGAGCGAAAGCACGTAGTGGAAGTGCGCGACGACGTAATAGGTATCCTGCATGTAATCGTCGACGCCGCCGTTCGCGAGGACGACCCCGGTCACACCGCCGACGGTGAACATGAAGATGAAGCCGATCGCCCACATCATCGGGGTCTTGAAGCTCATTGACCCGCCCCACATCGTCGCGATCCAGGAAAAGATCTTGATGCCGGTCGGCACCGCGATCACCATCGTCGCGGCGGTGAAGTACATCTTCGTGTTCACGCTCAGGCCGGTCGTGAACATGTGGTGCGCCCACACCACGAAGCCGACCACGCCGATCGCGACCATCGCATAGGCCATGCCGAGATAGCCGAACACCGGCTTGCGGCTGAAGGTCGCGATGATCTGGCTGACGATGCCGAAGCCCGGCAGGATCATGATGTAGACTTCGGGATGGCCGAAGAACCAGAACAGATGCTGATACAGCACCGGGTCGCCGCCGCCGGCCGGATCGAAGAAGGTCGTGCCGAAATTGCGGTCGGTCAGCAGCATCGTGATCGCCGCCGCCAGCACCGGCAGCGACAGCAGCAATAGGAACGCGGTCACCAGCACCGACCACACGAACAGCGGCATCTTGTGGAGCGTCATCCCCGGCGCGCGCATGTTGAAGATCGTGGTGATGAAGTTGATCGCGCCCAGGATCGACGACGCGCCCGCGAGATGGAGCGATAGGATTGCCATGTCGGTCGATGGTCCCGGCTCGCCGTAGGTCGACAGCGGCGCGTAGAGCGTCCAGCCGTTGCCCGCGCCGCCGAAGAACGGCGACGCCAGCAGCAAGGTGAAGCTGGGGATCAGCAGCCAGAAGCTGATGTTGTTCATCCGCGGGAACGCCATGTCGGGCGCACCGATCATCAGCGGCACGAACCAGTTGCCGAACCCACCGATCATCGCCGGCATCACCATGAAGAACACCATGATCAGGCCGTGCGCGGTGACCAGCACATTCCACAGATGGAGCGATTCGTCGAAGCTCGCTTCGCCGCCGTTCAGATATTGCGCCCAGCCGGTCAGATACTGGATGCCCGGCGCGGCCAGTTCGGCGCGCATCAGGCCCGAAATCGCCCCGCCGATGATCCCCGCGACGATCGCGAAGATCAGATACAGCGTGCCGATGTCCTTGTGGTTGGTCGACAGGAACCAGCGCGCGAAGAACGCGGGCTTGTGATCCGCATCATGATGCGCGTGCTCTTCGTGACCGTGCGCCTCGAAGGCGTTGGCGGTGATGGCGGTGTCGGTCATGTTACTGGCCTGCATTGCCGGCGCCCGCGGGGTTCGCGGTCGCGGGCTGGGAAGAAGTGGCGGGGGTCGCCGTCGCATTCACGGTGGGCGCGGTCCCGGCGGGCGGGGTCTCGACGTCGCCCGGATTGCCCGCAGGCGCAGCCGGTGGCGCGGCTTGGCCGTTCGCCCCCGCGGGGGCACCGCCCATGGTACCGCCCTTGGCGCGGACCCACGCTGCGAACTGCGCGGGCGGGACCGCTTCGACCGTAATCGGCATATAGCCGTGGCGCGCGCCGCAGAGTTCGCTGCATTGGCCGAAATAGACGCCCGGTTTCTCGATCGTGAAGCTGGTCTCGTTCAGCCGCCCCGGAACCGCGTCGAGCTTGATCCAGAACGCCGGCAGCGACCACGAATGGATCACGTCGTTCGAGGTGGTGATCAGCCGGATCGGGACGCCGACCGGCAACACGACGCGGTTGTCGGTCGCCAGCAGCCGCGGCCCGTCGGCGGCCGTGCGATAGCGCGCCGCGGCGTCGCGGGTCGGGTCGTCCTTGTCCTTCAGCATGTTGGCGGTGATCTCGAACCCGCCGTTGTCGGGATATTGGTAGCTCCAATACCATTGGTTGCCGATCGCCTTCAGCGTGATCGCGCCGGCCGGGGCGGGCTTGAACTGCGCGCTGAGCAGCCCGATCGAGGGGACCGCGAGCCCGACCAGGATCAGCACCGGCGCGAGCGTCCAGACGACTTCGATCAGCGTGTTGTGCGTGGTCTTGGACGGTTCGCGGTGCTCGCTGCGGCGAAATTTCCACATCGTCACCGCGAGCAGGATCAGCACGAAGATCGAAATGACGACGATCGTCGGGACCAGGATCGCATCGTGAAACCAGTGCGCGCGGCGGCCATTGGCGGTCACCTGCGGCTGGATGCCGATGCCGCGTTCGACCGGCACGCCGATATCGGTCCGTGCCGCCATCGCCGGCGCGCCGTCCTGCGCGGTGACGGCGGCGTCCGCAGCGGAAGGGGCCGCAGCCGGTGCCGCTGCCTCGGTCGCCGGGGTCGCCACCGCGACCGGCGCAGCGGCCTGCCCCGCGCCCGCCAGCAACAGCCCCGCGGCCACCGCCATCATTGTCCAACCGCTGCGCATACCGCGTGTGATCCCTGTGAGTTGGGCGGGCTATACGCGGCGCATCCCCCTGCCTCAAGCGCGCGCGCGGGCTTTTTTGCCCGATCGATGTCAGCGTTGCGTGGGGGTCGGCGCGCCCGTATCAACGCCCCGGATGCCCGACACCATGACCGAAGCCGAAATCCTGGCCGAATTCCGCGCCGCCGACGCGCTGCTCGAAGGCCATTTCATCCTGTCGTCGGGGCTGCGCTCGCCCCGCTATCTGCAATGCGCGCGGGTGCTGATGAATCCGGCGCGGGGGGGTCGGCTGGCAAGCGCGCTGGCGGCCAGGCTGCCCGCCGAACTGCGGATCCAAGCGGTAGTGTCGCCCGCGATGGGCGGGGTAATCGCGGGGCATGAAATGGGCCGCGCGCTAGGGGTCGAGGCGATGTTCCTCGAACGGCCCGAGGGCGTATTCGAACTGCGTCGCGGGTTCCGGCTGAACCCGGGCACCCGGGTGCTGATGATGGAAGACGTCGTAACGACCGGGCTCAGCTCGCGCGAGGCGATCGCCGCGATCGGCCGCGCCGGGGGCGAGGTCGTCGCGGCGGCGGCGCTGGTCAATCGCTCGGGCGGCAATGCCGAGCTGGGCGTGCCGTTCTTCCCGCTCATCCGGATCGACGTGCCGACCTATGCCGCGGACGCGTTGCCGCCCGAGCTGGCGGCGATGCCCGCGATCAAGCCGGGGAGCCGGGCACAGTGAGACTGGTATTTGCGCTGGCGCTGGCGGCTGCTGCCTCGCCTCCGCCCGTTCGTGCCGAGCCTGTCGAAGCACGTGTTCCAAACGCACTGCCCGCGGCACGTCCTTCGACAGGCTCAGGCCGAACGGGGGAGGCGGTGGATCGGATCGTTTCTACATCTGGCTTGGCCGGCGAAATACTCGTGGCCAAGGGCGACAGGATCGTGCTCCACCGCGGCTACGGCCCGGTCACGCCGGGCGGGACGGCGCGGCATCGGGCCGGGCAACGCTGGCGGCTGGCGTCGATTACCAAGCAGGTGACGGCGGCGCTGGCGATGCAGGATGTCGCGAAGGGCCGGCTCACGCTCGATACGCCCGTCGAGTTCGTCGGCAACAGCGCGTGGAGCGTGACCCCGCGGCAATTGCTGACGCACCATAGCGGGCTCGCCAACCCGGACGCGACGCCGGCAGCGAACGCGGGCGGCGTGCCGGGCTTCTACACCCGCCCGATGCCCGAAATCGCCTATTGCACGTCGCTGCCTTCCAAGGCCGCGGCCTTTTCGTATAACAATTGCGATTATGTGCTGCTGGGCGTCGCGATCGACCGCCTGGCGGCGCCGCTGGCGCGCCGCTGGCCCGCCGGATTCGCCATGGCGCAGCGCGGCGAGCGCGGGGTGCCCGGGTTCGTCGGCGGCAAGCCCGAGCCGGCGTTCGAACTCGCTAGCTGGGGCGCGGCCGGCGGGTTGATCGGCACCGCGCGTTCGGTCTTCGCCTTCGACCGCGCACTGATGACCGGCAAGTTCCTGTCGGCGACCGCCCGCGCCGAATTGTGGAAGCCCGAGGGAGGCGGCAGCTATCAGGCGCTCGGCCAGTGGGTCTTCCCCGGCAAGCTCAAGGGCTGTGCCGCCCCCAAGCGCATCGTCCAGCGCGACGGCGAAATCTATGGCGTCCAAGCGCGCAATTTCATCTTCCCCGACGACGATCTGGTGGTGATCGTCTTCACCAATCGCGGCTCGGACGATTTCAAGCTGGGCGAGGTGTGGGAGGGCCAGGGCTTCACCTACGACCTGCTCAGCGCCGCGGCGTGTCCGTGACCACCCATCTCCGCCTGGGGGTCAATATCGACCATGTCGCGACCGTCAGGAACGCGCGCGGCGCGGGCTATCCCGATCCGGTCCGCGCGGCGCTGGTCGCGGCGGAAGCGGGGGCGGACGGGATCACCGCGCATCTGCGCGAGGACCGGCGGCATATCACCGACGACGACATCGCGCGGCTGTCGGCCGAGCTCACCATCCCGCTCAACCTGGAAATGGCGGCGACCGACGAGATGCTCGGGATTGCGCTCCGCCACCGCCCGCACGCGGCGTGCATCGTCCCCGAGAAGCGCGAGGAGCGCACGACCGAGGGCGGGCTCGACGCGGCCGGGCAGCACAACCGGCTGCAGCATCTCGTGTCGGCATTGCGCGGTGCCAACATTCGCGTGTCGCTGTTCATCGAGCCCGACCCGCGCCAGGTCGAGGCGGCACTCCGGCTCGGCGCGCCGGTGGTGGAGCTCCACGCCGGGCGCTATGCCGAGCTGACGGGCGAAGCGCAGGCGGCCGAACTGCGCCGGCTGGCCGATGCGGCGGCGCTGGCCGCGAAGAACGGGATCGAGGTGCACGCCGGACACGGCCTGACCTACGCCAACGTCGCGCCCATCGCCGCGATCCCGCAACTGGCGGAGCTCAACATCGGGCATTTCCTAGTCGGCGAGGCGCTGTTCGTCGGGCTGGGCGAGAGCGTGCGGGCGATGCGCGAAGCGATGGATGCGGCGCGTTGAATAAGAAGGTTCAGTTCATCGATCGTCAGTGGCGGATGATGAAATGGTTTTTCATCGTGTGGCCGTTTTGGTGTGCAATGATCCTTGGCTTGAATATCTGGGATGACGCCAATGCCGGGCGTCCTTTCAATTGGACCAATTTTGCGAGCGGGCTAGGCATCGCGCTGTTCGGCGGCGTCGTGTTCATGTTCGGTCGGCTGATTTTTCGCTTCCTTCGGTCTGTTTATGACGACGGGCCCGCCGGTCCATGATCCTCGGCATCGGCTCCGACCTCTGCAATATCGAGCGTATCGCGAACTCGCTCGACCGTTTCGGCGCGCGGTTCGAAGCACGCGTCTTCACCGATGTCGAACGCGCCAAGGCCGAGCGCCGCCCCTTCACCAAGGCCGGCACGCTCGCAAAGCGCTTCGCCGCGAAGGAGGCGTTTAGCAAGGCGGTCGGGACCGGGTTCAAGCGCGGCGTGTTCATGCGCGACATCGGCGTCGTCAACGCTCCCAGCGGCTCGCCGACGCTGGCGCTGACCGGCGGCGCGGCGGCGCGGCTCGCGGCGCTGGTCCCGCCCGGACACAGCGCGCGCGTCCATTTGACGTTGACCGACGACCATCCATGGGCACAGGCGTTCGTGATTATCGAAGCCCTGCCCGACCCCGCGGGTAGCTCCGCTCAGGAATTGCCGTGACCGACCATCTAGCTCAGGCCCAGGATGAGGCCCGCCCCGCCTTCGCCGCCGACGGCGCGCGCGTTACGCCGACCGAAGTACCGGCGCACGGCTGGCGCGACGAGCTTAAGAGCATCTGCTGGCTGATCCTGGCGGTGCTGGGTTTTCACAGCTTCATCGCCAAGCCGTTCTACATCCCCTCCGAATCGATGCTGCCGGGGCTGCTGATCGGTGACCGGCTGGTGGTCACCAAATATCCCTACGGCTGGTCGTGGGTGTCGCCGACCATCCCCAATCCGGTCGCAATCTTTCGCGGGTTCGTGCTGAAGGAGCCGGTTGAGAGCTACGGGGTGCAATTGCCGTTCACCAAGGGCCGCGTGTTCGGCGGGCTGCCCGAACGCGGCGACGTGGTGATCGTGACCCCGCCCGGCACCAACACCGACTACATCAAGCGCGTCATCGGGCTGCCCGGCGACCGGCTGGAAGTGCGCGACGGTACCGTCATCCTGAACCGCGTGCCGCTGAAGCGCAGCGCGCCGCGCGACGCGCTGCTGCCGGTCGACGCCAATTCGCAATGTTCGGCGGGCGACTATCCCGGCGCGCGCGAAACCAGCGCCGACGGGTCGATGGTGTGTCGGCTGCCGATCGTGCGCGAGACGTTGCCGAACGGACGCAGCTACGACACCGTCGAACTCGGCTGGAGCCGCGGCGACGATTACGGGCCGATCACGATCCCCGCGGGGCACGTGTTTCTGATGGGCGACAACCGCGATCGCAGCGCCGACAGCCGGTTCCGGCTGGGTGACGAAAAGGGGCTGGGCGGGCCGGTGCCGTGGGAGAATGTCGGCGGGCGGGCCGAATTCGTGACCTTCTCGCTCGACGGATCGGCCAGCCTCAATCCGCTCAGCTGGTGGGGGTCGCTGCGCTCGGGCCGCGCGGGCGACAGCCTGCACCCGGCGCAGACCGCGGCGAAGTGAGCACGGCCCGCGCGCCGGCCAAGCGCACGCCCGCGGCCAAGCGCGTGCGCACCGCCACGCCGGCGCTGGTCGGCGACGCCGCCCCCAACGAATTCCGTGACCCCGCGGTGCGCGCCGAGCTGAAGCGCGCGACCGTTTGGATCGGCGCGCTGGCCGCGGTCGCGCTGGTCGTCCTGCTGATCCAGCCGCTGCTCCTGATCTTCGGCGGGCTGGTGTTCGCGGCGATGCTCGACGGTGGGGTGCGGCTCTTGGGCCGGGTGCTGCCGATCGGGCGCGGCTGGCGCTTGCTGATCGTCACGCTCGGGGTGCTGGCGTTTCTGGTCGGGACGTTCTGGCTGGCGGGCTATCAGATCGCGCAGCAGGCGCAGCAGCTGGCGACGACGGTGCAGGTGCAGTTCGCGCGGGTCGTGAACTGGGCGGCTGGGATGGGGTTCGCCCCAGGCCGCGAGAATCTGTCGAGCATCGCGCAACAGGCGCTCGGCTCGGTCGGGCGAATCACGACCTATGCGATGAGCCTGTTCGGCGCCCTGACCAGCCTGGCGATGATCATGGTGATCGGGCTGTTCGTCGCGATGGAGCCCAAACTCTACGAACGCGGCGCGGCGTGGCTGGTCCCGACCCGCAACCGCGCCGAATTCGCGATTCTCAGCCAGCGGATGGGCATGACGATGCGGCGGCTGATGTTCGGGCGGCTGATCGGCATGGCGGTCGAAGGGGTGGCGACCGCGGTGCTGCTGGCGATCGCCGGAGTGCCGATGGCGCTGGTGCTCGGCATCCT
The DNA here is from genome assembly GCA_040385975.1 of Pseudomonadota bacterium. GTDB lineage: Bacteria > Pseudomonadota > Alphaproteobacteria > Sphingomonadales > Sphingomonadaceae > Sphingomonas. The sequence goes on along the minus strand of JAZKGJ010000071.1, from coordinate 6,297 downwards.
GACCGGCATCCTGGCGTTCATCCCCAACATCGGCGCCTTCATCTCGGGCGCGCTGATGATCGCGGTCGGGTTCAGCGCGGGGGTCGATGCCGGGCTGGCGGCGATCGCGATCTATGTCGCGGTGCAGCTGATCGACGGCTACGTCATCATCCCGATGGTCGCGCGCCGCACCGTGGACCTGCCGCCTGCGCTGACGCTGTCGGCGCAGATCCTGTCGGGCAGCCTGCTCGGGATCATGGGGCTGGCGCTGGCCGATCCGCTGGTGGCGATGACCAAAGTCGCGCTGGAACGCCGCTCGGAGCGCGAGGAGGAACAGGCGTGAAGCTGGTCCTGTACGATTACTGGCGGTCGTCGGCGTCGTACCGAGTCCGGATCGCGCTGGCGCTGAAGGGCGTCGCGTACGCGCGGGTCGCGGTCGAACTGCGCGACGGCAGCCAGCGCGGCGGCGACAATCTGGCGCGCAACCCGCAAGGGTTTGTGCCGACGCTGACGGTCGACGGGCGACCGCTGGTGCAGAGCCTGGCGATCATCGATTGGCTCGACGCGACCTTTTCCGACCCGCCGCTGGTCGACCGGGACCCGTTGCTGCGCTCGGCCCAATTGGCGCGCGCGCTGGTGATCGCCGCCGACATCCACCCGGTCGACAATCTGCGCGTGCTCAACCGGCTGACCGAACAGTTCGGCGCGGACCAGCCCGCGCGCGACGCCTGGTATGCGCATTGGATCGAACTCGGGCTCGACGCGCTGGAGGACATGGCGGGGGACGGACCGTTCCTGGGCGGCGACGCGCCCGACCTGAGCGACGTGTGCCTCGTCCCACAGCTCTACAATGCACGGCGCGCGAGCATGGACGTGACGCGCTGGACGAAGCTGGCGGCGGCGGAAGCGGCTAT
>JAZKGJ010000071.1:0-5394 GCA_040385975.1 Pseudomonadota bacterium | reverse complement strand
CCCGCGACGCGGTGCAGGCGGCGCATCCCGACAATTTACAGCCGTGAAGCGCATTCTCGCGGCGGCGCTGCTGATCGCAGTGCCGGCGACGGCGCAACAGGCCGACCCCGAAACCGACACCGATGCCGAGGTGGTCGTGACCGGCCGCGGACTCGCCGCCCCGCCGGGCGATGCCGCCTATGCGGTCGTGACGCTCGACCGCGAGCGACTGACCGGCGGTGAGCGGCTCGAGAATGTCTTGCGCGATGTCGCGGGCCTTGCGCAGTTCCGCCGGTCGGACGCGCGCAGCGCAAATCCGACCAGCCAAGGCGTCACGCTCCGGGGATTGGGCGGCAACGCCTCGAGCCGCGCGTTGGTGCTGCTCGACGGGGTGCCGCAGGCCGACCCGTTCGGCGGCTGGATCGCCTTCCCTGCGCTCATGCCCGCGCGGCTGGCGGGGGTGCGCGTGACGCGCGGCGGCGGCAGCGGCTATGCCGGGCCGGGGGCGCTGGCGGGGACGATCGAGCTGAGCAGTCTGGGCCGCGACGCCGACGCGCTGAGCGCCGTTGTGGGCTACGGCAGCCGCGACGCGCTCGACGCCGGCGCGGTCGGGCGCGCGACGCTCGGCGACGGCTTTGCGACGCTCGCGGCGAATTATGCGCGCGGTGACGGCTTCGTGCCGATCGTCGGTGCAGACCGCGGTCCGATCGACCGCGCCTCGCCCTACGAACAGTTGAGCGGCGCGCTGCGCACCGTGTTCCCAGTCGGCGCGGCCACCGAATTGCAGGCGAACGTTGCCGCCTTCAGCGACGATCGCGACCGCGGCACGCCCTTGTCGGCGATCTCCAGCCAAGGTGCCGACGCCAGCGTGCGTGTCGTCGGGCGCGGGGCGTGGCGCTGGTCGGTGCTGGGGTATCTTCAGACCCGCACGCTCGCGACGCAGTTCGTCAGCATCGACGCCGCGCGGACGACCGCGACCGCGACGCTCGATCAGTACAATACCCCCGCGACCGGGCTCGGCGGGCGAATCGAGCTGGCACCGCCGCTCGGGGGCGGGCTGACGCTGCGGCTGGGCGGCGACGCGCGCGGCGTGGCGGGCAAGAGCGAAGAGCTGTTCACCTTCGTCGCGGGGCGGCCGACCCGCCGGCGCGAGGCCGGCGGCCGGACGCTGAGCGTCGGTGCCTTCGCCGATCTCAGCCTGGAGCGCGGGCCGCTGACGCTCAGCGCCGGGGGTCGGATCGACCGCTGGTGGATCGCCGACGGTCGGCTGGAGGAGCGCCCGCTGGCGGGCGGGGCTGCGCTCACCGACCTCGACTTCGCGACCCGCACCGGCTGGGAACCGACCGGGCGCGCGGGGCTGGCCTGGCGCGCGACCGATACGGTCGCGCTCCGGCTCGCGGGGTATCGCGGCTGGCGGCTCCCGACCCTCAACGAACTGTACCGGCCGTTCCGGGTCGGGGCCGACGCGACCGCCGCCAACCCCGCGCTCACCCCCGAACGGCTCGACGGGATCGAGGGCGGGCTGGACTGGTCACCCGCGGCCGGGGTCAGCGTGCGCGCGACCGGCTTCGTCAACCGGCTCGACCGGGCGATCGCCAACGTGACGCTGGCGAGCGGTCCCGGCACCTTTCCGGGGGTCGGCTTCGTCGCGGCGGGCGGCACCTTTCGCCAGCGCCGGAACCTGAGCGCGATCGTCGCGCGCGGGGTCGAGCTCGACGCGAAGCTGCGCCGCGGCGACTGGCGGCTCGGCCTTGGCTATGCGCTGACCGATGCCCGGACCCGTGCCGACGGCCTCGCCGCGGCGCTCGACCGGCTTCGTCCCGCGCAGACCGCGCGGCACAGCGCGGCGGCGACGCTCGGCTGGTCGCGCGGCGACACCGACGCCGCGCTGACCGCGCATTATGTCGGGCGGCAGTTCGAGGATGACCAGAATCTGCGGCGGCTAGACGATGCCTTTACGCTGGATGCGCAGCTGACGGTGCCGCTCGGGCGTGGCCTGTCGCTCACCGGTCGCGTCGAGAATCTCGCCGATGCGCGGGTCGAAGCGGGCGTCGCCGCGACCGGGGTGGTCGAGCGCGCGACGCCGCGCACGCTGTGGCTCGGGATCGGCTACCGCCTGCGCTGAGCCTCACGCGGTTCGCGCTTCACTCATCCCGTTGAATTTGCGAGGGGGCCGGGGTGGAGACGATGCCTGCCGAAACCCTTGCGTCGCCCCCGTCGCGCCGCTGGCCCGCGGTGCTGGGCGCGGTGCTGACCGCGGCGATGATCGTCGGGCTGGGACGCCAATTGTTCGAATCGGGGCTGCGCGGGCTGCTCGCGGCGGTGCCGACCAATCCATTTTATTATCTGGCGTTCGCGGGACTCTATCTGGCGTCGCCGGTCGGCGATTACGTGATCTTTCGCCGATTGTGGGGGGTGCCGGTCGCGGCGCTGGCGGCGCTGATTCGCAAGCGGATCGCGAACGAGGTCGTGTTCGGCTATTCGGGTGACGCCTATTTCTACGCCTGGGCGCGCGCCAACGCGCGGCGGCATGCGATCGTCGCCCCGTTCGGCGCGGTCAAGGACGTGACGATCCTGTCGGCGATCGCGGGCAATGCGGTGACGCTGGCGATGATCGCCGGCGCGCTGCCGTTTGCGTACCGGGTGATGAGCACGGGGCAGGCGCACGGACTGACCGGGTCGGCGGCGCTGGTGTGCGTGACGTCGCTGCCGTTCCTGATCTTTCGGCGGCGGGTGTTTTCACTCGCCGCGCCGACCCTGCGCTGGGTGTTCGGGGTGCACCTGCTCCGGATCGTCGCGGGTTCGCTGTTCGTCGCCTTCGCCTGGTCGGCGGCGCTGCCCGGGATCGCGGCGGGGATCTGGCTGTTGCTGGCGGCGGGGCGGATGCTGGTGTCGCGGCTGCCGTTCGTGCCCAATAAGGACCTGCTGTTCGCCAACTTCGCAATCCTGTTGATAGGCCGCAACGATGCGCTGGTCGCGACGATCGCCTTCACCGCAGCCCTAACGCTGCTCCTCCATGTAATCCTGATCGCGGGGTTTGCGCTGGTCGCACTGCTACGCCCGGTTGCAGATAGAGCGTGAACGGCGTTCCGGCGATGCGCTGTCCGCGATAGCCCTGCCGCCGCGCCGCCGCCGCCAGCGCGTCGTCGAGTTCGGCGCTGCCCGATCCCCAGCCGCCTTCGCCCCCGACCAGCACGGGACGTCCGCCCAGTGGTGGTATCGCGCCCTGCCTGACGAGGATCAGCGCGCGCTCGTCGCGATCGTTGAGAAGCGCGCGGCTGCGAAAATAGAACGGCCCCGCCGCGAAGCGCGGGTCGGGCAGGCGGCCGAGCTGTGGCAGATATTGCGGCGCGAGCGTCACCACCGGTCCGGCGGCGGCAGCGGCGAGCGGCGCGCGCACCCGGTCGGCGCTGGCGAACGCGGTCGCGAACCGGTCGCCGCCGATCAGCGCCTTCACCGACGGCGCGAGCCCGGCGACCGCGCAGGCGACCGCGAGGATACGTAGCGTCCGACCGGCCGGGCGTTGCTGCCAGCCGGTCGCCAGCAGGACGAACAGCGGCGGCAGCGCGGGCAGCCAATATTGCCGCCAGATCGGGGTCGGCAGCACCGCCGCGACCGTCCCCGCCGCAACCAGAATGCCGAGTAGGACCGCCACCGGACCACGCTGGCGCTGCCACGCGGCTATGCCGACCGCCAGCAACGCCGGGCCGAGCGCCAGGAAGCGCAGCGTATCGAACAGCTTCGCGCCCACCGTCAGCCGAGCGGGGCGATCGGCGTAAAACTCGGCCGGCGCGCGCAGCGGAAAATCGAACACGCCGAAGACAAAACCCTGCGGCGCGGCCAGCCACGATCCGGCGATCAGCAGGGCGGCCGGGATCGCTCCGGCGAGCACCCAGCCGGAGCGGCGCACGCGCGGCGATGCCAGCGTCCATAAGCCGTAGCCGAGCGCGGGTAGCGCATACGAAATCTTTGCGGCGGCGGCGGCGCTCAACATCAGACCGACCAACAGTGCGTCGCTGCGCATCCCGGCCCGCAGCGCGGTCCGGATCGCAGGCGCCAGCGCCAGCGCCAGCAATGCGACCGGCAGTGCGTCGTTGCGCGCGGTGCCGACCCCGAACAGCAACGCGTCGCAACACGCGAACAGCATTGCGCTGCCCAGCGCCACCGAGGCTGGCGCTCCGGCGGCGCGACCGGCGCGGTACACCCCCAGCACCGCCGCCGCGCCGAGCAGGGCGTTGCCGACCCTGAGACCCGGCCAGGTCCATGTCCCGAACAGCCACGCCAGCGGCGCAAAGGCATAGGGCTGAAGCGGGCTCTGCAGATACGCGAAGTCGCGGTACGGAATCAGCCCGTGCGCAGTCAGCGCGGCGGCGGCGACATATTGGCTCTCGTCGTGATCGGGCGAGCGAATTAGCGCCAGCGCAACCAGCATCGCGGCAAGCGCGACCAGCGCCCAGCCGGGCCGCGCCGCCAGCCGGGCGAAAAGGCTTGTCGAGGCGGCCACCGGCGCGCAGCCTTAAGCGCCCGCCCCGGCGCTGTCACCGCAGCGTAACCGGGCGCGCGCAGGAGAGCCGCATGACGCTGACGATCGACCGCCGCACGATGGTACTGACCGGGACACTGGGGATCGCGGCGTTGGCGATACCGGGGTTCGCGCAGGTTGCCATTTCCAGCACGCGCGGCTTTACCCATGCTGTTGCCAGCGGCGAACCCGGGCAAGACACCATGTTGTTCTGGACCCGCTACGTCCCTACCGACGGCTCCGCGGTCGCGCTGCTGCTGGAGGTCAGCGAGACCCCCGACTTCGCGCGCGTGGTCGGCGGCGGCAAGGCCGTTACCGGGCCGTGGCGCGACTTCACCGCCAAGATTAAGCTGGCCGACGACGCCAGCGCGACTGCCGCCCGACGGAACGCGCTCGCCGGTCGGACGGACGAAGACGCTCCCCGACGACCGCGCGCGGCGCTTCACCGCGGCGATCTTTTCATGTTCCAACCTCGGCTACGGCTATTTCAACGCCTATTCGCACGCTGCGAACAGCGACTGCGACCTCGCCATCCACCTCGGCGATTACATCTACGAATATGGGCCCGACAATTATCCCGTTGCCGCAAAGGCGGTCGATCGGCGCATTCCGCTGCCGTTGAAGGAAATCATCGTGCTTGCCGACTACCGGCTGCGCTACGCCAGCTACCGGTCCGACCCCGACCTGGCGGCGCTCCACATGGCGATGCCGATGATCGTCCAGCGCGACGATCACGAATCGGCGAACGACACGTGGGAAGGCGGGGCGGAGAACCACCAGCCGGTCGACGGCGACTGGAGCACCCGCAAGGCCGCGGCGCTCCAGGCGTGGCACGAATGGATGCCGGTCGGCGAGGAGCCGTGGAAGGCGTATGACATCGGCCGGCTCGCGAC
>JAZKGJ010000070.1:0-5652 GCA_040385975.1 Pseudomonadota bacterium | reverse complement strand
CCCATCCCCGGCGCGACGCCCAGCTTGATCTCGGGCTGGCCGAACTTCGCAGTGTCCGCCGCCAGGACGAAGTCGCACATCATCGCGAGCTCGCAGCCGCCGCCCAGCGCGAAACCCGCGACCGCCGCGATGATCGGCTTGCGGGTGCGGGTAAACATTTCCCAGCCAGCGAAGTAATTGTCGCCGAACATCTCACCGAACGACTGCGGCTGCATCTCCTTGATGTCGGCCCCGGCGGCGAACGCCTTTTCGCTGCCGGTCAGCACCGCGCAGCCCTGCGCCGGGTCGGCGTCGAACGCCTGCACCGCCGCGATCAATTCGCCGAGTACCTGATTGTTGAGCGCGTTCAGCGCCTGCGGGCGGTGAAGCGTGATCAACGTCACACCGTCGGAGCGCGCCTCAATCAGCAGCGTCTCATATTCGGCCATGTCAGTCTCCATCGGCGCCGAGCGGCGTCCAGGCTTCGCGGGGCGGCAGCGGTTCGAAAAAGGCATCGACCATCGCCGGGGTGACGCCCGCGGGGGTCGGCGGGTTCCAGCGTGGCGCGTTGTCCTTGTCGATCAGCAGCGCGCGGACGCCTTCGTAGAAGTCGCCATGCCGGAACATCCGGCTGACGATCCCGAATTCCATCTTCATTTCGTCGAGGAAGTGCGGCTGGCGCGGGCTTTCGACCAGCATCCGCAGCGACACCTTGCACGCGGTCGGGGATTTGCCCGCCAATACCGCCAATTGCTCGCTCGCCCAAGCACCGCTGTCGGTTGCGAGCACGGCCAGGATGTCCTCGTAATCGTCCGACGCGAACAGGCGGTCGATGTCGGGGAGCAGCGCGGTCACCTTTGACTGCGGGGGCGCGACCGCCGCGCCGGCCAGCAGCGATTCCGCCTTTTCCGGTGTCGCGCACAATTCGGCCTTCAGCGCGTCGAGCCGCTCGGACGGAATATAGAAATTGGCGAGTCCCAGCGCGACGCAATCCGCGCCATCGATCCGCGCGCCGGTCAGCGCCAGCCACTGCGCGACCCGCCCGCGCAGCCGCGACAGATACCGCCCGCCGCCGACGTCGGGGAACAGCCCGATGGTCGTCTCCGGCATCGCGAACACGGTCCGTTCGGTCGCGACGCGGTAGCGACACGGGCACGCGATCCCGACTCCCCCGCCCATCGTAATGCCGTCCATGAACACCACGCCGGGCTTCGCGTAGGTGTACATCAGATGGTTGAGACGATATTCCTGATAAAAGAACGCCCGGCCCGCTGCGCCGTGCCCCTGCGCCGACTGCGCGATGCTGACCACGTCGCCGCCCGCGCAGAAGCCCCGGCCTTCCGCATGGTCGATGATGATGAGCCTGACATTGCGATCGTCGCGCCAGTCGAGCAGCGCGCGCGTCAGCTGCTGCACCATCGTTAGATTCAGCGCGTGCAGCGCGCGCGGTCGGTTGAGCCGCAAGCGCCCGGCGCGGCCGTCGATGTAGGTTCGCGTGTCGTCGCTGATGTCGGTCACGCGTGCGTGATCTTCACATAGCGTCCGGGTGCCGGCTCGATCGGGTTTTCCGGTGCGCGCGCCTTCACCGTGCCGCTGCCATGCTCAATCAGCCACGCGTTCCATGCCGGCCACCACGACCCTTCGTGCCGGGTCGCACCGTCGAGCCACGCCGCCCCGCTCGCCGCACGCACAGCGTTGGTCCAATAGCCGTGTTTGTTGGCTGCGGGTGGATTGATGACGCCGGCGTTATGCCCCGACCCGCCGAGGATGTAGCTGACCGCGCCACCGAATAGCCGCGTCCCATCGTACACCGCCTCCCACGCCGAGACGTGATCATCCTTCAACGCGATCACCGTCAGCGGCGTCGTCACCGTCGCCAGATCGATCGCGACCCCGCCGACGGTGAACTTCGCGCCGGTCAGCGCATTCGCCGCGAGCAGACCGCGGTTGTAGCTTTGCAGGAACGCCTGCGGGATCCGCGCGCCGTCCTCGAACCAGTGGAGCAGGTCGCTTGCAGGTGCCGGTTTGTCGAGCAGATAGTGATTGACCACCGACGACCAGATCAGGTCGTTCGAGCGGACCGCCGCAAACAGCTGCTGCAACTCGGTCGAATCGATGAAGCCGCGTTTGCCGAGGTGATCTTCGAGCGCGTCGAGGTGGGCTTCGTGGACGAACGCCGACCAGTCGCGCATGTCAGCGAAATCAACCATGCTGCCGATCAGCGTTGCGGTATTGACCTCGTCGGCGCGGCGTTCTGCCGTTAGCCACGCCAGCGCGATCGCGACCAGCGTCCCGCCCAGGCAGAAGCTGAACAGATCGACCTTCGCGCCGCCGGTGCGATCGCGCACCGCGCCGATCGCGGCGACAATGCCGTCGAGCACGTATTGCTCGACCCCGCAGTGGCGGTGGCGCTCGTCCGGGTTGACCCACGAAATGACGAACACCGTACGGCCCTGCTCGACCAGCCATTTCACCAGGCTCGAGCGTGACTGCAGGTCGATCATGTAGAATTTGTTCACCAACGGCGGGACGTACAGCAGCGGCTCGATCGAGACGTCAGGCGTCGTCGGGTCGTACTGGATCAGCTGGAACAGGTGGTTCTCGAACACGACGCTGCCTGGCGTCGTCGCCAGCGTTTCGCCGACCACGAAATCGCTTTCGGTACGGCGCTTGACGATGCCCTTCCCCGCCGCGACATCCTCGATCAGATTGGCGAACCCCGCGGCGAGGTTGGCGCCGCCGGTCGCGAGCGTCCGCTCGACGACCTCGGGGTTGGTCATTGCGAAATTGGTCGGTGCGATGGCGTTCAGATACTGATCGACCAGGAAGCCCATCATCGCCGCATTCGAGCCCTTGCCCTCAGCCGCCTGCACCACGCCGCGTAGCTGTTTGGACGCCAGCAAATACGCGTCGCGGATGGTGCGAAAATACGGCTGTTCCTCCCACTCGGCGTGGGCGAAACGGCGGTCGCGCAGCTTTTCGGCGGGCGGCTTGGGCGACCAAGCGTCGGCCCAGAACCTGCCCCACTCGCGCGCCGCGTCGAGTTGCACCTGCAGCAATTGTTCGGGCCTGAAACCGGCCGCGAATTCGCTCATCGTCCGGAACAGCGCGAGCGGATCGTAGGGCTGCGAGCCGCCGGTCCGCAGCGGCGCGCGCGCCGCCGTCGTCATCGCCGCACCGACCTGTTCGAGCGCTGCGCTCCACTGCGCGCCGATGCCTTCCATCGCCTCGATCGAATATTTGGTCACTGGCGGGTCAGGTCCCGGCCGACGATCATCCGCATCACCTGATTGGTGCCCTCTAGAATCGAATGCACGCGCAGGTCGCGCCAGAATCGCTCGATCGGATAATCGCGGAGGTAACCGTAGCCGCCGTGGAGCTGAAGCGCGCGATCGACAATGCTCGAACCATTGTCGGTCGCGAGCCGCTTTGCCATCGCCGAAAAGCGCGACTTGTCGGGCGCGTTCTGCGTCACCTTCGCCGCCGCCAGGTAGAGCAAGGCGCGCGCCGCCTCCAGGTCGGTCGCCATGTCGGCGAGGGTGAATTGCGTGTTCTGAAACTCGGCGACCGGCTGGCCGAATTGTTGGCGTTCCTTGGTATATTTGATCGATTCGTCGAGACAACGTTGCGCTCCGCCGAGCGAACAGGCACCGATATTGAGCCGCCCGCCGTCGAGTCCCGCCATCGCGAAGCGGAACCCGTCGCCTTCCGCGCCGACGCGGTTCGCGACCGGCACGCGGCAATCCTCGAAGATCACCTGCGCGGTCGGCGATGCGTTCCAGCCGAGCTTCCTTTCCGGCGCGCCGAACGACAGGCCCGGGGTGTCCTTCTCGACCACCACGCAAGTGATGCCCTTCGACTTCTCCTCAGACGTCCGGACCATGCAGACGTAGATGTCGTTGTAGCCGGCGCCGGAAATGAACTGCTTGGTGCCGTTCAGCACATAATGGTCGCCGTCCAGGCGCGCACTGGCCTTCAACGCCGCCGCGTCGGAGCCCGACCCCGGCTCGGTCAGGCAATAGCTCGCGATCTTTTCCATGCTGACCAGCGCGGGCAGAAACCGCGCCTTGATCTCCGCCCCGCCGTAGCGGTCGATCATCCACGTCGCCATGTTGTGGATCGAGATGTAGGCGCTGGTGGCGGGGCAGCCGTAGGCCATCGCTTCCATGATTAGCGCCGCCTCGAGCCGCCCGAGCGCGATCCCGCCCGATTCCTCGCTGACATAGATCGCGCCGAAGCCGAGCTCCCCCGCGGCCTTCCAGACGTCGACGGGATAGTGATGCTTCTCGTCCCATTCCGCCGCGAACGGGGTGATCCGGTCGGCGGTGAACTTGCGCGCCATATCCTGGATCGCGAGCTGGTCGTCTGTAAGCGCGAATTGGTCGGTCATGGCGGCGCTTTAGCCATCCCGTCGGGCCCGCGCAAAGGCTCTAACGCTGGTGCAGCACGCGCTCGCGAAACAGGCGGTCGGCCAGCTTGATGTCGTTGCGCTCGTACCAGCGCGGGCCCTTGATGCCAGCCTCCCACGCCAGCATCTCCGACAAGGTGCCGTTGGCGTAGGGGGTGTCGGGAACTGCCAGATAGATCGGGTCGGCCATCGCCCGGTCGTTGCTGACGATCGTCCAGCCGCGCCGCCGCAATGCGCGAACCAGATCGCCCAGATACAGCGCGGCGATGTCGGTTTCGTGGAGCAGCAGCACCTGCGGCACCCGCTGGCCCAGCGTCTGCACCATCAGCCGATCGCTGAATTCCGCCGACCGGATGTGCGTTTCGACGTACAGGTCGCGCAGCGCCGCCATGTCGATCGGCTGACCGCGCTGTTTGGCGAGCATTGTCTGCGCCTCGATCCCCCAATCGGACCCGTCGACCGTGACGTAGCCATGCCGCAGCCCGCGCGCGCGCAAACCGGCGCGAACCGCGTCGCGCTTGACCGTGTCGGGGCCGCCTTCGTCGAGGAACGGGAAACGAAACCAGGGGCGATAGCCAGGGCGCCCGCGCAGCCACGCCTGCGCCTTGTCGATGTCCGCCAGATAGTTTTCGGCGCTCGTCGCCGAGAGGTGCGGGTGCGACCAGGTGTGATCGGCGATGACGTTGCCCGCCGCGACATACGCATCGATCTGCGACGTGTAGCGCGGGCCGGTGCCGATCCGGCCGGGGTTCACGTAAAACGCGACCTGCGGAATATGCAGCCGAGCGAAAGTCGTCAGCAGCCGCCCGGCGCGGTCGGCCGGGTCGAAGAACGCCCCCGCGCCGCGCGGCGCGTCATCGAAGCTGAGCGCGATCAGCTTGGGTTCGGCATTTGCCCGGGTCGCGACATCGACCGCGCGCATCCCCGGCAGGATCAGGCTGAGCGAGGCTGCGATCAGCGCAAGCCAGTGCGTCGCCTGCAACCGCGCCGCGCCGGACCCACGCCACAATTGCGCAGCCCGCGCCCGCCACGCCGATCGCAATGCCGCCCAATCCCCCATTGCGCGCAATCTACATCAACACTGCGCGACCGCCATCACATGGTTAACGCGACTCGATCGAAATCGGGACGCCCCCGCGTCACCCCATCGTCGGAATGACGAACGCGTCCTGGATGCGGCTCGGTCCGCCGTCCTCCGACCCGCGCGGCAGGTCCGCCGCTCCATCGGGCCAGCGCTGGGTGACGGTCTTGACCTTGGTCCAGAA
>JAZKGJ010000069.1:0-3315 GCA_040385975.1 Pseudomonadota bacterium | reverse complement strand
ATCGGCGTCGATCGCCATCTGCTTGCCCGGCAAGGCGTCGAGGGTGAAGCGCGCCGACACTTCGGACACGCGGCCAGCGCCCTTGGTCACGACGATCAAATTGATGATCATCAGAATCGTGAAGACGAAGATGCCGACGATGTAATCGCCACCGATCAGAAAGGTGCCGAACGCTTCGATGACGTGACCCGCGGCGGCTTCGCCTTCATGGCCATGGACCAGCACGACGCGGGTCGAGGCGACGTTGAGGCCAAGCCGAAACAGCGTGGCGAACAGCAGCACGGTCGGGAAGGCCGAGAAATCGAGCGGTTTCTGCGCGTTCAACGCGACCATCAGTACCGCCAGGCTGATAGCGATATTGGTGACGAAGAACACGTCGAGCAGGAACGCCGGGATGGGGACGACCATCACCAGCACCAGCAACAGGATCGCGAGCGGCAAGGCCGCGCCGCGCAGGGTCGGAAGGATACGGTTCATCTAGCTCAACCGCCCAGCCGTGCGAGCATCAGATACGCGAGCCGCGCGGTATCGGGGGTCGGGCGCAGCAGATTGACCGGCTGCCCGGACTTGCCCTGCAGCCGTTCGAGCGTCGCGGTCGCCCAGCGGGTCGCCTGGTCCTGCGTTTCGCCGGCACCCGCGACGATCTCACTGCCCGCGACCTGATAGAGCGCGGCGATCGGGTTTGCCTTTCCGACCCCGTCCGAAGCCAGCGTGGTCGCGCCGCCAGCGGCCGCACCCTTGTCCAGCTTGGCGGCGAAGCGTTGGTAGATGTCGCCGAGCGAACGCTGCGACCCATCGGCGGCGTAGAAGATGTTGCGGTTGGCGCGCGCTGCGGACGGAAACATCGCGGCCCCGGCGCGATCGGGGTTGGCCTGCATCGCGCCGAGGAATTGCTTGGCACCGCCCAGCCCCAGGAAATGCGCCATGTAGAGGTCGGTGCCGGTCGCGGTGCGTCCGAGCGACCCTTCCAGCGCGGTCTTGTTGTCGGAGGCATGTTCGGCCGCCATCAGCGACGCCGCGGTCGGATCGTTGCGCAGCCCCAGGATCTGCTGGCGCAGCGCCGGATCGACACTGAACTTGCCGTTGGCACCGCGCTGGATCGAATCGGCGGCCCAGCCGAGGCCGTGTTCGGCGCCGTGCTGCTTGACCACCGACAGCCAGGATTGCTCGATGAACTGATAAAGCCCGCGCGCGCTCGACGTGCCCGCCGCGGCGCGCGCGTTCAGCCCGCTTTCGACCTGCGCCTGTCCCAGCAGATAATCGAAGTCGATGCCGGTCCGGCTCGACGCGAGCGCGATCGCCGACTGGATCGTGCCGGCGGCTGCAACGGGTGTGACGGCCATGAAAAACCTGCGGATAGCCCAAAGAACAGGCTCTTATCCGCGCCAAACCTTCGAGATTTGGTTAACGCCGGTTTAGCGATGTTCAGGCGTAGGCGGCGGTGGCCCCCTGCGCGCGGTAACCGGGCATGATCCCGGTCAGGTCGTTCAGCCGGCGGCGCACGTTGGCGGCCATCAAATTGGCGTAAATCCGGCAGGTTTCGTTCAGGCGGTCGGCCTCTTCGGCAAGCCCGCGCAGCTCGGCATCGCTGGGCCCCGTGCCGAGCTGCTTGAGCGCTTCGATGCCTTGCAATTTCGTCGCGGTCGCGCGTTCGAGCGCGTCGATGTCGTTGACCTTCAGCGCGGCAATCTCGCTGTGCAGCGCCTCGATCACGCGGACCAGCCCGTCGCGTCTAGTCATTGCTGCCAGACTTCCAGTCGAGTTTCAGCGCGAGCAGCCGGTCGGCGATCGTTTCGGGCGCGATCGGATAGGTGCCGTTGGCGATCGCCTGTTTGATCTGCGCGACGCGTTCGGCATCGACCGGCGGGGTGACCGCCAATCCGCGGGCGACGCCGGGCAGCGCGATCTGCGCCCGGTCGGCGTCATCCGCGACCCGCGGCGCTGCACGAACCGCGGACGCGGGCGCGCTCGGAGCGACGACCCGCCCGAGCAATTTCGCCAGTGATCCGACCGGTTCGACCATGTCACACGCCCTTTACAGGTTCCGACAACAGGTCAAACGGCGGCAGGCGGCAAACCTTTAGAGAAAATTATTCGCCCCAGCCGGGCAGCGTCGCGCGGCCCGCGGCGACCGCGGTCGCCTGCACCGGGCCCTTGCCGCCTTCGACCCGCACCAGGAAGCGTGCGCCGGGCGCGGCATCGCCGAGCGCGACGCCTTCGCGGGTGATCGAGAAGCCAGGCGTGCCCGCCTCGATCGTGACCGGGTCGTTGCGGCGGATGACCGGCGCGACGGCGATCGTCGCAGCAGGGCGCGCGGCGGCTGCGACCGGCTGTGTCGCGGGCATCATCACCGGCACGAAGATGCGCCATTCGGGTCCGGCGCAGCGCACCACGACCGCGTCCTGCGCGGGGGTGCGCCACGCCAGCGCGAGCGTCGGACATTGCGCGAGCTTCAAGCGGGCATCGACCGCGGTGCGCGCGCCCCCCATCGTGCCGACCGCGTTGCCGGTAAAGCCCGCGACCGCACGGTCGAGCGCGGCGGTGTCCTGAAACGTCGCAGCAGCGACTGGCGTAGCGACGGCAAGCGCCAAGAAGGCAAGGCGGGTCATTCGGGGTCTCCGGCAAAAGCGAGGCTCACCAGCACGCGGCGCTGGCCGGGGCTGGCGGTGTTGACGATGGTCAGGCGTTCGGGCGCGATCGCGCGGGCGGCAAGCAGGGCGGCAGCCACCGCCCGCGCGCGGTCGGCGGCGAGCAGCGCGCCGCTGCCGGTCGCGGGATCGACGTCGCCGGGCGCGCCGTCGACGCTGCCCGCGACGCGCAACCGCACCCGCGGGTCACGCGCGGCATCGCGCGCCCAGCCGATCACCTCGGCGGGGGAAGACGGCAACATACTCGACCCGCTGGCGAAGCCGCTCAGCGCGGCGGCGGCGACCGGCATCGCGGGCGCTGCGGGCTCGACGTCGAAACCAGCGCGCAGGCCCTTGGCCAATGCGGCCTTGTCGAGCGAGGTCGCTTGCACCAGCACCAGAAAACCCACCAGCAAGAGAGCCAGATCCGCCAGCGTCATCAGCCAGAGCGGCCTGGTCGGCGGCAGGTCGAACACGTCGCTCACGCCGCAACCGCCTCGCGCACGCGGGCGCGGTTGATATCGGCGAGCCGGCTGAGCGGCGCTTCGATGCGCGCGCGGTCGAGCGCCTCGGCGCGCGCCAACCGCCGCAGCCGGGCAGCGATCGGCATCAGGATCAGATTGGCGAGCAAGGCCCCGTAGAGCGTGGCGAGCAGCGCGACCGCCATCGCCTGACCGATCGCGGTCGG
>JAZKGJ010000068.1:0-25588 GCA_040385975.1 Pseudomonadota bacterium | reverse complement strand
GATGCTGTGGATTGCGCGCCGCATCGCCCGGCCGTTGCGCGACCTCACCGTCGCCACCCGCGCGTTCGGGCGGGGCGAAGATGACGCTCCGCTGGCTGAGGCTGGTCCCGAAGACGTCCGCGCATTGATCGCCGCATTCAACGCGCTGCGGCTGCGCGTCGGGGCGATGCTCGACGAAAAAGACCGGATGCTCGGCGCGATCGGCCACGACCTGCGTACGCCGCTGGCGGCGCTCCGGGTCCGCATCGAATCGGTCGAGGACGAGGCCGACCGCGCGCGCATGGCCGACACGATCGAAGAAATGAGCCGGACCCTCGACGACATCCTGTCGCTCGCCCGGCTCGGCCGCCCCAGCGAACCCGCGACCGAGGTCGATCTGGCCGCGCTGGTCGATGCGGTGGTCGAGGACTTTCGCGCGCTCGGCGCGGCGGTCGCGCTCGCTGAACCGCCGCGACTGAAGCGCAAACTGCGCCCCAATTTAATGCGCCGCGCCGTCCGCAATCTGATCGAAAATGCCGTGAAATATGGCGGTGGTGCCGAGGTAACCTTGCTCGACCAACCCGACGGCGTGCGAATTTGCGTCGCCGACCGCGGCCCCGGCATCCCACCCGATCAGCTGAGCGCCGCGTTCGATCCATTCACTCGGCTGGAACAGTCGCGCAACCGCGACACCGGCGGCAGCGGGCTGGGCCTGGCGCTCGCCCGCGCGATCATCCGCGACGCGGGCGGCGAGATCGTGCTGGCGAACCGCACCGGCGGCGGCCTGCTCGCGGAGATCGTGCTGCCCGCGCGCGTGTGAATCGTCAGCGCGCGGTCGCCAGCGCTTCGACAATCACGTCGAAGGCGGTGCTCAGGTCATGCCGCGCCAGTTGCGCCTGTGGGCCGGTGCGATCGACCATGCAGGCCCGGCGCAACCGGTCGCGCGCATCGACCGCGTCGTCCAGAGCGCCCAGCCACGGCTCCGTTCCGGCCACGTCCGTCAAATCCATTCGAAACTCCCTTTCGGGAGGCAACGTTACGCTACCGGATTGGTTTTGCGCGCGACCGTACCGCGGAGCACGCCAATTATGCCGAGATGGTGCGGGCGGTGGGAATCGAACCCACACTCCTTGCGGAACCGGATTTTGAGTCCGGCGCGTCTACCAATTCCACCACGCCCGCACTTTGCCCGGGGGCTCCCGAAGCGGGCTCCCGCTAGACCAGCGGCGCGGCCCTCGCAAGCGGGGAGCTTACGGCTTATCACCCGGCGCGAAGCTGACCTGCGCCAGACGCCAGCAGCGTTCGGGGTCGCCCGGCCACAATTCTTCGCGCGACGGCAGCGGATGCGGGATGGTGCCGCCATGCACTTCGGCGCGAATGACCCGCCCGGTCTCGCGCACCCGCACGCTTGCGCCGGGAAAGCGCTTGGCCAGCGCCGACTTCAGCTGCTTGGCATCGCCCGCCAGCGCATTGCTCGACAGCCCGCGCGGCGCGCCGTCGATCAGCTCCGCGGTCGACGATCGCAGTGCATCGACGCCGTCTTTGATGATCCCGACCGAAATGACCGCCGCCGCGACCGAATCCGCCCACCACCAGCCCAGCCCGAGCCCGAGCACCCCGACGAACCCCGCCGCGCCGGTCTGCCAGTTCGCCTTGTTCATGAGCGCGTCGGTGTGAATCAACTTGTCGCTCAGCGTCTCCGCCAGCGGCAACTCCATGCGCCCGATGATCAACGGAGGGACCAGCGAATAGGCCTGCGCCGCCAGCATCAGCCAACCGAGCCAGATGTCATACCCGAAGATCACGATCGACCCGACGCTCGCGTGCTCGGCGGCGATCAGCGTCGAGACGGCGTCCCATAACAACGACGCGCCGACCGCGGCCAGCGCGACTGCCGCTACGAAGAAACCCAGCCCATTGGCGCGCTCGAACCCGAACGGAAACCGCGCCGATCGCCGCCCGCGGCGCTCGAACCACACCGCGACCAGGAAGGCGATCGGCGGGATCAGCCCGAGCATATCCTCGATCCAGGCGGTCTTCATCGTCTGACTCTGGCCGAGCACCGAGCCCATCACCACGACGATGCTGATCGTCCAGAAAATGTTCCAATATTCCAGCCGCACCGCGCGCTGCATCGGTTCGCGCAATTCCTTCGGCAGGGTCGTGTCGCTCATTTGCCAGCTCCCGCCCGGGCGGCGCGCTCGACCGTCATGATCCACGCGTTTTCACCGTTGCGCGCCGCCGCCTGCGGCGCGACCGGCTTGTCGCCGATCTCGCTGCCGTCGAGCGGCGGGGTCAGCGCGACCCGTTCGGCCCACATGCTGTCCTCCGCGAACGGCGCGACCACCAGTTCCAGTTCGTCCTTTTCCAGCCGCGCCAGCAACGGTTCGAGCGACCCGTGCTCCAGTCGCGGTCTCGCCCGCGTCACCCGAGCGACCTCGCTCAGAAAGGCACGCGCTTCGGGCACTTCGCCGGCGATGCCGATGCGAACGACCCTGGTCTGCGCGACACGCTGCGACGTATTATCGGCATCCTGCGGTAGATAGCCGCACCCGCCGAGCGCGAGCAGGACCGCGAGCCGCTTCATGCCCGCGGTGCCTGACGCCGATAGCTCAACGCCTCCGCGACATGGATCCGCCCAACGGCCTCGCTCCCGGCCAGATCGGCGATCGTGCGCGCGACCCGCAGTACCCGCGAATAGCCCCGCGCCGACATTCGCATCGCCGCCGCGGCCTGCGCCAGCAACTGTCGCCCGGCTTCGTCGGGGGTCGCGACCGCCTCGAGCAGGTCGCCATCGGCCTCGGCGTTGGTGCGCACGGGATGTTCGGCATAGCGCTCGCGCTGCAGGGCGCGCGCATCCGCTACCCGCGCCGCGACCTCCGCCGACCCTTCGGCGGCGGGCGGCAGCACCAGATCGGCGGCGCTCACCGCGTTGACCTCGACGTGCAGGTCGATCCGGTCCAGCAATGGCCCCGAGACCTTCGCCTGATAATCCGCGGCGCAGCGTGGCGCCCGCGCGCACGCCAGGCTCGCGTCGCCGAGATGCCCGCACCGGCACGGGTTCATCGCCGCGACCAGCTGCACCCGCGCCGGATAAGTGACGTGCGCGTTCGCCCGCGCAACACTGACGTTGCCGGTTTCGAGCGGTTGCCGCAGCGAATCGAGCACCGCGCGCTGAAATTCGGGCAGCTCGTCGAGGAACAGCACGCCTAGATGCGCCATGCTGACCTCGCCTGGTTTCACCTTCAGCCCGCCGCCGGTCAGCGCCGCCATGCTGGCGGAATGGTGCGGCGACCGGAACGGCCGGGTCCGCGTCAGTCGCCCGCCCGCCAGCGTCCCCGCGACCGACTGGACCATGCTGACTTCCAGCGCCTCGGCCGCATCGAGCGGCGGCAGGATACCCGGCAGGCAGCTCGCCATCAGCGATTTACCGGCTCCCGGCGGCCCGACCATTATCAGATTGTGCCCGCCCGCCGCCGCGATCTCCAGCGCGCGCTTGGCGGTTTCCTGCCCCTTCACTTGTTTCAGGTCGGGGCCGTGGCCGGGGATGTCCATTTCGCCCGCCGCCGCCGCGGGCAGCAACTGCAGTCCACGCAGGTGGTTGAGCAGCGCCAGCATATCCGGCGCGGCGACGACTTCGACCGACCCCGCCCACGCGGCCTCCGCGCCCTGCGACGCGGGACAGACCAGCCCCTTACCCTGCTCGCTCGCGTGGAGCGCGGCGAGCAGCACCCCGGGCGACGGCGCGATCCGCGCGTCGAGCCCCAATTCGCCGACCACGACATATTCGCTCAGCGTCTCGGCATCGATCACCCCCATCGCCCCCAGCAATGCGAGCGCGATCGGCAGGTCGTAATGCGATCCTTCCTTGGGCAAATCAGCGGGCGACAGATTGACCGTCACGCGCTTGGGCGGGAAGCTGAGTCCCAGCGCCGCGATGGCACCACGGACCCGCTCGCGGCTTTCCCCGACCGCCTTGTCGGCGAGCCCGACGACGACGAACGCGGGCAGGCCTGGCGCGACCTGCACCTGCACCTCGACGCTGCGTGCCTCGAGCCCGAGATATGCGACGGTCGATACGATCGCGACCATGCGACCGCTCCGCTCAGCCGCCGACCCGCACGGCCTGCCCGGCGTCGTAATCGGTGCAGCGCGTGTCGGCGCCGTCGATCTGGTCGTCGACGCAAGCCTGCAGCACTTCGGTCACCTTGAGCACGCCGGGATTGTCGAAAATCTCGTACATCGGCAGTCCGCGCTCATCGAGGAAGCGTCGCCCGGTCGCCGACGTCCGGATCGGAAAGCGAACCGTCTCGGGCATATCCCAGGTTGCGGCCGAGCCCCGCGGGAAGAACACGTGGTGGGTGGCGACCACCGACACCGCGAGCGGGTCGAACACCGGCAGGTAGACGACATAGCCGCTGCAACGGTCCGAATAGCAGGCGACGGTATTGCCCGGTTCGACCCGCAACTGATATTTCAGTCGCGCGACGTCGCCGTCCTGGCCGACCTTCGCGACCCGGTATTGGACGGCCTTGTCGCCTTGCACATACACCCAGGCACCCCACGCGGGGGTAGCGGCAGTGCTAGTGGCGGGAGCCTGCGCCGCCGAGGTCAGCGCCAGCGCGATCGGCAGCATGAAAGCGAACATTGGCGATTCCCCCGTTTGTCGACGATGTCATCAGCCTCGACCAAGCGCGGCAGCCGGTCAACCGTGCGGCAGCCCGCGGTGCGTCTTGCGGGCGCAACACACCCGCCCCACATGGCCGCTCATGACGTGGCGCCCTTCGTCCGAGACCCGACGCATCGCGCTGCTCATCGCCGGCTGGACGTTGATCGTGATCGCGCCGATCACCGCACCACTCCCCGGTCCTGCCGCGACTTTCATCTTTGCGGGCGGGTTCGCGCTGGTGCTTCGGAATTCGGCCTGGGCGCGGCGGCAATTCGCGCGGTGGAAGCGGCGCTGGCCACGCGTCGGCGGCTGGATCGACTGGGCGCTGCGCCGCGCGAGTGCGAGACGGCGGCGGGAACGTGACGCGGAATTGACTTTGCGAGGGTCCGCAGCTAGTGCGCCCGACGATCAGGCCGCCGTGCAGGTGGCCGTTTTGCGTTCAGAGACACGGGACTTTCACGATGAAGCGGACCTTTCAGCCGAGCAATCTGGTGCGTGCGCGCCGCCACGGCTTCCGCTCGCGGATGGCGACCCCGGGCGGCCGCAACGTGATTCGCGCCCGCCGCAACCGCGGCCGCAAGAAGCTCTCGGCCTAACCGGTTCGCCCGTCGAGCCGGGCAGCCGCATCGCAACGCTCAGCAAGCGCCGCGATTTCCTCGCGGCCAATGCCGGAAAGCGCGCGCCGATGCCGGGTTTCGTCCTGCTCGCCCGGCCCCGTGCCGACGGTGATCCGACGATGCGGGTCGGCTACACCGTCACCAAGAAGATCGGCAATGCGGTCGTTCGCAACCGGATGAAGCGCCGGTTCCGCGCGCTCGCTCGCGAATTGCTGCCCGCGCACGGCCTTTCCGGCGCGGACCACGTGCTGATCGGTCGCACCGGCGGGGTCGAACGCGATTTCGCGATGTTGCGCGCCGAACTGACCAAGGCTCTGGCAAAGGTCGCCCGGTGATGACCTTCTCCACCCCGTTCGTGCTGAGCGGAGTCGAAGCACCTGTACCAGCTCAAGATGCCCTGCGACTTCGCTCAAAGCGAACAGGAGCGAGGGCAAAGGCATGATCGCCAAGCTCCTCATCCTCCTCGCTCGCGGGTGGCAGCTCGGCCCGTCGGCGATCCTGCCGCCCTCCTGCCGTTTCCAGCCGAGCTGTTCCGCCTATGCAATCACCGCGCTTCGCCGCTATGGAGCCGGCCGGGGCGGGTGGCTTGCGGCGCGGCGGATCGCGCGGTGCCATCCCTGGGGCGGGCACGGCTATGACCCGGTGCCCTGAAGAGAGATCGACGTGAACAACGACAACAAGAATTTCGTGCTCTTCGCGGTGCTCGCGGCGCTGATCCTGTTCGGCTGGCCGGTGCTGCAGGGCAAATTCTTTCCGACCGCCAACCCGCCGGTGACCAAGGTGATCGACGGCAAATCGACCCCGCTCCCGCAGCCGCAGGCCGACCCCGCCGCCGACGGCCCCGCCGCGATGCGCGACCGCCGGATCGTGCTGAGCGAGACGCCGCGCATCCCGATCGTGACCCCGACGCTGAAGGGCTCGATCAACCTACGGGGCGCGCGGATCGACGACCTAATCCTGGTCAAATACGGCGAGACCATCGCCAAGGACACGCCGCCGATCCGGCTGTTGTCGCCCTCGGGCGCAGCCGATGCCTATTTCGCCGGTTTCGGCTGGGCCAGCACGGGGCTGAACCCGCCCGCGGCCGACACCGTCTGGACCGCGACCGCCACCATGCTGTCGCCTGGCAAGCCGGTACGGCTCGACGCCACCAACGCCTCCGGCCAGCGCTTCCGCATCGAGCTGTCGGTCGACGATGGCTACATGTTCACGATCCGCCAGACGGTCGCTAACGCCGGCAGCGGCGCGGTGCCCGTCGTCGCGACCGGCTACGTCACGCGCACCGGCGTTTCGAAGGATGCCGACAGCTGGACGATGCACACCGGGCCGATGGCGGTCCACGGCGGCAAGGCCGATTACGACATCAATTTCGACGACATCGACGAGGGCGCCCGCAAATTCGACACGACCGGCGGCTGGCTCGGCTTTACCGACAAATATTGGCTCACCGCGCTCGTCCCCGATCAGGGGCAGCCGGTCAGCGCGCAATACCGCGCCGGCGCGAACAAGGTGTATCAGGCCGACTTCGCCACCCAGCCGCGCATCGTCGCCCCGGGCCAGGCGCTGACCCAGACCAGCCGCTTCTTCGCCGGTGCCAAGGAAGTCGCGATCCTGCAGGATTACGAAACCGACGGCGGGGTCAAATTCTTCGACAAGGCGATCGACTGGGGTTGGTTCGAGATTTTCGAAAAGCCGATCTTCCACGTCCTCCACTGGCTGTTCCGGATGATCGGCAATTTCGGCGTCGCGATCATCTGCCTGACCTTCCTGGTCCGCGGCCTGATGTTCCCGATCGCACAGCGCCAGTTCGCGTCGATGGCGTCGATGCGTGCGCTCCAGCCCAAGATGAAGGCGCTGCAGGAACGCTACAAGGACGACAAGCCGCGCCAGCAGCAGGAGATCATGGCGCTCTACAAGACAGAAAAGGTCAATCCGCTGGCGGGCTGCCTGCCGACCCTGCTCCAGATTCCGGTCTTCTACGCGCTTTACAAGGTGCTGATGTTGACCATCGAGATGCGGCATCAACCGTTCGTCGGCTGGATCCGGGATTTGAGCGCGCCCGACCCGCTGACGCCGCTGAATCTGTTCGGATTGCTCGCCTTCACGCCTCCGCAATTCATCGCGATCGGGGTCGTCCCGATCCTGCTCGGGATCAGCATGTACTTCCAGTTCAAGCTCAACCCCGCACCGATGGACGATGTCCAGAAGCAGGTTTTCGCGATCATGCCGTGGGTGCTGATGTTCGTGATGGCACCGTTCGCGGTGGGCCTGCAGATCTACTGGATCACCTCGAACCTGTTGACCATCGCGCAGCAGAAGTTCCTGTACTCGCGGCACCCGGCGCTGAAGGTCGCACCCGTAAAGTGAGCTTCACCGACGACGCGATCGAAGCTGCGCGCAAGACCTTCGCCGGCCCGGTCGCATTCCTGAAATCGGCCCCCTCGCTCGAACACATTCCCGAAATGGACGTGAACGAGGTCGCGTTTGCGGGCCGGTCGAACGTTGGCAAATCGTCGCTGTTGAATGCGCTGACGAACCGCAACGGCCTGGCGCGAACCTCGAATACCCCCGGCCGGACGCAGGAGCTGAACTTCTTCGACGTCGGCGACCCGCTCAGATTCCGGCTGGTCGACATGCCGGGCTATGGTTTCGCCAAGGCCCCCAAGGACATGGTTCGCAAATGGCGCTTTCTGGTCAACGATTTCCTGCGCGGTCGCCGGACGCTCAAGCGCGCATTGGTCCTGATCGACAGCCGCCACGGCATCAAGGACGTCGATCGTGAGATCATGGCGATGCTCGACAAGGCGGCGGTCAGCTACCGGATCGTCCTGACCAAGGCCGACAAGGTCAAGGCCAGCGAACTCGCGACCGTCGTCGCCGCCACCCAAGCCGAAGTCCGCCAACGCCCCGCCGCGCACCCCGACATCATCGCGACCTCGAGCGAGGGCGGTCTCGGCATCCCCCAACTGCGCGCGGCCGTGCTTGAGGCGATAGCCTGACCGGCTGTGCGGTCAAATATTTGTACCGGCGCATAAATAATTTGTACCGGCGGCAGTCATTGTCCGAATTCTGGATATTTTCCTCGCCAAGTTGAACGAGATTTCGATTGCGGAATCATTAAAATTCCCTTTACCCTGTGTGCGGGGCTCAAACGACCATAAGCCGTTGGCCAAATCGGCGGTGGTTGTTTTGCGCCGTGAACATTCGAAGTAACTGTCTGAAAACAGGGGGATGCACCGTGAAAATCTATCAGCCTATTCTACTTGCCACCGCGAGCGCCATTGCGATCATGTACGCCGCGCCGGCCAAGGCCGACGGTACTGCGCCGTGCAACACTAATCCGGGTGCGCTGCTGACGACCGAGTGCGGCGTCAACGCGACTGCTTCGACAGGTGGTGCCACTGCGGTCGGCCAGAATGCCTCGGCGGCCGGGGCCGGTGGCGGTGACGTCGCGGTCGGCTTGAACGCCAATGCGAATGGCGCGAATCCACAGGGCGCGACGGCGGTCGGCGGTTATGCGAATGCGACCGGCCCTGGTGCCACCGCTATCGGCCATAACGTTACGGCAAACGGCGAGGGCGCGCTTGCGGTTGGTGGGCAGGACTTCACCAACGGCGTCACCTCTGCGCAGGGCGTTCGTACCACTGCGATCGGTGGCGCGGCGACCGCCAGCACGTTCAACACGACAGCGGTCGGCTCGAACGCTGACGCTTCGGCCGTAGGCGCGTCGTCGCTCGGCTTTTCGGCAACAGCGAGCGGCGCGACCTCCGTCGCGATCGGCCAGGCTTCGCGAGCGACCGACGAAGACGCGGTCGCAGTCGGCGACATGGCGGCGGCGACCGGCTTCCACGCTACTGCAGTCGGCGGTGAAGCAACCGCATCGGGCCGCGGCGCGCAGGCGTTCGGTTGGCAAGCCACTTCGACCGGCCTGACCTCGCTCGCCGCAGGTCATCAGGCCAGCGCGTCGGGCAGCCAGGCAACTGCAGTCGGCAAGAGCGCGAATGCGGCCGGCGCCAACGCAACCGCGGTCGGCGACTTCGCCAACGCAGCGGCGGCTGGCTCGATCGCGATCGGTAACGGTGCCGCCGCCAACAACGGCGTGAATCCGGGTTCGCTCGGCACCCAGGTGTCGATCGGCAATCTCGCGCGGGCGACCGACGAAGACGCGGTGGCGTTGGGCGATCTGGCCGCGGCGACCGGGTTTCATTCGACCGCAGTCGGCGGCGAATCGGTGGCTTCGGGCCGGGGCGCGCAGGCGTTCGGCTGGCAGTCGCAGGCAACCGGCGCGACCTCGCTCGCGGCGGGTCATCAGGCGGTTGCTACCGCGACCAACGCTTCGGCGCTCGGCAAGAATGCCAACGCCAGTTTCGCTAACTCGACTGCGGTCGGCTTCGGCGCCACGTCGGACCGCGCCAATCAGGTCAAGCTTGGCGACACTGCCAGTTCGGTGACGATCGGCGGGCTCGCCGCCAGCACCGCGGCGCAGACCGGGACCGCGTTCCTCGCCACCACCGATGCCAGCGGCACGCTGGGTCAGGGCGTTGCGGTATCGACGCTGGCGACGAACGCCGCGTTGGCAGTAACGAACGCGAACGTGGCGACCAATACCGCTGCGATCGCGACCACCAACGCCAACCTCGCGATCACCAATGGCAATCTGGCGACCACGAACGCCAATCTGGCGGTCACCAACGGTAACGTCGCCACCAACACCGCGGCGATCGCGACGACCAACGCGAACCTCGCCACGACCAACGCCAATCTGGCGGTCACCAACGGCAACGTTGCGATCAACACCGCGGCGATCGCGACGACCAACGCGAACCTCGCCACGACCAACGCGAACTTGGCAATCACCAACGGCAACGTTGCAACCAACACCGCGGCGATCGCGACGACCAATGCCAATCTGGCAACGACAAATGCCAACTTGGTTATCACCAACGGTAACGTCGCCACCAATACCGCGGCGATCGCGACGACCAACGCCAATCTGGCGGTCACCAATGGCAACGTCGCGACCAACACCGCGGCGATCACCACGCTGAACACCAACGTGGCCGCCAACACGGCGTCGATCGGCACGCTGAACACCAACGTCGCCGCAAACACTGCGGGTATCGCGACGCTGAACACCGGTCTGACCGCGACCAATGCAAACGTCGCGACCAACGCCGCCGGCATCGCCACGCTCAACACCCGGGTCACGGCGAACACGACGTCGATCACGACGCTGAACACGCAGGTCGGTGTGTTGACCACCAACACGGCGAGCAATACCGCTGCGATCACCACGCTCAACACCAACACCGCGGCCAACACCGCCGCGATCGCTGCGATCAACACCAACATGGGCACGCTCGGCACCCGCGTGAACACGCTGTTCGATCTGGCGGCGGACAACCGCCGCGAAATCAGCAAGTCGAACGAGGGTATCGCAATGGCGCTGGCGCTCGATTCGCCCGCGCTGTCGAGCGACATGAACTTCGCGGTCTCGGGCGGGGTCGGTTACTTCAACAACCGCGGGGCCGGGTCGGCGGCGTTCACCGCGCGCGTCGGTGCCGGAACGACCTTCTCGGCCGGTGTCGGCGTCGGCTTCAAGTCGGGTGAAGTCGGCGGTCGCGCCGGCTTCAGCCACGGCTGGTAATATCGAGGACGGCAATGTTCGGATTTGACTTGCGGCCGGGGCGTCATGCCCTGGCCGTTTTTTTCGCAAGTGCGGCGCTGACGGGACCGGCTTTCGCACAGACGCCGGCCAGGCCTGCGCCGCGCCCGGCCGCGCCGGCCGCGCCCCGCGTCACCGCGCCCGATGCGCTCGGCGCGTCCAAACTCCTCAGCCACATCCTCATCGCGATCGATCAGGCCAACAAGACCGGCAACTACACCGTGCTGCTACAGCTCGGCAGCGCCCAGTTTCAGGCGTCGAACAGCGCGACAAGCTTAGGCGCGGTGTTTCAGGCCTTTCGCCAGCAGCAGATCGACCTGAGCGATATCCTGATCCTGTCGCCGACCTATGAGATCGCGCCGGCCATGACGGGCCCGGATACCTTGCGGATGCGGGGGAGCTTCCGCCTGCCGCGCGGGGTACTCGGTTTCGACATGATCTTCCGCTGGGACAACGGCTGGCGGATCGAGGCGGTGTCGCTGCTGCCGCCCAAGTGAGCGCCCGCGCGGCTGGCGCGCGACGGTCCCGATCGCTAATCCCGCCGGCATGAAGCTCATCATCGGCAACAAGGCGTATTCCTCTTGGTCGCTGCGCGGGTGGCTGGCGTGCCGGCTATCGGGCCTGCCGTTCGAGGAGATCGTCGTTCCGCTCTACGACGCCGACTGGAACCGACGGCGCGCCGCGGCGGAATTCGCGTCGTCGGCGGGGAAGGTCCCGATTCTGTGGGACGGTGAGATTGCCGTCTGGGACAGCCTGGCGATCATCGAGTTCCTCGCCGACCGGGTCGGGCGCGATCGGTTCTGGCCCGCCGACGAGGCCGCGCGCGCGCTGGCGCGCTCGATCGCCGCCGAGATGCATTCCGGGTTCGCGGCATTGCGCGAGAAATGCACGATGAACGTCCGCCGGGTCTACCCGCCCCGCTCGCAGGATGCCGACGTGCTGGCCGATCTCGCCCGCATCGCCGCGCTGTGGGCGCAGGCGCGCACCCGCTTCGGCGGCGGCGGCGACTTCCTGTTTGGCGACTTCGGCGCGGCCGATATCATGTTCGCCCCGGTCGCGACCCGGATTGCCACTTATGCCCTCCCCGTCCCTGCCGCCGCGGCGGCCTATGTCGAAAGCATCAGGTCGCATCCCCTCATGCAGGACTGGACCGCCGCGGCGCAGGCCGAAGAGTGGGTGATCGACCGGTTCGAGCGTCAGTCGTCCTGATGCTCGTCATGCACCCCGCCGCCGGGGACCCAGCGCTTGCCGATGTCCGGGTAATGGACCGGCGAGGCCTCGCGCAGACTGATCGCGACCAGTACC
Source organism: Pseudomonadota bacterium (assembly GCA_040385975.1). Taxonomy (GTDB): domain Bacteria; phylum Pseudomonadota; class Alphaproteobacteria; order Sphingomonadales; family Sphingomonadaceae; genus Sphingomonas. The sequence continues at coordinate 13,353 of JAZKGJ010000068.1, read as the reverse complement.
AGCGGCGCGGTGCCATCGTTGACGAAGTGGTGCGCATTGCCATCCCCCTTGGGAAAGGCCGCGACATCGCCCGGTCCGACGGGATGCGCTCCGGCGTCGTCGACCAGCTTGCCCTGCCCGGCCACGACCACGACCAATTCATCCTCACCCTCGTGCCAGTGCCGCTGCGCCGACCAGCCGCCGGGCGGTATGATCGCATGGGTCGCGATGAAGTCGCCGAGGCCGCCCGCTGCCGTCAAATTTCTGATCACTCGCCCCCGCGCGGCGGCAACGTACTCGGGCGGCATTTCGCCAGTGGGTTCCGCACCCGTGGCGGCAATTTCGATCTTGGGCATAGGGCAAGGTCCAAATGAACGAACCCGGTTCTACCGATCCGCTCGCACTCGCCAAGGCCCTGCTCGCCGCGCCGAGCATCACCCCGGCGCGGGGCGCAGTGTTCGACGTGGCGCAAGCCGCGCTCCTCGCCGCGGGTTTCGCGGTCGAGCGCTTCCTTGACGGCGCCGCGCCCGACGGCCCGGTCGAAAATCTGCTGGCGACGCGCGGCAGCGGCCATCCCCACTTCGCCTTCGCCGGCCATCTCGATGTGGTACCGCCGGGCGAGGGTTGGACCGCCGACGCCTTCGCGCCGACCGAACGCGACGGGCTGCTCCACGCGCGCGGCGCGGTCGACATGAAGGGCGCGGTCGCCGCCTTCATCGCCGCCGCCGCGCGAACCCCCGCGCATCGCGGCACCGTCAGCCTGATCCTGACCGGCGACGAGGAAGGCCCCGCCACCTACGGTACGCCGGCGCTGATCGAGCGAATCGTCGCGCGCGGCGCGGTTCCCGACCTGTGCCTGGTGGGCGAGCCGACCTCCGACGCCCGGCTCGGCGATACGATCAAGCTCGGCCGCCGCGGCTCGGTCAACATCTGGATCACCGTCGCCGGGCGGCAGGGCCACGTCGCCTACCCGCATCTCGCCGACAATCCGATCTCGCCGCTGATTGCCGCGCTCGGCGCGATCGAGGCACTCGTGCTCGACGCCGGCTCCGAATGGTTCCAGCCGTCCAATATCGAGATCACCGATCTGACCGTCGGCAATCCCGCAACCAACGTCATCCCCGCCCTGGCGAGCGCGCGGCTGTCGATCCGCTTCAACGACCGTCAGCGCGGTGCCGAACTGGTCGAGCGGATCACCGCGCTCGTCCGCGCCCACGCGCCCGATGCAGCGGTGACCGCAAAGATCTCGGGCGAGGCCTTCCTGACCGCGCCCGGCGCACTGTCGGCGCTGGTAAGCGACGCAATCTGTACCGTGACGGGAGTGGAACCCAAGCTATCGACGACCGGCGGCACCTCCGACGCGCGCTTTCTGTCGCGATTGTGCCCGACGGTCGAATTCGGGCTCGTTAACGCGACCATGCACAGAACCGACGAGGCGGTCGCGCTCGCCGATCTCGAGACCCTGACCGAAATCTATGCCGCGGTGCTGGCGCGCGCGCTCGGCTGATTGCCCGCCGCCCAGGCCAGGAACTCGGCCTCAGCCATCGGTGGGGCGATCGCATAGCCCTGCATCGCGTCGCAGCCGATCACCCGCAGCACGTCGGCCTGCGCCGCGCTTTCGATCCCTTCGGCGACCGCTTCGCAGCCCAGTCCGTGGATCAGCCCGACCAGCGCGTGCGCGATGGTGCGTGCGGCGCGTTCGGTCGCGACCGCCGCGACGATGCTGGGATCGAGCTTGATCCGGTCGACCGGCAAGGCGCGCAGCCGCGGCACGTTCGAATAGCCCGTTCCGAAATCGTCGATCGCCACGGTCGCCCCGTCGGCGCGCAATTCGGCCAGCGCGGCCAACACCTCGTCCGAACATTCCATCGCCAGCGTCTCGGTCAGCTCGAGTTCGAGCAGCCGCGCCGGCGCGTTCGCCGCCAGCATCGCCGCGCGCAGCCGCCGGAAGAAGCCGGCGTGATCGATCTGGCGCGGACTGACGTTGACCGCGAGCCGCTGCGCGACGCCGGCGCGGCCCCAGCGGGCGATGGTCGCAGCGACTTCATCCACCGCCCAGTCGCCGATCTCGACGATCAGTCCGGTTTCTTCGGCACGCGCGATGAAGCTCGCCGGCAATTTCAGACCTTCGGTCGGATGCCGCCAGCGGAGCAGCGCCTCGGCGGCGACGATCTGTCCGTCGCCGGTCGCGACCTGCGGCTGGAACACCAACGCGAATTCGCCGCGATCGACCGCGTGCCGCAGATCGCCGTCGAGCGCCGCGCGTTCGGCGATCCGGTCGGCCAGCGCCGCGCCGAAATGCTCGACGCGACCGCGACCGTTGGCCTTGGCGTGGTACATGGCGGCGTCGGCGGCCTTCATCAGGTCGGTCAGGTCGACCGCGTCGCGCGGGCGCATCGCGACCCCGACCGACGCGCCGATATCGACCGCGTGACCCTGAATCTCGAATGGCGCGCCCAGCGCGGTCAGGATCTCGCGCCCGACCCGTTCGGCAGTGACGGCATCGGCGTCGGGCAGGAAGATCGTGAATTCGTCACCCGCCAGCCGGCCCGCCAGCGGTGCCTGCTCACCGATCGGCACGCGGCCCGCGACGTCGCGCAAGCGCTGCGCCACTTCGCCCAGCAGCATGTCGCCCGCCGCATGGCCGAGCGTGTCGTTGATGGTCTTGAAGCGGTCGAGGTCGATGAACAGCAGGGCCGAGCCGGCGTCCGCGGGCAAATCCGCGATCAGCGCGTCGCAGCGCTCGCGGAAATGGCCGCGGTTGGGCAGCCCGGTGACGATATCGTACGACGCCAACCGGTGGACGTGCGCCAGGTTCGCGTCGAGCTGACCGAACAGATCGGTCATCGCGCCGCTGAGTTCGGGAACCAGTTCGCCGACTTCCGCAGGGATCGCGCTGGTCAGGTCGCCGCGCGCCGCTTGGCTTAGCCGGGCGATCGCGGCGTCGATCGCGCTGGCGGTGGCGGCGATCGACGTCTCCGCCGCCGCCCAGCACAGCGTCGCGACGATGACTGCGGGAATGACCGCGTGCCAGATCGGGTCGCCGATCCCCAGCACCGACGCGCCGCGGATGACCGACAGGATGAACGCGACCGCGCCCGCCGACAGCGCGAAGACGATCGCACGCCCTTTCAGCGATCCGCCTTCGAGTCCCAACGTCGGTGTCTCCGCGCTTTATTCCGGCGACAGAGCCGGACCCGCGCGAGACTAGCGCCCCAGTCCTTAAAGCTTCGCTAGCGCTTGCGGAGCACGACGTAGAGCGCCCCCGCGCCGCCATGCCTGGGGTGCGCGGCGCGGACCGCCGCGATCGCACGCGCATGGCGCGAGGCTGCCAGCCAGTCCCCCACCGCCGCCCGGATCGCGCCGCGCCCGCCCGCGCCCTCGCGCGCCTTGCCGGTTACCAGCAACAGCACGCGTTCGCCGTCGCGCACCGCGGTCTCTAGCGCCGCGTCAATTCGCTCGTAGGCGCGCGCCAGCGTGTCGCCGTGCAGGTCGACGATCCGGTCGGGCGCGACCGCGCCCTTGGCGAAGCTGCGGTCCCAGGTGCCGTCCAAGCCGCCGCGTTCCGCAAGCCCGTTCGTGCCAAGCGAAGTCGAGGCGCCTTTGCCTTTGGATTGCACGGTAACCGAAGCTGGGTGCGCGCCAGTCCCTCGACTTCGCTCGGGATGAGCGGCACTCGAGGCGGGCACACGATCCGCCACCAGCGGCCGCACCGTGTCAACCACCCGCCGCCATAGCAGGGCCTCGTCAGGGTTGAGCGGGCGCTCCGCCAAGCCGGCCCTCCGCGCTCAATCGCGCCAGCGTGCCGCGCGGAACCAGCACCCAGGCGGTGCCCCGCGCCTTCATCCCGCCCGCGGTGGCGCGCGCATTCTCGCCCGCGCCCCAGAAGGTATCGATGCGGTTGGGTCCTTTGATCGCCCCGCCGGTGTCCTGCGCGATCCACACCCCGTTCGCGTCGCTGCGGTCCATCGACAGCAGCACTGGCGCGCCGAGCGGCACAAAGCGCGGGTCGGCAGCGGCGCTCGCCCCGCCAACCACCGGCAGCCCCAGCGCGCCAAGCGGCGGCCCGTTTAGTTCGCGGAAGAATACGAAGCTCTTGTTCTCTTCCATGATCGCCCGGCCCTGCCCCGGATTGGCGCGCAGATAGGCCATGATCCCCTGCATCGACCCCTGCCCGGGCGCGAGCAGCCCGCGCTGCAGCATCAGCGCGCCGATCCCGGTATAATCGCGGCCGTTCTGGCTCTCATACCCGACCCGCATGATCCCACCGTCGGGCAGCCGCAGCCGACCCGACCCCTGAATTTGCAGAAAGAATACCTCGACCGGGTCCGCCGCCCACGCGATTATCCGCGCGCGCCCGTCGAGCCCCGCCGCGTCGATCGCGGCGCGGTCGTCGTACGGCACGAAGCTGCGTCCGCTGACCTTGCCGCGGATGCGCTTGCCTTTGAGATCGGCGGAAAATTGACTGAGATCGACTTCGATCAGGTCGTCGGGCCGGCCGTAGATCGGTACCGGATACCCGTCGCGGCGCTCGCGCGAGCCGGCAATTTCGGGTTCGTAATAGCCGGTCGCGGTGGCGCGGCCGTCGCCGACTTGAACCGCCTCGAACCATTCGCCGAAGAAGCGCGCGGCGTCGCGGTCGGATGCGCCGCGCGCCGCGTCGCACGCCGGCTGCCAGTCGCTGCCGCGGGTCAGCCCGGTCGCGTCGGTTCGACGAATCAATGCGTTGCACGACGTGCGGAACGCGGCCAGCGACCGCGCCGCCTGTGTATCGACGATCGGCAGCGTAGCGAGCGGGGGACCGGCGAGCACACCTGCCTGGAGCGCCGTGACCGCGGCCGGCGAAATCGCCCCGACCGGCTGCGGCGCGATCGGCACCGAGGCAAACGGGCGCCCACCCGGCGCGACGTAATCCGGCACGGCAATGGCTGCGGCCGGCCGTGTCGGCGCCGCGACCGGACCGGACGCGGGCGGGACCACGCGGCCCCCGCACGCCGTCAGGAGCAGCGCCAGCGCGACCCCGCTACCGACGCGCATCACGCCCAAGCTCACGCCTCGTCGGTCTCGGCCAGTTTCCAATTGGGGTCGTCGCTCTTCAGCGTCCGCGCGAAGGTCCACACGTCGTGTGTCTCGACCGCGTCGCTCATCGATCCCGATACGATCGCACCCTCGGCATCGCGCGTCACCGCGGCGATGTCGGCGTCGAACCGCACCGTAATCTTCGCCACGCCGCTTTCGACCACTGCATTGGTGATCGCGGCGCGCTCGATCGCGACCAGCCGATTGTCGAGCGTGTGGCCGGCCGCCGCCTGCCCGTCGATCGCCTCGCCGAAGGCACGGGCCACGTCCTCCTCGGCCAGCCAGGTCAGCGTCTCGCGATCGGCCTTCCAGAACGCTTCCAAGATCATCCGGTACGCGCTCTTGGCGCCCTCGACGAACTCGACCGCGTCGAAATTGGGGTCGGCGGCAATGATCGCGCGCAGCCCGGGCGATGCACGTCCGCCGATCGCGGGCACCTCGCGCGTCTCGGGCGCAGCGTCGACGGCGCGCGCGGCCGGCACCGCCGCGCGCTCCTCGACCACGCGCGGCAGCGGCTGCTGCTCATGCCCGGTGCGCTTGCCGAGTACCATGTAGAGCCGGAGCGCCAGGAACGCGCTCACCATCGCGAGCAGGACGACGTAGAACACTTGCTTGAACCTCCGATGTCGGTGCCAACATAGGCACAGCTTTGGCTTTCTCCAAACGCAGTTCGTCCGCGGCGGCGTTGAACTGGTCCGGGCTCGCTGCTAGGCGCGCTGCACCCAGTGGCGAACGCCTGACCCGCGCGCCTTTATCCGATCAGACACAGGAAAATATCGATGGCCGAGGACCAGACCGCCGAACCGCTCGCCAACGGCGCCGACACCAGCCCCGCCGCGGGCGTCATCTCGCAATATGTGAAGGACCTGTCGTTCGAAAATCCGAACGCCCCGGCGATCTATCAGGGCGGCAGCCCCCCCGAACTCGATGTCCAGTTCAACATCGGCGCAAATACCGTCAGCGACGAAATCCACGAAGTCGTGCTGAAGATCGACGTAAAGGCGGAGATCGACGGGCAGGTCGCGTTCGTCGTCGACCTTTCGTACGCGGGGCTGTTCGGGCTGCGCAATATCCCGGCCGAGCATGTCCAGCCGTTCCTGCTGGGCGAAGCGCCGCGGATCATCTTCCCGTTCGCGCGCCGCGTCCTGGCCGATGCGATCCGCGACGGCGGGTTCCAGCCGCTGCTGCTCGAGCCGATCGATTTCAACGCGCTCTATCTGCAACAGGCCGAAGCCGCCGGGCAGGGACCGTTCGCCAAGCCCGACGAAACCGCCGGCACCGCCTGACGCTCGCCAGGGGGGCGCGCCGGCGATGAACCTGACCAAGGCACTCGGCTCGGTCGGCGGGCTGACCCTCGTCAGCCGTGTCCTCGGGCTGGTTCGCGATTCGCTGATGGCGCGCTATGTCGGCGCGGGCTTCGCGTCCGACGCCTTCCTGATCGCCTTCCGCCTCCCCAACATGTTCCGCGCCCTGTTCGCGGAAGGCGCGTTCAGCGCGGCTTTCATCCCGATGTTCAACCGCAAACTGGCGGAGGAAGGCGGGCGCGAAGCCGGCATCGAATTCGCCGAACAGGCGCTGTCGGTGCTGCTGCCGATCCTGATCGTGATGACGGTGATCATGGAAATCGCCGCGATGCCGGTGGTATGGGCTTTGTCAGGCGGGTTCAACGATGTCACCCCGGGCGAGTTTGCGTTCGCGGTCGAACTTTCGCGCATCACGTTTCCGTACCTCTTGCTCATCAGTCTGGTGTCGCTGCTCGGCGGCATCCTCAATTCGCTTCACCGCTTCTGGGTCAACGCCGCCGCGCCGATCCTGCTCAACGGCTGCCTGATCGGCGCGCTGGTCTTCTTTCACAGCGACGATCCACTGGAAACCGCCCGTATTCAGGCGATCGCGGTGACCGTCTCGGGCGCGCTTCAGCTGGCGTGGCTGATCTTGGCGTGCCGCGCCAACGGGGTGAAGATGCGGCTGCGGTTGCCGACGCTCAGCCCCGAGGTGAAACGATTGCTCGCGCTGATCGTCCCGGCCGCCGCGGGGGCCGGCGCGGTCCAGTTCAACCTGGTCGTATCGACCGCGCTCGCCGCCAGCCTGCTGCCGTCGGGCTCGGTCAGCTACATCTATTACGCGGACCGCCTCAACCAGCTTCCGCTCGGACTGATCGGGATCGGCCTCGGCACGATCCTGCTCCCCGTCATCTCGCGGCAATTGGGCGCGAAACAGGATGCCGCGGCGATGGAGACGCAGAACCGCGGGCTCGAACTCGCGCTGTTCCTGACGCTGCCCGCGACTGTCGCGCTGATGCTGTGCGGGGTGCCGATCGTCGCGGCATTGTTCCAGCACGGCGCGTTCACCGCCTACGACACGCAACAATCCGCGCTTGCGCTCGCGGCCTTCTCGGTCGGGCTGCCCGCCTATGTCCTCATCAAGGTGCTGACCCCGGGCTATTATGCGCGCTCGGACACCCGCACCCCGGTGCGCTACGCAATGATTTCGATCGCGGTGAATCTGGTCGCCAATCTCGCGCTGATCCCGACGATCGGCCACACCGGCCCGCCGCTCGCGACCGCGCTCGCCTCGACGCTCAATGTCGCACTCCTGTGGTGGACGCTGCGTCAGCGCGGGCATTTCGTCGCCGATGCGCGGCTCGTGCGTCGCGCGGGCCGCCTGCTCCTCGCGGCACTGCTGATGGGAATTGCGCTGTGGTTTGGCAACGACCTGCTTGCGCCCTACACCACCGGCGAGCGGCTGGTGCGGACCGCGGCGATGGTCGTGCTGGTCGGCGGCGGCGCGCTGATCTACGCACTCGCGTGCTTTGCGACCGGCGCATATCACTGGCGCGACCTGACCGCGCTCGCCGCGCGCAAACGCCAGCGCGACGAGCCGGTCGCGGTGCCCGGCATTCCCGACTAAGGCGTCCCGATGCGTATCGTTTCCGGCATCCAGCCCACCGGGCAGCTCCACCTCGGCAACTACCTCGGCGCGATCAAGCAGTGGGTCGCGCTGCAGGACAAGGTCGCGGCGGAGGGCGGCGATTGCCTGTTCTTCCTCGCCGACTTGCACGCGCTGACCCAGCCGGTCATCCCTGCCGACCTCGCCGCGAATACGATCGAGATGGCGGCAACGCTGCTGGCGTGCGGGATCGATCCGGCGAAATCGATCCTGTTCAACCAAGCGCGCGTGCCCGCCCACGCCGAGCTGTCGTGGATCCTCGGCGGCACCGCGCGGGTCGGCTGGCTCAACCGGATGACCCAGTGGAAGGACAAGGCCGGCAAGAACCGCGAGGGCGCGAGCGTCGGGCTCTTCACCTATCCGGTGCTCCAGGCCGCCGACGTGTTGCTCTACAACGCCACCCACGTGCCGGTCGGCGACGATCAGAAACAGCACCTCGAGCTGGCGCGCGACATCGCGGCCAAATTCAACCAGGATTTCGGGGTGGAGCTGTTTACCTTGCCCGAGCCGCTAGTCTCGAAGGCCGCGCCCCGGATCATGTCGCTCCGCGACGGCAGCGCGAAGATGTCCAAGTCCGATCCCTCCGACGCCAGCCGCATCAACCTGACCGACAGCGACGACGCGATCGCGCAGAAATTCCGCAAGGCCCGGTCGGATGCCGAGGTGTTGCCCGGAACCGTCGAGGATCTGGCGCAGCGGCCCGAAGCGGCGAATCTGGTGACGATCTACGCTGCGCTCGCCGAACGTCCCCGCACCGACATCCTGATCGAATTCGCCGGTCAGGGCTTTGGCCAGTTCAAACCCGCGCTTGCCGATCTGGCGGTCGCGACGCTCGGGCCGATCCGCGAACGCGTGGCTGGGCTGATGTCCGATCCGGCACAGGTCGCCAACGTGCTAGCCGAAGCGGCGACCCGGGCGCGGTCGCTCGCCGATCCGATGCTCGCTCAGGCACAGCGAGCAGTCGGGCTGTTGACCTAACCGGCGCGCTCGACCCCGAGCGCAGCGGCTTCGCCGCGGCGGCCGAGCTGCGCCAGCAGGTCGGCAAGGTGGCGTCTGGCTTCGACATGTCCAGGGTCGGCGCTCAGCACAGCGCGCAGACCCCGTTCCGCCCCCACGAAATCGCGCTCGGCGGCGGCGACCAGTGCCAGGCCGTGCTCCGCCGCGGGCGACCCTGGCGCCACCGCCAGCACGCGCTCGAACAACCGCGCCGCGTCGCGCGGACGTTCGGCAATCAGCCACGCCGCGCCCAATCTTAGCAGAACTTCGACATCGACCGCCGACTCCGCCGCGCGCAGAAAGGGGGCAGCTATGTCCGCCGCGCCACTGCGCGCGAGTGACGATCCCCGCGCCAGCGCCGCCCATGGATCGCCCGGCATCAACGTATCGAGCCGGTCCGCAATCTTCGCGATGTCGGCCGGTTCGCCACGCGCGATCGCGCTCGCCGCCAACGCCCTGAGCGCCGCGACATTGTCGGGCGCCGTATCAACCGCGGCCCGGGCCAGCGCTGCTGCCGCCGCCGGATCGCGGCCGATCAAGGCTTCGCCCAACAACGCCAATCCCTCCGCCTGCCAGCCCGCCGGTGTGCCGGGCGGCGGGGGGAACCCGTGTTCCAGCACCCTATGGAGCGCCACCGTGTCGATTGCCTCGGGCGTGGCTGCCGGCCGCGGCGGTATGTCCACAAGCTGCGTCGCGGCACCGTGTGATACCAAACAGCGACCCGGAAGCATGGGGTCACGCAGGCCCAGCAACGCCAGCAAACTAGGCGCGACATCGATCGTCGCCGCCACGCTCGGCATCGGTTGCGTTGGCGAAATGCCGTGACCCGCACTGACCATCAGCCCGACCCGACCACGCCACCCCGGTGACACCACGACGACCGCGGCGTCCCCCGCCTGGTCGATCAGCGCCCCGATCATTCCGTCGAGAAATCGCCATCCTGCCGCCAGCATCCGTTCGCCGCCCGCAAAGCCGCGCAGGTCGCCGAGCCAGCTGATCGATACGCACGCCAGCTGCCATCCCCGCGATAACGCCAGGCGCGCCGCCGCTTGCGTGGTTGCCGCGGCTGCCAGCGCGAACCGGACCGGCGTAGCTTTGGTGTCGTCCGGCGCGCTGAGGAAGGGTGCGATCGCTGCCGCCTCGATTTCGCTCGGATGCACGCGGGCGTCGCGCAAGTCTTCGCGCAGGTCGGCTGGCGCGCACCCCAACGGCAGGGCCCAGTGGTCGTGATCGACCCCGTCGATCCAGAGCGCCGCGTCGTCAACGTGGCATCCCGCCCACCCGTCGCCCGGCGCCGTTCCCGGCCAACCGACGCTGGCTGTCGCCAACCCCGCATCGGCGGCAGTTTGCCAGATCGGCACCGCCCCCCAGCTCTCGCGACCTGCGCCCCGCCAACCCCCGGCCCAACTCTCGGTATGGCGCAAAAAACCGTGCTGCTCCGGCGGCCGCCCGGTCGCGATGGTGGCAAGGCTCGCCGGTCCGGCGAAGGGCGGCAGCGGACGGAGCGGCAATGCCGTGCCCTGCGCTGCCAGTCCGGCCAGCCGGGGCAGCCGACGCGCTGCCGCTTCGGCGACGAATCCGGCCCAATCGACCCCGTCGATCGCGACCAACAGCACGCGGTTGCGCGTCATCCCCGGGCTGCTATCACCCCGCCGCATGCAGGACCTGCCGATCTGTGTCACGCCGGCCACGTCGGCGGAACTGCCGGCTTTGGTCTCGCTGCTTCACGAAGCGCAGGGGCACGCCCCGCTCGAATTTCTGGTCGCGCGGACCGGTGATCGGCTGGTCGGGGGCGCCGTGATCGTGTGGCGCGAAATCGGCGAGCCGTCGGGCTTTCCGGTCTGGTTGCGGACCATGCCCGACAGCCGGCGGCGCGGCATCGGCACGGCGCTGTTCGACGCCATCCGCTCGGTGACCGCCGACGAAACTGGTGGCATCCGCTCGCTGATCGGCGTCGATCCCGCGAGCGGCACGGGTTGCTTCACGGCGACGCTGGATTGCGTCGTCTGCGCCGAAGACCTGATCTATGCGATCGATACGCAAAGCCTGCACGACAGCATGCAGCGCGTCGTTCGCAATCTCGCCCGTCCCGGCAAGCTGCCGGCGGACACCCGGGTCGTGGCGCTGGGCGACGCCCCGCGCGGCGACGTCGCGGCGTTGATCGCCGATGCGCTGCCAGGCGCGCCCGCCGGGTCGCTCGATACCCTTGGTGAAATCGAATCGACCGGTGCCGATCGCTACCGTCCATTCCACAGCTCGGTGGTGCTGGAGGGCGAGCGGGTCGTTGGCGCGCTGCTGGTCCGGCGCATCGGCCAACGGTGGGTGGTCGAAGCCAACGTCGCCGCGGCCGATCGCCGGACCGGCCACGTCAACGCGCTGCAACTTGCCCGCACCGTTGCGATCGCGGTCGATGAGAATATCCGTGAGGTCGAATTTCGGACCGACACCCGCAATCGCCACACCATGCGCGTTGCCGACTATGGGTATTCGCGCATCGTGCAACGACAGCAGATGCTGTTTCAGGCGGCGAGCGCCTCCGACTGAGTCCGGCCACGGCGGGACCGACGCCGCGCCCGCAGCGCCCCGCCGGCGACCCCGAACCCGGCGATCATGCTCAACCACGCTGCCGGTTCCGGCACCGCCGCCACCGCAACCGCCGACATGTAGTCAACGGTGGTCAGCGTGAAGACCTGCCCGGCCCCATCGTAAATGAAGTTCGCGGTGCCATTATACGCCGTGCCGCCAATGGTGAACTGCAGCGGTGTCGCCTGCGGCCCGAACGGACCATTGCTAAACAAGCTAGGGCCGTAGCTTCTCGATGACGTGTTGCTGGTGATGTTCTTGAACGGATCAGTGGACGTGACGGTCGCGCCGTTATTGCCCGATAACACCGCACCCTCGGCCGCTGGAAACGGACCCATCGCCGGCGAGAATTGATTGGCAAAAGTATACTGAGCCGAAGTCTGACCCAATGCCGTGCCGATCTGCAGAGCGTATGACTGCGACAGCGCGACGCGCGCGCCATTCACCGGCTGGCGCACGTCAAGCGCGTAGTCAAAGATCTCGGTAAAGGTCTGCGCGCCCGCCGCGCCGCTGGCCGATCCCGCCGCCAGAATAGCAAGCGAACCCGCCCGCTTGAACGTCACCGTCATAAAGCCCCCTGAATACCGTCGCCATGCGACGCTAAGCCGACCACGCTCGGCGACGCAATATGATTTCGGTACAATTACTTGAACGAGCGTTTCGTTCAGCCCTCGAGCTGCCCCATCAGGACCCGCACCGCGCTGTCGATATCGCGGTCGCTGTCGCGCAATTCCTCGATCCGGCGGACGGCGTGGATCACGGTCGAATGGTCGCGCCCGCCAAACTTCCGGCCGATCTCCGGCAACGACCGCGTGGTTAGCCGCTTGGCCAGATACATTGCGATCTGCCGCGGCCGGGCTACCGCCCGCGCGCGCCGTGCCGAGATCAGCTCGAGCGGCTTCAGCTCGAAATGCGCCGACACCGCCTTCTGAATTTCGTCGATCGTCACCCGCCGCTGCGCCCCGCGCAAAACTTCGCCGAGCGTTGCGACCGCGAAGTCCATGTCGATCGCTTCGCCGGTCAGCGCCGAATAGGCGATCAGCCGGTTGAGCGACCCTTCGAGGTCGCGGATGTTGCCGGTAATCCGCGCCGCCAGCATCGCCAGTACGTCCGCCGGGACCACCACATCGGGGTGCTCGCCCAGCCGCTGCGCCAGCACCGCCGCGCGCAGTGCCGGCTCGGGCGCCTTGATGTCGGCGACCAGGCCTCCGGCAAGGCGGGAAACGATCCGCGGCTCGACCCCGTCGAGCGCCTGCGGGCAGCGGTCGGCGGAAATCACGATCCGTTTGCCCGCCGCCATCACTTCGTTGACGGTGTGGAAGAATTCCTCCTGCGTCGCGTCCTTGCCGGCGATGAATTGCAAATCGTCGATCAGCAGCAGGTCGACCGAGCGCAGCCGGGTCTTGAACGCGTGCGTGTCCTTCGCGCGCATTGCCGCGACGAAATCGAACATGAAGCGCTCGGCCGACATGCAGATCACGCCCGCGCTCGGCACCGCCGCCAGATACGCATGGCCAATCGCGTGCATCAGGTGCGTCTTGCCGTTGCCGGTCGCCGAATGAAGATAGAGTGGACTGAAGCGCGGCGGTCCCGGCTCGGCGAGCGCCCTTGCGGCATTGAACGCCACGCGGTTCGACGCATCGACGCAGAAGCGCGCGAAGGTGAAACGCTGGTCGAGCACCGGGCGTGGCCGTGTCGCGGCGGCAGGCGCATCGGCCTGTACGGGGCCGGGCGCGAGCACTTCGATCACCGCAGTCGTTGCCGCCG
>JAZKGJ010000067.1:10867-12778 GCA_040385975.1 Pseudomonadota bacterium | reverse complement strand
GCGCGACGATCGCGTTCGGGATGGGGATCGACAAGCCCGACGTCCGCTTCGTCGCTCACGCCGGATTGCCCAAGTCGATCGAGGGCTATTATCAGGAAACCGGGCGCGCCGGCCGCGACGGCGACCCCGCGGTCGCGCACCTGTTCTGGGGCGCCGACGATTTCGCGAAGGCCCGCCAGCGCGTCGCCGAGGTCGAGCCCCACCGCCAGCCCGGCGAGCGCCAGCGCCTGGTCGCACTCGCCGGGCTGGTCGAGACTCCCGGCTGCCGCCGCGCGGTGCTGCTGCGCCATTTCGGCGAAGACCCGCCCGCGACGTGCGGCAATTGCGACAATTGCCTGGAACCGCCCCCCGCCGCCGCCGACGCGACCGAGCTGGCGAAGAAATACCTCTCGGCGGTCTTCCGCACCGGACAGAGCTTCGGTGCGACCTATGTCGAGGAGATCCTGACCGGCCGGTCGAGCGAACGCAGCCTGATGAACGGGCATGAAGCGCTGTCGGTGTGGAACATCGTCGATCCGGCCGAGGCTGCGCTCCTCAAGCCGGTCGGTCGCGCGCTGCTGCTGCGCGATGCACTGCGCACCAATCACCACGGCGGGCTGGAGTTCGGCCCGGCCGCCAAGCCGATCCTGAAGGGCGAGGCCGCGCTCGCGGTGCTCCCTGCGCCCAAGCGCGAACGCCGCCGCCGCGATGCGCGCGGGGGCACCCCCAACCCGGTCGGCGATCCGCTGTTCGAGGCACTGCGCGCCAGGCGCCGCGAACTGGCGCAGGAAGCCGGGCTGCCGCCCTATGTCATCTTCCACGATTCGGTGCTGCGCGACATGGCCGCGGCGCGCCCCGCGACGCTCGCCGCGCTCGGCAGGGTCGGCGGAGTGGGCGCGAAGAAGCTCGAGGCGTATGGCGACGCGTTTTTGCGCGTGATGCGGGACAATTGACCCGTCGTGCTCCTGCGCACGCAGGAGTCCAGAGCGGTGAATCACTATACATGCCGCCCGGGGCTCCTGCTTTCGCAGGAGCACCGATCTTTGTAGACCGACAGCCATGTTTGACCCCCGCCGCCTCGACGACACCATCTCGGTCGCGCCGCAGATCGCGCCCGATGACCTTCCCGCGGTCGAGGCGGCTGGCTTTGTCGCCGTCATCAACAACCGCCCCGACGGCGAGGAGCCGGGCCAGCCCGGTGGCGCGGCGATCCGCGCCGCAGCCGAAGCGGCAGGCCTCGCCTATCACGCGATCCCGGTCGGCGGCGGCATGACCGCGCAGCAGCTCGCCGCGACCGCCGCGGTGCTGGCCGGGGCCGGCGGGCCGGTGCTGGCCTATTGCCGCTCGGGCACGCGCTCGTGCCACCTCTGGGCGCTGAGCGCGGCGCAGGGCGGTGCCGAACCCGCCGCAATCGCCGCCAAGGCGGCAGCGGCGGGCTACGACCTTACCGGGTTGCAAGCGCTGCTCGATCATCTCTTCGCGAGCCCGCGATGACCTGGGTCCAGCTCGGCGGCAGCCTGGTCGCGATCCTGCTCCTCGCCGGGGTCGCCCGCGCGCTGCGGCTCGGCGAAAGCCGGATCGCCGACCCCGCGACCGCGCGGCGGCTGGCCGAGGAGGCGCTGGTCGGCTTCGATGCGCGCGCCGCGCTCGTCTCGAGCGACGGCAACGCCGCGCTCGTTGCCGGCGACGCCACGATCGCGGTCCTGAAGCGCCACGGCGCCAACGTCGCCGCGCGCCGCCTGCTCCCGCCCCTCCACGTCCGCCGCACCGTCGAGGGCGTCGCGGTCGCGACCGGCGAACGCATGTTCGGCGATGTCGTGCTCCACGGCGTCACCGACGACGAAGTCGCCGCGCTCGCCGGGCCGCTGGCGCCGCATCTGCGCGCGGTGTAGGGCCAAGTTCATGAAACTGCCCGATATCGTCACGCTCGCG
>JAZKGJ010000067.1:0-10767 GCA_040385975.1 Pseudomonadota bacterium | reverse complement strand
CTGCGCGCGGTGTAGGGCCAAGTTCATGAAACTGCCCGATATCGTCACGCTCGCGGTGCCGGCCTTCGTGTTGCTGGTGCTGATCGAGATCGGGCTGGTTTGGGCACGGCGCGGCCATCGCCACCGCTACGAAGCGCGCGATACGCTGACCAGCCTCGCGCTGGGGCTCGGCAGCACGATCGCGGGGCTGCTGACCGGCGGGCTGTTCCTCGCGGTCGCGTTCTGGGTCTATCAGTTCCGGCTGTTCGAGATCGGCTATGCCTGGTGGGCGTTCCCGCTCGCCTTCATTCTCGACGATCTCGCCTATTATTGGATCCACCGCGCCGGGCACCGCATCCGCTGGGCGTGGGCGGCGCACGTCATCCACCATTCGTCACAGCATTATAACCTGTCGACCGCGCTGCGGCAGACTTGGACCGGGTTCTTCGGGCTCACTTTCATGATCAAGCTGCCGCTGTTCCTGATCGGCTTTCCGCCGCCGCTGGTCGCGTTCGTCGCGGGCGTCAATCTGGTCTATCAATTCTGGATCCATACCGAAGCGATCGGGCGACTGCCGCGCTGGTTCGAGGCGGTGATGAATACGCCGTCGCACCACCGCGTCCACCACGCCACCAACCCGCGCTACCTCGACGCCAATTATGCCGGGGTGCTGATCATCTGGGACAAGCTGTTCGGGACGTTCGAGCCCGAACGCGCCGACGACGCGCCGCGCTACGGCATCGTCCACAACCTCGGCAGCTTCAACGTGCTGTGGGCGGCGTTCCACGAATGGATCGGGATTGCGAAGGATGTCTGGTCGGCACCGACCATGCGTGCCAGATTGGGCTATATGTTCGGCGAACCCGGCTGGAGCCACGACGGCAGCCGCGATACCTCGGCGACGATCAAGGCACGCTGGCGCGAGCGCCAGCCGGAACAATAGGCGGGCACAGGTGGACGAAGCCGATATCGTCGTCGTCGGGGGCGGATCGGGCGGCAGCGCGGTCGCCGGGCGGCTGAGCGAGGACCGCAGCCTGAGCATCGCCTTGCTCGAGGCGGGCGGGCGCAACGCCGGGCTCAAGATCGTTGTGCCCGGGCTGTTCGCAATTCCCAATCCGGTGTCGAACTGGGCCTATGAGACGGTCCCGCAGCCCGGGCTGAATGGCCGCCGCGGGTATCAGCCGCGCGGTAAGGGGCTGGGCGGATCGAGCGCGATCAACGCGATGGCCTATATCCGCGGCAACGCGTGGGATTACGACAATTGGGCGGCGCGGCATGGCTGCCCGGGCTGGGCGTGGGACGACGTCCTCCCCTGGTTCCGGCGCTCGGAGGCCAACAGCCGCGGCGCGGATCATTTCCACGGCGGCGACGGCCCGCTCACTGTCAGCGACCTGAAACACCCCCACGCGGGTACACGCGACTTCATCGCCGCCGCCGAAAGCCTGCAAATCCCGCACAATCCCGATTTCAACGGCGCGCGGCAGGACGGGGTCGGACTCTATCAGGTGACGCAGCGGAACGGCGAACGCTGGTCGGCGGCGCGCGCCTATCTCGACGCTGCGAAGGACCGCGCCAACCTCCACGTGCTGACCGAAGCCAATGCCGACCGCATCCTGTTCGACGAAGGCCGCGCGTGGGGCGTCGCCTACGTCCGCGACGGCGAGGCGAAGGTGATTCGCGCGCGCAAGGCGGTCGTGCTGGCGGCGGGCGTATTCGGCACGCCGCAATTGCTGATGCTGTCGGGGATCGGCCCCGGCAAACAGCTGCGCGAATTCGGCTTGCCGGTGCGGCTCGACCGGCCCGCGGTCGGCGACAACCTTCAGGACCATATCGACTATGTCGCCGCGTTCGAGACGCGTGGCAGCTATTTCATGGGCAAGACCTTGGTCCACGCGTTCAAGACTGTCGGCGCGCTGGCGCGCTGGTTCGCGCGCCGCGACGGCCCGATGACGACCAACTACGCCGAAGCGGGCGGTTTCCTGCGGGTCATGCCGCGCGAGAGCGATGGCACCGATATTCCCGACGTCCAGCTCCATTTCGTCCCCGCGCCGCTCGAGGATCACGGCCGCGGCGACACCAAGGGCGCGGGGTTCAGCTGCCACGTCTGCGTGCTGCGCCCCGAGAGCAAGGGCACGGTCCGGCTCGCCAGCCTCGACCCGCGCGCCGCGCCGCTGATCGACCCCGGTTTCCTGACCGACGACCGCGACCTTGCGGTCCTGAAGGCCGGGGTGCGCGCGATGTACCGGATCATGGAAAGCGCGCCGCTCAACACCCACGCCGGGCGCGACCGCAACCCGATCGATCTGGCCGACGACGATGCGCTCGAACGGCTGATCCGCGCGCGCGCCGACACCGTCTATCACCCGGTCGGAACCGCGCGGATGGGAAGCGACCCCGCCGCGGTCTGCGATCCGCGGCTGCGGGTGCGCGGGGTCGAGGGGCTGTACGTCGCCGATGCGTCGATCATGCCGCGACTCGTCTCGGGCAACACCAACGCGCCGTCGATCATGATCGGCGAACGCTGCGCGGCGTTCGTCGCCGAGGATCTGGCTGGACGCTAAGCCGATCGCATCCGTTTCGGTGGTAACCCGCAGCAGGCGATCGCACCGTTTCGGTTCGACTAAGCCCCTCAACGGAAAGCCTTATTAAGCGCTTCTGACGCCAATCCCGCCGTGCGCCAATCCGGCGCGGGATGAATGTGCGGTGCAGAACCGGATCGAAATGGCAGGATTGTCGGCGCGCTGCCTCGGCATTGCGCTGGCGTTCGGCTGCCCGCTCGCGGCGCGCGCCGAGACCGTCGCCGGTACCGCGATCGTCAACGTCGCCGACCTCGCCTTCACGCTCGCCGGCGACAGCGCGACGACCCGGAGCAATCCGGCCAGCATCGTCGTCGCCGAACGGCTCGACCTGACCTTCGCCAGTGTCGGCGGCGGCGGCGGCCCGGCCGCGGACGGCGTACGCGCTTACCCGCTGCGGCTGACCAACGTCGGCAACGGCAGCGAGCAATTCGCGGTCACCGCGTCGCTCGATGGTGCTGCGGCGCCCCGGCTCGCGCGCGACGGCGACGGCGACGGCCGCTACGATCCCGCGCGCGACCCCGACCTGGTCGATGGCGCGACGTCCGCGCTCGCGCCCGGGGAGCCGCTCCTGCTGTTCGCGCTCGTCCCCGCCGGCGCGGCCGGCACGCTCTCCGTCACCGCGCGCGCCGCCACCGGCTCGGGTGCCCCCGGCACGCTCTTCGCCGGTGCAGGCGACGGCGGCGGCGACGCCTTGGTCGGCCCGACCGGGGCCGCCGCCACACTGGAGGTGCCGCTCGGCGACGAAACCATGCCGTCGCTCGTCAAGACCGCGAGCGTTACCGCCCCCGACGGCAGTCCGCGCGCGGTCCGCGGCAGCATCATCGCTTACACACTGGTGGCCGTCTTTCCGGCGGCGACCGAGGCTGCGCGGCTCGACGACCCGGTCCCGTCCGGGACCGCCTACCGCCCCGGCACGCTTACGCTCGACGATGCCCCGCTGAGCGACGCCGCCGACGCCGACCCGGGCAGCGCCGACGCCGCCCGCGTCCGCGTCGTGCTGGGCGATGTCGCTGCCGGCACGCGTCGCACCATCCGCTTTCAAGTCAAGATCCAGTGAGGAGCCCTGCGATGATCCGACCCATCCTGTTTGCCAGCTTGGTGCTGGCCGGCCCAGCGCTCGCCGCCGGTCCGTTGAGTGTCACGACCGCGATCTTGGTCGAAGCCCGCAGCGCCGCGCCCGACGGCAGCACCCGCGTCACGTTGGTCTCGGCCGCGCGTGCGGTGCCGGGCGACCGCGTGATCGTCCGGGTCGCCTATCGCAACACCGGCCCCGCGCCGATCGCCGGTCTGGTCATCGCCAACCCGGTCCCGCCCGGCCTGGTCTACCGCGGCCCGGCGCCCGGTTCGCCCGCCGCCGAGCTGTCCGCCGACGGCAGCCGGTTCGGTCCGCTCGCGCGGCTGACCGTCGCTGGCCGCGCCGCGGCCCCGGCCGACATCACCCACGTCCGCTGGCGCCTGGCCAGCCCGGTCGCCCCCGGCAGCGGAGGCCAGTTCGCGTTCCAGGCCGTGCTGAAATGATCATCCCCCCGCATCGAGGAGCCCCCGCAATGTCCTTATCTTCGTTTCGCCGCCTCCTGCTCGCCGGCTCGGCCGCAGTCATGGTCGCGGGTCCACTCGCCGCGCAGACGACCGCCGGCACCACCGCCGGCACGACCGTCAGCAACACCGCGCAGGCCAGCTACACCGTCAACGGCACCGCGCAGACCGCGACTTCGAACACCGCGAGCTTCGTGGTCGATCGCAAGGTCAATCTGACCGTGACGACCGCGCAGGCCGCCAATACCCAGGTCAACATCGGCCAGACCGGCGCGGTCACGACCTATACCGTCACCAACAATACCAACGGAATTCAGGATTTCCTGCTGCAGGGCGACCAGAATTTCGGGACGGTGGTCTTCGCCGGCACCGACGATTTCGACATGGCGAATCTGCGCGCCTACGTCGATGCGAACGGCAATGGCATCTACGATCCGACGATCGACACCGCGCAGTTCATCGACGAACTCGCCCCCGACGCGACCGCGACGGTGTTCCTGGTTGGCGATGTCCCCAACCCCTCGCCCGGCACCACCAATCTGGCGATCGTGTCGCTGCGCGCGACCGTCGCGGCGGGCGGCGGCGCGGGGACGCAGGGGGCAGCGCTGGTACCGACCGCGCTCAATCTGCTGAACCAGGAAGCCGAAGTCGACGTGGTCTTCGCCGACGGCGATTCGGACGGCATCGGTCCCGATATCGCGCGCAATGGTCAGGGCCGCGCCTACGCCGCCTATGAAGTCGGGGTGCGCAACGTCGCGCTGACCGTCGCGAAGTCCGCGACGGTGATCTCGGACCCGGTCAATACGCTCAACCCGAAGGCGATCCCGGGCGCGGTCGTCCAATATTGCCTGACCGTCGCCAACGCCACCTTGCTGACCCCGGCCGACAACGTGACGCTGACCGACATCATTCCCGCCAACACCACCTATGTGCCGGGATCGATCACCGTCGGCGGGATCGGTGCCGGCGGCGTGTGCCTGGTCAACGGCTTCACCCAGAGCGACGACGGCACGCAGGGTCTTGGGCCCTACCGCGGGTCGTATGACGGTGCCAACCGGCGCGTCACCGCGACCATCCCGTTGCTGCTCGGCGGCACGTCGGTCGCGGCCAGCTTCCGCGTGACCGTCAACTAACCGCCCCCCGCCCTTTCGAAAGGATCATCGACCCGGCGCGCGCGCCCCGCGCGCCGGGACCGGACCGCCATGCCCGTCGTTCTCCGCCTCCTGCGCTTCGCCGTGCTCCTGTTCCTCGCCGGCACCGCCGCTGCGAGCGCACAGACGCGGGTGGAGAATGTCGCCACCCTGTCGTTCGCGGGTCCGGCGGCCGAGCGCAGCATCGCCTCCAACCGCGTCGTCACCGACGTGGCGGGCGATGCCGATGCCATGCCGGGGCGTCCCGAAAGCCGTTTGCTGGTGACGAAATTCGCCTCGGTCCGCGACGCCGCGCCCGGCGATCTCATCCAATACCGAATCACCGTCATCAACCGCGGCGACGCTGCCGCGCGCGCGGTGCAGCTGATCGACACGCTCCCGCTCGCGCTGCGCTACCGCGCCGGATCGACCCGCGGTGCCGCCGAACCGGCAGTCGCCCGCGACGGCCGGACGCTGACCTTTACGTCCGACCTCGCCGCCGGCGCGACGCTGACCTTCAGCTACGTCGTCGGCGTGGTGCCCGGCGCGGCGCCCGGCGAAGCGGTCAACCGAATTCGCCTGCAAGGTGCGCTGGCCGGCGATGAAGCCGCCGCGAGCGTGCGCATCCGCGCCCTGCTGTTCAGCGACGCGCTGACGCTGATCGGCCGGGTCAGCGAAGGCGCGTGCGGCGATCCGGCGCGCAACCGCCGCGGCATCGCCGGGGTGCGGTTGCTGCTCGAAGACGGGACCTATGTCGTCACCGACCGCGACGGGCGCTATCATTTCGAAGGCGTCCGCGTCGGCCGCCACGTCGTCCAGCTCGATCCCGCGAGCATTCCCGCGACCCACGCCGCGGTCGCGTGCGACAGCGACTCGCGCCAGGCCGGCAGCGCGCTCTCGCGCTTCGTCGAGGGGACCGGCGGCCTCCTCAAACGAATCGACTTCCAGCTGCGTCCGACCGGTCGGGCCGTCGTAGCTACCCCCCTGCCGGTCGCGATCGCCGACGACGCGACCGCCGCGGGCAACCGCGACTGGCTGAGCGGCGCTACCCCCGGCACCGACTGGCTGTTCCCCGCCGCCGGTCACAACCCGCGCGCCGCGGCGCTGCGTGTCGTCGTCAAGCACGCCCCCGACCAGCGCGTCGCGCTCACTCTCAACGGCCAGCCGATCGACCCGCTCGCCTTCGACGGAAGCGACAATAGGGGCGGGGTCGCGGTCTCGACCTGGACCGGCCTGCCGCTCGTCCCCGGCGACAACCGGCTGGTCGCGCGCGTGCTGGCCGCCGACGGGACGACCGCGACGACGCTCGAACGCAGCGTCCATTATGCCGGCCCCCCGACCCGCGCGGTCTTCGATACCGCCAGGAGCCGTCTGGTCGCCGACGGCCTGACCCGCCCGCTGCTTGCGGTCCGCGTGACCGACGCCGGCGGGCACCCGGTCCGCGCCGGCACGCTCGTCGCGTTCCGCGTCGAGGCGCCCCATACCGCCGCGCTCGAAGCCGATCTGCAACAGGCGCGCCAGCTCGCCGGAACCGACCGTGCGCTGCCGACCGCGCGGGTCGTCGGCGACGACGGCTATGCGTTTCTGGCGCTGCAACCGACCACGCAGGCGGGCGCGGTGCGTGCGCACACCGTCCTGACCGATCAGGAGCAGACCCGCACCACCGATATCCGCGCCTGGCTGAGCTCGGGGAAGCAGGATTGGGTGGTGGTCGGGTTCGGCGCGGGCAGCATCGGCTACGACACGCTCGACCGACGCCGCCGCCCGCTGCTCCGGACGGCCGGAGGCGCGAGCACCGACGGCCAGCTCGCACTGTATGCCAAGGGCCGCATCAAGGGTGCGTGGCTGCTCACCATCGCCTATGACAGCGACCGCAGGCACGACCCCGACCGCGGCTTGCTCGGCACCATCGACCCCGATCGCTACTATACCGTCTACGGCGACGGCAGCCAGCAGGGCTACGACGCGCCGACTCGCCGCAAGCTCTACCTGCGGCTCGAGGCCCGCGAATTCTACGCCCTGTTCGGCGATTTCGAAAGCGGGCTGACCGATACGCAATTGGGCCGCTACAGCCGCACGCTGAATGGCGCGAAGGCCGCGTTCGAGGGCGAGCGCGTCCGCGCGAGCGGCTTCGTTGCGCACACCGGTCAGCGCTTCGTGCGCGACGAACTTCAGGGCAACGGACTGTCCGGACCGTATCGTCTGCGCAGCCGCGGCATCGTTCCCAACAGCGACAAATTGCGGCTCGAAGTGCGCGACCGGTACCGCTCCGAACGTATCGTCAAGACGACCGCGCTTACCCGCCACCTCGATTACGACATCGACACCCGGCTCGGCACTATCCGCTTCCGCGACCCCGTGCTGAGCCGCGACAGCGCGCTCAACCCGGTCTTCATCGTCGCCGATTACGAGGTCGCCGGGATCGGCGCGAAACGGCTGGTCGCCGCGGGCCGCGCCGCGCTGCGGATCGGGGCGGCCGAAATCGGCGCGAGCGCGATCCGCGACGACAGCGACGGACGCGCCACCGTGCTGGCGCTCGACGCCAGGGCCAAGCTCGGCACCGCGACCGAGTTGCGCGCCGAATATGCCGTCGGCGGCAGCGCTGGGCTCGGCGCAGGCGACGCCTGGCTCGCCGAAATCGCGCACCATGGCCCCGCCCTCGACGGCATCGTCTACGCGCGGCAACAGGATGTCGGGTTCGGGGTCGGCCAGCAGAACCTGGTCGAGGCGGGCACCCGCAAATTCGGCGCCGACGGCCGGGTGCGATTGACCGAGCGGCTGAGTCTGGCCGGCACCGGCTGGTATCAGGACAATCTGGCCGGCCCCGGCACGCGGCTCGCCGGCGACGCGCGGCTCGAATATGCCCGCCCGGCGGGGACGCTCTATGCAGGGCTCCGCTTCGCCCGCGACCGCGGGCTCGACCGGCCGCGCGATTCGCGGCTGCTGACGCTGGGTGGGACGCAGACGCTCTTGGGCGGCAAGGTCGATCTGTCCGCCGAGACCCAGTTCGCCCCCGGCGGGACCAGGGATTCGGTCGATTTCCCGGTTCGGCATCAACTCGGCGTCGCCTGGCGGTTGACCCCCGGCATCCGCCTGCTCGGCGGATACGAGATCGCCGACGGTCGCGACTTCGACGCGCAGACCGCCCGCGTCGGCTTCGACGTCGCCGCGTGGACCGGCGCGAAACTGACCGGCACGCTCAATCAGCAGGCGATTGGCGAAAGCGGCGCGCGCAGTTTCGCGCAATACGGGCTCACCCAGTCGCTGCCGCTCGGCAAGCGCTGGACGCTCAACGCGACCCTCGACGCCGCCAACACCCTGAACGGCCGGATTCCGGCGGGCGCGGTCCTCAACCAATTTCACCCCGTGGCGAGCGGCGGTTTCCTCGGCCAGGACGCCTTGAACGAGGATTATGCCGCGCTCACCCTCGGCGCGACCTATCGTGGCCCGGCCTGGTCGGCGAACGGCCGGCTCGAATATCGCGACGCCGACACCGGGCGGCGCTGGGGGCTGACCGCGAATGTTCTGCGCGCGCTGGGCGAAGGCCGCACGCTGGCGGGTTCGCTGCGCGGCTACCGCGTCACCGACCGCACCGGCGCGGTTGCGGGCTATGCCGCCGCCGACCTCGCGCTGGCGTGGCGCCCGCTCGACCGCCGCTGGTCGGTGCTCGACCGGCTGTCGCTGCGTTACGAAGGCGCCGATGCCGGCTTCACCGACCGCAACGTGCTTGGCGTGCCGGCCTATGGCGCCGGAGTGACGGGGGGCGAACAGGTCACCCGCCGGCTGATCAACAATTTTGCGCTCAATTACCGCACCGGCGCCGAAGGCAACGGCCACGGGCTCGAAGCGACGCTCTACTACGGCGTGAAATACGTGCGCGGCCGCTTCGCCGACGACGTCTACAGCGGGTTCATCGATGTCACCGGCTTCGACCTGCGCAAGGATCTGGGCCGCCGCGTCGATATCGGGGTGCAGGGCTCGGTCCAGCACGCGTGGGGACCAGGCGCGTGGACCTGGAGCGGCGGGCCATCGCTCGGCATCGCCCCCGCCGCCAATCTCTGGCTCAGCGCGGGGTACAATCTCGCGGGCTACCGCGACCGCGATTTCGACGACGACCGCTACACCCGCGCGGGTCCGTATCTGACGCTGCGGCTGAAATTCGACCAACTGTCGCTGAAGGCCCTCGGCAAGTGAAACGCGGCCTTGCCCTGCTCGCGCTGCTGCTGCCGCTCTGCGCCGTGCACGCCGCGCCGCTGACCGTCGCCAAATCGAGCGTGGTCGTCGCCGATCAGGTCAACACGCTCAATCCGAAGGCGCTGCCGAACGCGACCCTCGATTATGCGATCCGGGTCGACAACCCCAACGGCATCCTGTCGGGGAACGTCGTCCGCGTGGTCGTGATCGAGGACACGCTCCCGCTTTCTGTCAAGCTGCGCGTCGCCGATTACGGCGCGGCGGGCAGCGGCCCGGTCGAGTTCATGGACGGCAATCTGCTCGGTCTCGGGCTGCTCGGCAGCGGGCTGGGCTACACGTTCACCAGCCTCGCCAGCGCGACCGACGGGCTCGAATTCTTCGACGGCACCAGCTGGTCCTACACGCCGGTCGCCGATGCCGAAGGGTTCGATACCAGGGTGCGCGCGGTCCGGGTCCGGCTGAGCGGGACCCAGGCCGCGCTCAGTGCCTTTCGCCTGCGATTCCGCGTCAAATTGAAATGATCAAAGAGGAGAGCCAGCTCATGCCCCCCGAAGCGCCCGCGTTCGATGCAGCAATATCGGGCCGCGCCCGCCGCAGCGCGCGTCATCTGACCGTGCTGATGGTCGGCAAGGTTCGCGCCGGCGGACATGAATTCGCCTGCGTCGTCAACGACGTGTCGCGCCACGGGTTGAAGGCGCGCTTTCCGACCGCGCCGGTGGTGGGCGAACAGCTCGCGATCTCGCTGCGCGGTCTGCCCGAACTGTCCGCGACGGTGCGCTGGAGCGACGGCCTGCGCGCCGGGGTCGAGTTCGATCATCCGCTCGATCTGGCCGCCATCCTCGGCGTCGAGGTCGCCGATCGGCTGCCCCGTGCGCCGCGCTTCGTCTGCGACCGCTCGGCGCTGCTGACGCTCGACGGCGCGTGCCGCACCATCCGCCTGCTCGACCTGTCGCTCGGTGGCGCGAAGCTGACCGCCGGGGCGCTGCCGACCGATCCGACCGGGCGCTGGGCGGCGCTCAGCGTGCCCGGCCTCGCCGCCCCGCGCGCGGGCACGATCTGCTGGCAGGAGGGTGACCGCGCCGGCTTCCGCTTCGCGATGCCGCTCGCGCTCGATGCGCTCGCGACGGTGCTGGCGAGCCAGAACACGTTTCAGGGCTGATCGACGATCATTCGTGCCGCCGCCAGATCGTCCGCATCGACCATCACCCGCACCGGGATCAACAGCCAGCTGCCGTCGGCGATGCTCGCGCCGCCATCGAACGCAACCGCGGCGATGCCGTCGCTTTCTAGACGGCCGACGATGATGTTCGCCAGGTTGCGGTCGTAGCGGCCCAGCTCGACCAGGCTCA